>NZ_QGNK01000002.1:0-349105 GCF_003336925.1 Rhodococcus sp. Eu-32 | reverse complement strand
TTTCACCGTCGAGCCCAAACCCAACAGAACCCAGAACAGCATCCGCACCTCATTGGTGTACACCGGACGTCCCATCGCAACCATCCCTCAATGATCAGGCACGTTGCGATGACTGCTTGAGACCGCCGTATAGCCCGCTATACATTCGCACGCACGAGGCCGGAAGCACGAGACGCGGTTACTCTCGAAATCATGGCTGCACCGACCTCAGTTCTCCCCGGACTCGAAAGCACCTACGCCGACGAGCTGAGTGACCTCGTCGTGCCGTGGCAGGGCGCGGAAGCTCCGGAACCGCGAATCCTGGTGTTCAACGACGCGCTCGCGTCGTCGCTCGGTCTGGACGCCGACGCCCTTCGCGGCGCGCCGGACGTCCTTGCCGGTGCGACGCCTCCGGACGGGGCGAAGACGGTCGCGATGGCGTACGCCGGGCACCAGTTCGGCGGGTTCGTGCCGATGCTCGGTGACGGACGGGCGCTGCTGCTGGGCGAGCTGAACGGCCCGAGCGGCCGCGTCGACCTGCATCTGAAGGGGTCGGGCCGCACGCCGTTCGCGCGGGGAGGCGACGGATTGGCCGTCGTGGGCCCGATGCTGCGGGAGTACGTGGTCAGCGAGGCCATGCATGCCCTCGGCATTCCGACGACGCGCTCGCTCGCCGTCACCGCCACCGGCCGCGACGTCATGCGCAGTGAGCCGGAGCCCGGTGCCGTTCTCGCGCGCGTCGCGGCCAGCCACTTGCGCGTCGGAACCTTCGAGTTCGCGGCCCGGCGCGAAGGCCAGCTGCAGCTGCTCGCCGATTACGCGATTGCCCGGCATTACCCGCATCTGACGGGTCGCTACCTGGAGTTCTACGAGGCGGTGGTCGACGCGCAAGCCCGGCTCGTCGCGCAGTGGATGCTCACCGGATTCGTGCACGGGGTCATGAACACCGACAACACGACCATCTCGGGGCAGACGATCGACTACGGCCCGTGCGCGTTCGTCGACGCGTACGACCCGTATGCAGTGTTCAGTTCCATCGATCACGGCGGGCGCTATGCCTTCGGCAACCAGCCCGGTGTGATGCAGTGGAATCTGGCGCGCTTCGGCGAGACGCTGCTGCCGCTCGTCGCTGCCGATCCGAGCGACGCGGTGCCCGCCGTCACCGAGGTGCTCGAGAGCTACGCGGACCGGTACGGCCGTTACTTCGCCGAAGGTCTGGCGTCGAAACTCGGTGTCACACAACTCGACCCGGCCCTGGCGGACGATCTGCTGACCATCATGCGCGACAACGGTCTCGACTGGACCGGCACCTTCCGTGCACTCGCCGACGAACTGCGCGGCACCGCAACGATTCCCGACGTCCTGGCGCCGTGGGTCGAGCGCTGGCGCAGCTATCTGCCGGACGACGTCACGGCCGTCGCCGACGCCATGGACCGCGTCAATCCGATCTACATCCCGCGCAACCATCTCGTCGACGCGGCGCTGCGCTCGGCGACGGCGGGCGACCTCGGCCCGTTCGAGACGTTGCTCGACGTCGTCACCCACCCGTTCGAGCGGCGTGACGACCGGTCCGAGTACGCCGAGCCTGCGTCGCAGGTGTTCACCGAGGGTTTTCAGACTTTCTGCGGTACCTGACGTGCGCGCGAATGTATAGCCCGCTATACATTCGCGCTCACATGGAGGAATAGACCGCCGTCAGATACTGCTCCGCCCGATCCGATCCGACGATCCCCGGCCCCATCTTGTTCATCACGTACGAGAAGGTCATCCGGCTGTCGGGGTGCATGACGGTCAGCGATCCGCCCCAGCCACCCCAGAAGCAGATACGGCCTTCGGGGATGTACGGAATCGTATCCGGCTGCGGCAGTGCGTAACCCATGCTGAAGCGCAGTGGAACGCCGAGCGCCAGGTCGACGCCGTTCGTCTGTTCGTCGAACGCAAGAGCAACGGCATCGTCGCTCAGCAGGCGCACCCCGTCGACCACTCCGCCACGCGCGAGCGCCGACATGATCCGCGCCACCGACCGTGCATTGCCGTGCCCGTTCGCCGCACCGATCTCGGCTCGACGCCACTCGGGCGTGTTCGCGGACTCTGCACGGACGGCAGGGCCGAGGAACGTGCGACGACGAACTTTCAACGGGTCCGGTACGACGTCGGTCGGAACCGGAGGCGGAACGACGTCGGCGATACGTGACCAGTCCTGTTCTCGGGCGCCGATCTGGAAGTCCGCGCCCAGTGGCCCGGCGATCTCCTCGGCGACGAACTGTCGCAACGTCTTTCCGGTCACGCGTCGCACCAGCTCGCCGACGAGGGTGCCCTGGCTGACGGCGTGATAGCCTGACGTCGTCCGCGAATCCCACCACGGTTCCTGCGCGGCGAGACGAGCAGCGGCCTTGTCCGCGTCGTACAGGTCCTCGACGACGCACGGCCTGTCCCAGCCCGATACCCCGGACGTGTGCGACAGGATGTGCCGTACCTCGACGGACTCCTTTCCGGCGGCAGCGAATTCGGGCCAGTAGTGCGACACCGGCGCGTACGGGTCGAGCAGGCCGCGATCGAAGAGCATCAACGCGGCGAGGTTCGTCACCAGCTTCGACGTCGACCACACGTTGACGATGGTGTCCTCGGTCCACGGCTCGGAACGGGCGAGATCGCGGTGACCACCCCACACGTCCACGATGCGCCTGCCGTCGATGTCGACAACGATCGAGGCGCCGAGCTCCTCTCCCGCAGCGAGATTCGCGGTCAACGCGTCGTGGACCCGTTCGAAACCGGGCTCGACGATCATCGCCGGCCACCGAGAAGTCGGTGGACGGCCAGGTCGACGTATTCGTCGGCGACGTCCTCGATGCTCATGGCCCCGCCCCCGTGGAACCATGCGCTGATGCCGTTGAGCATGTCGGTCAGCGCGAACGACGCCAAACGTGCGTCGCCGACGGTGAATTCACCCGTGCGCATACCCGCGGCGACGACATCGCGGACGCGTCGTTGATACTGACGGCGGTAGTCCTCGATCACCGACCGATGCTCGAGAGTCAGCGCCGCCAATTCGTGTAGTCCGACAATGTATTCCACGCGTCGACTGTTCAGGTGAATCAGGTGCGCGCGCACCAGCGCCGACAGTCGTTCGGTCGGAGTGCCGGGTGCATCGAGCAGGGGCAGCGTCTGTTCCGCCGGTTCCTGAGTGACGGTGAGACACACCGCGAACAGGATCTCCTCTTTCGACGAGAAGTGGTGGTACAGACTGGCGCCCTTGATCCCGACGGCGTCGGCGATGTCTCTCATGCCGACGGCCGCGTACCCGTCGCGCGCGAAGATCTCCGCTGCCTTGGCGACGATGTCCTCGCGACGTCGACGCGTCCGGACCTGGCGGGGGAGTTCCTGGGCGTCGTCGGGCAGTGTCACACGGTCTCCTGCACGGGTTCGGTCGGCGCCAGCGAGCGCAGTTCGCGTTTGAGAATCTTGCCCTGCGGATCGACAGGCAGTTCGGTCACGATGTGTACCGCCTTCGGCGTCTTGTACGACGCCAGCTGCCCGCGGCAGTGTTCGATGATCGCCTCCGGATCGGGCGCGGCGCCCTCGGCGGGGATGACGAACGCGGTGACGGCCTCGGACCAGTACGGATCGGGCATTCCGACGACGGCAGCACGCAGCACGTCGGGATGCGCGTGAATGGCCCGCTCCACTTCCTGCGACGACACGTTCATACCTCCGGTCTTGATCATGTCCTTCATTCGATCGTAGAAGAACAGATTCCCGTCGGAGTCGATGCGGACCATGTCGCCGGTGTGGACCCAGCCGCCATCGAACACCTCGGCGGTCTTGACTTCGTTCTTGAAGTAGCCGAGCATGACGGACGGAGTGCGGCAAAGCAATTCGCCGATCTCGCTGTCGTTGCCGTCGGCGTCGACCACCTTGATCTCGAGGTGTGTGACCGGCTTGCCGATCCACGACGCGTCGCCGCCGGGTATGTCGTCGAGCGTGGAGAACCAGCCGACCGAGCCGAGTTGCGACAGCTCGGACTGTCCCCAGTAGGTGCCCCAGATCGCGTCGGGTGCAGCCGATGCCCATGCCGAGATGGTGTGGGGCGCGACCTGGCCGCCGTACGTCATGCACCGGCGTACCTGTCCGACCGCGGCCGGGCCGAAGCTCTCGTCACGCGCCAGCGCCATGTAGAACGTCGGCGTCTGCGCGATGACGGACACCTTCTCGTCGGCGATGATGCGCAGCGACTGTGCCGGATCCACGGTCGCAGGCAACACCAGGGTTGCGCCCATCAGCGTCAGCGTGGTCATTGAGCCGAGGCCGGCGATGGTGTGGAACGGCATGACGAACAGCCACGTGTCCTCGGGGCCGGTGCGCAGCCCCCAGCTCCATGCCGGCGCCGTCGAGACGAGGAAGTTGCGGTGCGGAATCATGACGCCCTTGGGCGCCGCTTCGGTTCCGGAGGTGTAGATGACCATGGCGACGTCGTTCTCGTCGAGGTCGACCTCGGGCTCGGTCGTCGGAGTGTTCGACGTCAGCTCGTCGTAGTTGTCGCCGAAGGTGACGAGCGTGGTGCTCTCGGGCTTGACGGCCGTGATGACGTCGGCGAACGCGGAATCCGCGACGACGACCGTCGGCTCCGCGTGCTCGAGCTGATGACGCACCTCGGGTTCGCGGTACATGACGTTGATGCCGGTGAACGCCGCCCCGACCTTCAGCGTGCCGTAGTAGGCGACGACGACGTCGACGCTGTTGCGTGCCATCGATGCGACGCGGTCGCCGCGGCCGACCCCGAGGTCGATCAACAGGTTGGCGAATTGGTTTGCGCGAGTGTCGAGTTGACCGTAGGTGGTGACCTGGCGGGTGCCGTCGGCGCTGTAGCTGATGAACGCGGTCTTGTCCGGGTTGGTGCGCGCGTGGCGGCGGAGTTGATCGCCGATCGTGGCGCGACCGATTCGGTTTCTGAACTGACTGGCAAGCTCGGGCATCGGTGGTCTCCTGGAGATCAGAGTGCTGCGGCGGGCGCGAACATGGGCTGGCCGAAGGATTCGAGGGCGACGATGTCCTCCACCGGGCTACGCGTCAGCTTCTTCGGGAACGACTTCTCGGGATAGCCGACGGCGATGTGCGCGGCGGTGATGTACTCGTCGGGAATCTCGAGCAGCTCGCGGATGGCCGGTTCCTCGTGGCACAGCAGCGTGGTCACCGCGGTGGCGACGCCCTGGTCGCGCAGCGCGAGGCAGAGGTTCTGCACGGTCGGGTAGATCGACGCGCCGCCGACGACGGAGAGGCGACCGAGTTCGTGGTCCGTCGGGTGCAGACCGTCGAGCGCGGCGCACACGACGATGATGGCCGGTACTTCCGCGAGGTGGCGGGCGAAGTAGTCCGCGTCCTGCACCGTCTTGGGCAGGGCGCCGACGGCGACGGTGCCTCCGGTGATACCGGCGAAGTAGGCGTCCCACATCGGCAGGTAGAGGTCGGCGAGTGCCTGCTTGCGGGCAGCGTCGCGGACGACGATCCAGCGGACCGGCTGACGATTGCCGCCCTGCGGGCCGAAGCGAGCGACGTCGAAGGCGTTGCGAAAGACCTCGTCGGGGACCGGTGTGTCCGCGTAGCGCCGGCACGTACCGGTGGTGCGCATTGCTTCGGTGAGTTCCATGTCGATCCCTTCGCCTGACCATCGTTAGGTATGTGCAACAGCATTGTGTGGTCCGCGACACATTGTCAAGACCCAAAACGGCACTTCGAGACCACCCTTGTGCCGATAGACCTAACTGTGGTTAGTTTTGGAACAGTTCCGCTACCAGGAGGTGTCCGGTGTCCGTCACTGCTGCGACCGCGATCGACCGAGCGCGGCTGGAACGTGCTCTCGACGCGGCCAACATGCCCAGCCTCGTCGCTGTCCTCTATCAGTTGACCGGCGACGACGCGTGGCTGCAGGATCCCTACCGGCCCACCCGCAGCCGCGGCATGGACGACAACGACAGCGGCGGGTTCGCACCGGAGGTGGCGTCGCGCATCCGGGTGGCCGCGCTCGACGCCATCACCGACTGGGCGAACGGCGTCCCGATGGCGGTGCCGTCCCCGAGCGGTGCCCATCTGGTCGACATGATCAGCGCCGCCGTCGGCGAAGACGTGCCTGCGGAGTTCGCGTCGATGGTCGCCGAGGACATGGGCTTCGTCGACGAACCGGCGCGGACGCCCGTGAAAGGCGACCTGTCGGTCATCGTCATCGGCGCCGGGGTCTCCGGCATGCTGGCGTCGATCAAGCTCGGCGAGGCCGGCATCGAACACGTTGTGCTGGAGAAGAATTCCGACGTCGGCGGTGGGTGGTTCGAGAACACGTACCCGGGCGCGGGCGTCGACACGCCGAGTCACCTGTACTCGTATTCGTTCCAGCCGCGCGCGTGGAGCACGCATTTCGGCAAGCGCGACGAGGTGTGGCAGTACCTCAGTGACGTTGCGACACAACATGATCTACGACGACGCATCCAGTTCGACACCGAGGTGGCGAACGCGGTCTACGACGCCGACGGGCAGACGTGGACGGTGACCACCACCGCCGGTGACGTGCTGACAGCCGACGCCGTGATCACCGCCACCGGACAGCTGAACCGTCCGAAAGTGCCGTCCATTCCGGGTCTCGACACGTTCACCGGTCCGATCTTCCATACCGCCGAATGGCCGGCGGATCTCGATCTGAGCGGCAAACGCGTCGCCATCGTCGGAACGGGTGCGAGTGCGATGCAGGTGTTGCCCGCCATCGCGTCGACCGTCGGACATGCGACGGTGTTCCAGCGCTCGCCCCAGTGGGTGACGTCGAGCGACGTGTATTTCGCGCCCATCGACGACGACGTCAGCTACCTGATGGACGTCGTTCCGCTGTATCGGCTGTGGTACCGAACGCGATTGGCGTGGAACTTCAACGATCGTGTGCATCCGTCGCTTCAGGTCGATCCCGAATGGGAGACGCCCGAGCGGTCGATCAACGCGATCAACGACGCGCATCGCCGGGTGTTCACGCGGTACCTCGAGCGCGAACTGGAGGGCAGGCCGGACCTGATCGAGAAGTCGTTGCCCGATTATCCGCCCTTCGGCAAGCGGATGCTCCTCGACAACGGGTGGTTCGCCGCGCTCAAACGGGACAACGTGACGTTGGTGGCGGAAGGAGTCGCGTCGATCGGACCGAATTCCGTTGTGGGATCGGAAGGTACCGAAGCCGAGGTCGACGTCGTCATCCTCGCCACCGGGTTCGAGACGCACAAGCTGCTCAGCCCCATCGACATTCGCGGTCGATCAAGCAAGTCCATCAAGGATTTCTGGGGTCCGGAGGACGCGCACGCGTATCTGGGCATCACCGTGCCGGACTATCCGAACCTGTTCATCACGTGCGGGCCGGGCACTGTTCTCGGCCACGGCGGTAGCTACATCACGATCGCCGAATTCCAGGTCCGGTACATTGTCGATCTGCTGACGACCATGGCGGACAATGGAATCGGCGCCGTCGAATGCAGGCCCGACGTCGAAGAGAACTACGTGCGCCGCCACGACGAGGCGCATGCGCGGATGATCTGGACGCACGAGGGCATGAACAACTGGTACCGCAACGACGCCGGACGAGTGGTGTCGACGCTCCCGTGGCGGATCGTCGACTACTGGGAGATGACCCGCCACGCCGATCTGGACGATTTCGTCGTCGAACCCGCGCGTCGATAGCTACGAGGCCGGACCCGAGCCGGGCAGATGCATGGCGTGTTCCTCGTGGTCGAGTTCGTGTTCGAGGACTCGCATGTCCTCGTCGGGGAGCCGGCCTGCGTCTCGCCAGCGCAGCAGTTCGTCGCGCTGCGTCGCGATCAGTTTGCGCCTGGTGCCCAGTGACGCCTGCTGCGCCGGGGAGACCAGGGAAGTCTCGTCGGCGTTGTCGAGGTGATCGAGTCGACGGCGATAGCGCTCGATCCGGTGTTCCAGTTCCTCACGGAAGGCCGTCGTGGCCTCGGGCTTCAGCTTCTCGTCCTTGGCGATCCGATCGAGTTGCGCGAGCGCTGCTTTCGCGGCTCCCTGTCTCGCCTCGTTGCGGACCCGGGACGTGGTCGCGGCGTCGGCGCGAACGTTCAGACGACGCACGAGTGGTGCGAACGTCGTGCCCTGGCCGACCACGGTGACCAGCACGACGACAAAAGCGCAGAACAGCAACAGGTCTCGCGCGACGAAGGGATCCCCGTTGTCGAGCGTCAACGGCAGCGAGAACGCAGCGGCGACGGTGATGACGCCACGTGTCCCTGCCCAGCTCATGACGACGATCTCGCGGCCGCTCAGACGTGGAATGTCGGCGCCCTCGCGGTTCTTGCGACGCGGTAGCCGCTCGGTGACGTACAGCCACACGGGGCGCAGAAGCAGAACTCCTGCCAGGGTGACGCCGACGGCCGTCGCCACCGTGGGTAGCGAATAGGCCGACAGTCCTGCGACGACGGTGGGTAGCTGCTCGCCGATCAGCAGGAAGACGAAACCTTCCAGCAGGACGTCGATCAGGCGCCACACCGCGCCGGTCTGCAGGCGGCTTGCGCTCGACGCGGCATGGCGGGTGTCGTGCCCGACGATCAACGCCGTCACCACGACGGCCAGCACTCCCGACGCGTGGACGTGTTCGGCCGCGAGGTAGGCGATGAACGGTGTCACCAGCGAGACGATGTTCAGCAGCAGCGGATCGTCGATGACGCGTTGAACCAGCCGGATCACGAACGCGATGGCGACACCGACTGCGACGCCGCCGCCCGCGGCGAGGAGAAACAGGCCCCCGGCTTCCGGTGGCGACATGTCGTGCAGGGCGATGGCCGTCGTCGCGACCGTCAGCATGGTCAGTGCCGTCGCATCGTTCAGCAGTCCTTCGCCCTCGATCAGCGTCACCAGCCTCGGCGGGATGCCGGCGCGTCGACCCACCGCCAGCGCGGCAACGGGATCGGGTGGTGCGACGGCCGCTCCCAGCGCCATGCCCGCGGCGAGCGTGACGGTCGGTATCAACAGGTACAAACCCACTCCGACGACGCTTGCGGTGGCGATCACCAAACCGACCGAGAGGCTGAGAATCGTCAACGCGTTCTTGCGAATGGCGACAAGCGACGAGTTGAGCGCCGCGCTGTACAGCAGGGGCGGGATCACCAGCGTGAGGACGACGTCGGGGTCGAGGACGATGTCGGGCAGAGGCGTCGCCGACACACCGAGACCGGCCAGCGTCAGCAGCGCGGCGGACGGGATGGTGGTCTTCTTGGACAGCACCTGGGCCGCGACGATCAGCGCCACCGCCGCCAGGACCAGACCGAGGCCGCTCAACATGATTCGTCACAACAGAAGTTCACGAAGATGGGTTCCACGAGGTGGAGGCGTCAAACCTGGTGACGAATTCGGCTCAGGTGAGAACGGGAACCGCGACGAACAGTTCGGCGGTGGCGATGCGGCGGACCGCGCGGTGCAGCGTCACCGATTGCAGGAGCCCGTGGGAATCGATGGCGACGTCGACATCGAGAATGCCTGCCGCGGTGCCGATCCGAAGCGAACCGGGCCACCCGATTCGTGCGTTGGCTGCGACGACTCCTCCGGACACCGTTGCGGCGGCGGCCACCGCCACCGCGGAAGTCAGGCCGATCGCAGGATGCGGTGCCATCATGGACAGCATTCGAACCGAGATGTCGTAGTCCGACGCGCCGATAAGAGCACCGTCCGAACTTCGGTAGTCCCGGGGTGGCCCCACGATTCCCACTTTCGGGATCGCGTGGGTGATGGGTTCGTCGGGGGTGCTGAGTCCCATTCGGAGAGCCGCCTGGCGCCGAAGCGCGAACAGAGTGGAAAGATGTTCGGAGAGAGCGTCGTTCGGCTCTGCTCCTGTGAGTCCGAGATCGGACGCGTCGTACAGGGCGGCAGGTGCTCCCGCCGTGACGAAGGTTCCACGAAAGAATCTGTCGCACAGGGTGATTTCGTCGACGGGTTGGCCGGTCGGCAACAAAGACACGCGGTCGGTGGCGAGATCGGTGAATGTCAGACCCACCGGAACGCCTCGGGCCGTCGTGCCGGGAACCGTGGCATCACCGTCAGTGGGTACGTGTCCGCCGGGGGTGGCGATCTCGGCGGACAGCACCGCGCCGGTGTTCTGATTGCGCATGCGGACGACTGTCACTCGGTCGTCGACGGCAACCAGACCGGCCTGTAGCGCGTAGAGGCCGATTGCTGTTGCGCAGTTGCCGCAGTTGCTGCCCCACTCGACGGTGCGGTTGTCCACGGCGACCTGCGCGAACAAGTAGTCGACGTCGATGCCTGGGGCGGTGGAGCGTCGAACGATCGCTGCCTTGGACGTCGTCGAACTCCCGCCGCCCACGCCGTCGAGCTGACGGGGATCGCCCGAACCGAATGCCGAGGTCAGTATGTTGTCGAGTCCGCCTGCGTCGTCGATATATGGATCGATGTCGACGGCGTTGAACAGCCAACATTTGCTGGTGCCGCCTCGCATCCACGTGCCTCGAAGCGTGAACATGGTGTGCCTTCCGCCGTAGATTGTCGTACCGTTCCAGCCTGGGTCGGCCGGAGCTCAAGCACAATTACGAATAATGTTGTCGTCCTTCAGTAACGCTTAAGTCATCAGATGAAGCCTGGTGCGACAACCAAGATCAACCAGCACAGCGCAGGCGCAACGGCGACGACGATGCCGGCATTGACTATCAGCTGACGGTAGAAGCGGGGCCGTTCGATGTTCTGTGCGTTTGCCAGCACCAAGGCGCCGTTTGTCGAGAACGGAGACACATCGACGACGGTCGCGGAGATCGCGAGGGCTGCGACCACGCCGATCACGGGCAGGGTGCTGCTGCCGAGCAAGGGCATCGCCATCGGGATCACGGCTGCCAGCAGTGCCGTCGACGACGCGAACGCAGACGTGAGTCCGATGACGTAGCAGAGCACGAGGGCCACGAGCAGCGGCGCACCGAGCGTGATTGCAAAGTGCGCGAGCGTGTCGATGGTGCCGACCTCCTCGAGGATCGAGATGTACGTGACCATGCCGGCGACGAGCAGAACCGTGGACCAACTGATCCCGGCGATAGCTTCGTTCTGTTTCTTCAGGTCGGTGAAGGCAAGGACGGCGCCTGCTGCAATGGCGATGAAGCTGATGGGCAGGTGCAGTACGAGAACCAGCACCAGCAGGGCGCCGATGAGGAACAGCGTGAGTTTCTGGACCCGGGTGACGGGGGCAGGAGCGTCGACCAGGGTCGTCGACGTCGGTCGCGCCAGAACTTGGGTGCTTCCGGCGGCGCCGCCTGTGCTCGGTGTTCCCAGCGACGACGGTGCGTCGTCACGCGAACCGCTGGTCGCGACAGGCTTGTTCGTGCCGGTCGCGGTGAATTCGAGACCGCGCATCTTCGCCAGAGCCCCGTATCCGACGACGGTGAGCACCGACAGCAACAGGTTGATTCCATAGCTGGCGAGGAAGAGCGTCCATGGGCTGATGGCGAGCCCGTTGTTCTCGACGATGTCGCGGACCAGAACGCCGGAGACACTGATGGGTGAGAACGCACCCGCGTGCGCTCCGTTGATAGTCATGATGCCCATGACCAGCGGACTCATACGGGTGCGAGCGGCGAACGCCATCGCGGCCGGGGTGATCAGAGCGACGGCAGCAGGGCTGAGGGTTCCCAGCGCGGTGAGCACCGATGCAGAGAAGAAGAACACCCACGGCACGATTGTCACGCGCCCGTGCACAGCTCGGATACACGAATTGACCAGCAGGTCGATGGTGCCGTTCCGTTTGGCCATACCGAAGAAGTAGGTGACCCCGACAATGGTGAGCACGATCGAACTCGGGAAAGCTTGGAGAATCTCTTTGTCGTCGTAGCCGAGTGCGAAGTAGCCGACTGCAAAGGCGCCGACAAAGCCCAGGATGCCGATATTGATGGGGAAGAATGTCGCGATCACGAACATCGCAACGAGCGCGATGAGCGGGAGTATCTCGATGGAGGTCATGGCGGGTCTTTCGGTGGCTGGGAAACGTGGGCGGTCACATTCAGCGCTTGAACGTCGTACAGGTCACACTATTGACCGCGCGGATTCAGAACAATACGGTTTTGCTACCGTCTCGTTTAGTACAACTGAAGGCAGGTAGTGAATGCAGCACTCGTTCGACGTCGTGACGCTCTTCCTGCTTCTCGACATCGCAGAAGCAGGGTCGCTGACGGCCGGCGCCGAAAGGGCCAACATGACCGCGTCGGCCGCGTCGCAGCGCATTGCCAAGCTCGAGAACAGCATCAAACAGCCCGTGCTGACGCGGCTGCCCCGGGGAGTGCAGCTGACCGAGGCCGGTGAAATTCTGACAAGTCGCGCGCGGCTGTTCAGGCGCGAAATGCGAGCCGCGAGTGGTGATCTCGAAGCAATACGTGGGCTGGAGCGGGGTGCGGTGCGGCTCGGCTCGTTTCCGACGGTGAGTTCGTCGCTGCTGTCGGATGCGTTGAAGGAGTACCACGCGCGGTGGCCCGGCGTCGACGTTCGCGTTCGCTCTGCGGTACGTCCGCAGCTGCTGGAGATGCTGCATTCCAGCGAGGTCGATCTGGCGTTGCTGTGGAGCTACGCGTGGACGGAAGAAGCGGAAAGATCGCTGTCACTCGAATCGTTGATGGAAGACGAGACGATGCTGCTCCTGCCTGTCGACGACCACCGTGCGTCCGACGAGATGGCGCTCCCGGACCTGAAGGGGGCGCGGTGGATCATCCGAAGCAACGACCATCCGGCCGCTGAGGTTCTGTACCGCAGTTGCCGAGCAGTCGGCTTCGAGCCAGAGGTGGTCTACGAGGCACACGATTACCAGGAGATCGAGGCGATGGTTGCTGCGGGGGTCGGCATAGCAATGGTGCCGGGTCTGGCAGTGGTGCATCACCGGCCCGACGTTCAGCCGCTCGCATTTCGTTCGGCAGACCGGGTTCCCACCCGCGTCATCTACATCGCCTCCCTGGCACGTCGTCAGTACACGCCTGCGATGTATGCGGTATCGAGTGCGCTGCGCGGGGCGGCAGATCGGATCGCCGGGCACCGGTCGTGAGTGCGAATGTAGAGCAGGCTCTACATTCGCACTCACGACGGGTAATTCGTGCGACGGGGGCAGGCGGCGAGCCGTAATTCAGCGGCGAGCATCAATCCTGTCGGACCGCTGCCGACGACGACCACATCGTGCATCTGTTGCTCCTCACTCAGTCGCGGACGAGTAGTGGAACGAGGCGAACGTACGCGACCATACCGACAAGTTCGACGAGTGTCTGAGTAACCACCACGACTGCTGCCAACGACAGTTCCTCCGGAAGCGCCAGGGCCAACGGCAGGACGACCAGTGAGTTCCGCGTCGCGCCCGAGAACACCAAAGCCCTTGTCGCTCGGACGTCTTGACGCGATACGCGACTCACCGCGAGGCCGACGAACGCCATGATCACCAGGAATGCCACGAAAATCGGTACTGCCGAGAGCAGTTCGGTGCCGTGTGCCCGAACCTCCTCGATCTGCGACGCGACGACGACCAACAGTGTGGCCATCATGATCGGAACCATCGCCGACGCCATCGCATCCATCACCCGCTCGCCGACGCGGTGGCGTCGCGCAACCTTCTGCGTCACCGCGGCCAGCGACAACGGGATGACGATGAGTACGACGAAAGCCTCGACGAACGGGACGATGTCGATGATCGACACCAGATCCGATCCGACGAAGATCCACAGGTACAGCGGGAGAAACGCCATCTGTAGCAGCATCAGGATCGGAGCGGCGGCGAGCAGTCGTTCCGACGCCGCACCTGCCAGGCCGCTGAACACGATGACGTAATCGATGCAGGGGGCGAGCAGAACCAGCAGGATGCCGACGAGCAGAGCATGATCGCCGGCGACGAACCGCGTCAAACCGAAGACGACGATCGGTACCAGAAGGAAGTTGAGGACGACGGCGCTGGTCAGAAAGCTGCTGTCGCGCAACGCAGTACCGATGTCCGAGAACGGGACCGCGAGGAACGTGGCGTACAGCAGGACGAGCAGAACCGGATTGATCGCGTGCCCGAACGCAGGGGCCGTGCTCGGCGCGAGCAGCCCGATGACCGCACCCGCGAGCAGCGCCGACAGGTAGAGCGGAATTTGATGCTTCTCGAGCCACTCGACCTTCACGTGGTGCTCTTCGGCGCAGGCATGACACTCAGGATAGGCGCCTTCCGATTACCGCATGGGTGAGCGGGTTATGCGGTCGTAAGCCCCCCGCGTCTACGGAAGGAAGTATCACCATGTCAGACAGCCGCCCCCTCGCGCTGGTCACCGGCGGATCATCGGGGATTGGATTCGAACTCGCCACACAATTCGCACAGCACGGGTACGACGTCGCGATCTCAGGGCAGAGTGAACGTGTCTACGCATCGGCCGACGCGTTACGTGGACTGGGTGTCGAGGCGTATCCGCACCGCGCCGATGCTGCCACGTACGACGGAGTCGAAAGTTTTTGGACTTTCGTTGCCGATCTCGGTAGACCCGTCGAGGCGACGGCGTTGAATGTCGGGATCGGGCTCGGAGGTGCGTTCGTCGACAACGACCTCGACGACGAGCTCAGGCTCATCGCCATCAATGTCGCCGGGACTGTGCACATGGCAAAAAGAGTTGTGCAACACATGGTTCCGAACCGTCGCGGGAAGATTCTGATCGTGTCGTCGGTGTCGGCGACCACCCCGACTCCCTACGAAACCGTGTACGGACCGTCGAAGGCGTTCGGCTTTTCGTTCGCCGAATCGTTGCGAGAAGAATTGCGGGACAGTGGTGTCAGTGTTACCGCCTTGCTGCCGGGCGCCACCGACAGCGACTTTCACGCCAACGCAGGTATGGGTGATACGAAATTCGGCGACAACAGTTGGAAGAACGACAAATCCGTTGTCGCGCAGCAGGGGTACGACGCGTTGATCTCCGGCGTCGACCATGTAGTAGGTGGTGACGACGCGACCAAGCAGGAAGCCGTCGACAACCGTACGACGCCCGAGCCCGAAAAGGCGGCGAAGATGGCCGAGCAGGCGAAGCCGGGATCGAGGTAGTCGAAGATCGGACTTCGCGATCGCGTGCAAAAACCACTGACCGTCGTCGCTACTTCATTCACGGGATTCGACTCAACCGAGTCTCGTTGACGACGAGAATGCCACGCTCGGATTCCTGAAGCGCTACCTCCTGAGACCGTCCCTGTGTGTTGCCGAGTAGTCCATCGATGGAAACCGATGCTCGACGAGCGCCAGTGGCGGGGTCGACGGTCAAGATGTCCTGCCATCCCACCAGGTAGGCGAGGCCGTCGTGCTCGGCGGTCGGCAGAGTCGAACCCGTTTCGTCGTCCGGAGTCCACAGTTCGGCGCCGGTGCGGAGGTCACGCGCCGGGGCATACCCCGATATCACGACGCCGTCGACGATTGCGATCTCCCCACGGAGGTTCTCGTCCGCCCACAGTCGCTCTCCGGTCGACGGGTCGATTGCGGCGCCGTCGAACATGATTGGATCGTTCCCGTGGGTCGTGTCTGCATACACACGCTGATCGACCTGGGTATCGACGCCGGCGACGACGCGCCCGGTCGAATCGACGAGGTCGGAATGGAATTCGAACAGGTCGGAACATCTCCGGCCTGCTATCACGAAGATCGCGTCTTCTCTGTCTACTCGGGCACGTGCGCAGTCGGGTGAGGAGAACCGGTCGATCAGTTCGCCGCTCTCCGTGTCGAAAAGCACTGTTGCCGAAGCGAGTCGAGCCTCTCCGGCGGTGCCGGCCAGGCGGATCATGTCACCCGTCGTGAAGTCGCTCGTCCAGGTGTCGTCGAGCGTAAGTGACCACTGTGCATCGGGATCATCTAGTGTTCCGCGGTGGATACGCACGGTGTAGCCGTCGGGTTCACCCTCGACGGCGAAGATGTCGGTTCCGTCTGATGTCACGCTGAACACGTTCCACTCCGTCGGGTGGCGCGTGATGGTTCCGTCTGTCGCATTCACCGTCACGATGGCACCGTCGGTGCGACACAGGATCATGTCGTTCAGCAATGCGGTCGAGCAAGTGTCGACGCCATCCGCCGGAGTCTTCCACCGAATGTCGCCAGTCGATGAGTCGATCCCGATCAAGTGGGCCTTCTCGAACTCTCCTGTTTCCTGGTTCGTCAATCCTGTCTTCGCAACGAGAACTGCGCCTGCATCGACGACGCCGCCCTCGATCCCGGCGAAACGACCACCGACTAGATCTTCGAACGTCGCGAATTCGCTACCGAGCGCATCGGCTGCATCGACAGTCCACAGGGCGCCGGGCGACGTTGGTGTCGGCTGCGCGACGGGCTCGATGTTGCGGGGAGCGGTGGCCACCGACGCGATCGCGGCCCCGACGCTCACGACGGCCACGCACGCGGTGAGAGCCAGTCTTCGATTCTGATTCACAGCACATCCAATCCGTCGGCCGTGGCGATCGTTCTGAGCTTGTCGACGCCCAGCGGTTCATCCGGGTTCTCGGCGTGTGAACGCACCTCTACCTGCGTTCCCGACGGGTAGGTCACGATGACGGTCCGATACGTGCCGCCGTTCGGACGCCCCTCCGGCGCAGGGGAATACGTGTACGGCGAGTCATCGACCTCCAGTACGGCCCCGCCATCGAGTATCTCGGTGTTCAGTGGGCGGCTCTTGTACGCAGGGTCGTAGACGTCGGGGATTTCGGGAAGTTCCTGACCACCCTTGATGGTCAGTGACAAGTCGGCGCCGGTGTCTAGTACATCGACCTGAGTGCACACCACGTCGTCCTGAAAGTCTGCCAGCATCAGCGAGTTCAGCCCTCTGTCGAAACGTTCACCGACATCGATGCCGCGCAGCACCTCGTTCAACGTGTGAGCCGTCTCGGCGCGGATCGTCGGTCCACCGGACGTGAAACCGAACGTGCCGTCGCAGCCTCCGCCGGGTTGTGGAGTGTTTGGCGGGACTTGCGTCGTGGCCCGCAGTTCGGGTTGCTGCACAAGCGCCTTCAGCTCGTCGATTGTCAGAACGATATCCCGCTCTCCGCTGTTCGAGGACTGGAATCCCGTTGCGTCCGACGCGGTGGCGCTGATCTGCGAACCGTCGGGTGCGTACGCGGTGACGGTGCGAAAATTCGTTCTCTGAGGCCCGATTTCGTACCACGACTCGTTGATGTCGACGACGGCTCCGTCTGCCTCGGTTGTGCGTTCTCGAACAGCGCCGGCGATGCAGGGAGGTACGCCGGTGTCGACGAAGCCCACCGACACCGAGAGCAACCCGACTTTGTCGCCGCGGCCCATTTCGGCGGAGGCCTGGGCGAAACCGGGGCCGGTAACCTCTATCGGGTCGGGAGACGTCTGCGGAATCGGCTGAAAGATCAACGACTCTCGACGACTGCCGAACAGCACCTCCACGCGGTCTGGAAGCGCCTCGGCCACGGCGTCCGTCATCATGACCGACCGCTGACCGGAGTACCAGGGATACTGCGGATTGTCGTACGCGTCCTCGCTGGTGACGGCCTGCACCCACGTCGATGACTCAGCCGACGGTGGTTCGACGACGGTGCACCCCGGGATGTTCGTCGGGTACGTTACTTCGGGCGCCCGGTATGTTGTATCGGCAGGTTCCGGTGGCGCGGAAGTTGTTTCTGTAGAGGTGGCACGCGGCTCGGCTCGTGTTTCGGACGCAGCCGATGGTGGGGAAGCGTGACTTACGAACGCAGCAACACAGATGCCGAGCGCGACGATGGACACGATTGTCAATGCATCCGCCCACGCACCGGCTCGCCCCGGTTCGAGTCTGTTCACGAAGTAAAGATACCGACCGTCACGCCTAGGGCAGGCGCCTGTCCCGACGGCGGGTATCAGTGGAGTGGACACCCTCGTCGACCAGAAGGACTTCACCATGTCTCTCAGCAAGCGCGAACGTACGGCGACAAGCAACGAACTGCACGCCAATCTGGTGCTGTCGGGTCTGTCGCCGACCGACGTTGCAGGCAAGCTCGACATCGACGAACAGCGCATTACCGCAGCGTTGGCGCTCGAACGGGCACGGCCGGAGGACGTGTGGCTCGTGCGCGACTACCTCGACCATGCAATCAAGTCCGCGGGTCTCACGCCCCAGCAGTATTCGAAATTGACGTAGGCGATGCGCGGGGCTGCGCAGCAATGGTTCCCGCTGACCGACGTCGACGACATCACATTTCGCTGACCACGTCGAACACGAACCGACCTCGGCCGTCCGGACGAAACCCCATGGCTTCCAGTAGCGGCATGTCGAGATGGGTGACGACACACCGCGCGCCCGTATCGGCGGCTTCGTTCAATGCCACCCAGACCATCCACCGGATCTCGGCTTCCGGCACGTCGGCTTGCGATTCCACTCGTTCGAGGACAGCGATCTCGTCGACTTCCTCGACCACCACCGCATGTGCGACGCACTGTCCGCAGCGTTGCAGGTGTAACGACAATGGACCGTCGGCCCCGCCGCGTAGGTAGTACTCGGATCCGCCACGGCGGTCCGGCTGACCGAGGTGGACGACGTCGCCGACGCGACTTCTCCGAGTGCGCACCATGTAACCGGTGTGAAATTCCTCGCTGTACTCTTGCGCAACAGTCGACATCCAGGCGGACGGGTTGTGGCCGGGTGGCCCGATGAAATCACTGTCGGACTGCGGGATTCGCGCAGAGATCACAAAGACATTGGGGTTGTTCTTCCATCGGAAGTGAATCTGCAGGGTCGTGCCGTCGACGACTAGGCGCTTCGTCTGGAAGTCGGTCGTTACCGCGCCACGGCGTCGAAAGATCCGGTGGGCGGCTTCGACGGCATCCCGGGCAACGGGCGTCAAGGACTTTGTGTCGCCGACGACATCCACCGTCCATCCACCGTCGGCGTCGGTACGAGGGTCGCGGAAAGGAGTGGTGTCGACGTACGGGCCCGACGACGCCAGCTGATCGCACAGAGAGCCGTTGACCGCGTGCAGCTTTCGTGGTCTCGAACGGGTGTAGAAGATCAACCCCCAGCGAAAATTGTCGGGCGCGAGCATCGGCTCGCCGTGTTCGTCGACGACAACGACGAACCACTTCTGATGCGGGGGAATCTGCCGTCGTAGGCGGTCCGGGATGTCGATCCGGAGTTGATAGGCGTAGTCGGACAGGTGGTGTCCGAATGCAACTCGGGCCCATGCCTCGGCTTCGTCGTCGGAGATGGCCGCCCGTACGCGACCCGGCCGAGACATGCCGGGCTCCAGGGGATAGGCGTGAACGACGGCAGTGAGGGCGAACGGTGTCACACTCGATGGGAAGGATCCGAGATCGCCTGCGTCTCGTCTGTCGACTCGGACGTCCACACGGGTGTCAGGGAGGAGAACCGATTGGCCGGAAAGCATGTACTCCCGCTGGCGATGCTGGGGTTGTTCGGTGACCTGCGCTTCGACGAGCGCTATCAGCTTCGTATTCATCTGTACCTCTGTTGGTTTGAGAATTGTGCGCCGAGTGGCCCCATGCCCACCCTCGCATTCGTTCAACCAGCACACGGTGATGAAATGTGCGCGATGAACCGTCGTGCGTGAGATGTACTGAGCTGCATTGTCTGTTTCGGGCGCTGCTCACCACGCAGGAGGTTAGCCGGATATCCGCCGGCCGCGGAACGTGCTCGCTTCGAACGAAAGCTACCTACTACTCGGCGGTCTATTCTTCGGCCAGGTCGTATTGCCAGTTGACGCTTTGTATTTCGAGATCGATCCGACGGATGCGTGCGGCAAGATCATCGGCCGTTGCGCGAAGTTCGGAAACCGGCAGCGCTGCAACGTACACCAGTTCGGAACGCAGCTGCCTCGGTCCGTACCGATGCTCGTGTTCGCGACCCGACGCGGCATCCGCAGCTGCTGAGACGACTTTGTGCTTGATGCGCAACACATCTCGATGCGCCAGAGCGTCGGTGACGGTTCCGTCCCCGACGACCGCGATGCTGTTGGTTCGGTTGATGCGGCGTATCAACACTTCCAGTCTGTCGAGCGCCAGGGTCAGCTCGGACAGCAGCTGCGCAGCATCTTCGGCCGGTGACTCGCCTTCTTGATGCCGAGAATTGGCCAGAATCCGAACCTTCAGATGTTCGGTGCGTCGGACGAGTTCTCCTCGTTCTGCGAGGGCCTCAGCGAGTTTCATGATCTACACCCCGGAGTCGCGTCACCGAGAGTGGAAAACGTGCGGGCGCTCATGCGCCTTTCGACGTGTCGAATGTGCTCATATCCAACAAGTACCACAGTAGTGGTGCCACGGTCTACCCGTGACCGCAAGAATGGAGCACCATGCACCCCTTTGCGTTCTCAATGCCGCAATTTCTCTATCTCGTAACGGTTTTTGGGGCAACCCCCACTGCATTCGCTGCGGTTGCCATCTGGAGGGTGCAGTCGGAGGATCGACCTACGGGCGGACGCCTGGGTCTCTGGCCGACCGGTGTCGTCGCCTTCCTCGGGGGATTTGTCGCGTGCGCGGGGTGGCTCAGCTGGTCGGCGTACGGACGCGCCCCCGGATTGCCGGCGCCGAAAGAATTCCCGACGTGGCAGGTCGTCGCATGCGGCGCAACAGTCGTTCTCGCGTGCTTCGTGGCCGCGCATCTGTCGAAGTGGGTGAAGTCCGGCGGCCTGGCCGCGGCGGTGGGGACAGCGGCCGGATTCACGACGGCGTTCTGCGTCAGTGCGAGTGCCGATGACACCGGTCAGTCAGGAGTCGGTGTACTCCTGTCGGAGCTCGGGTGGATGTTCGCCCTGGTCATCCTGATGTCCGCGCGGACCGCGATGCTCCGATCGCCATCGAGTTGACACGCCCGCCTGTGACGCGCAACACTTCGGGGGACCGAGCGATCGGTCGGTCGGTGCGACGGAGAGGATCTACATGGCGACGCTCGTGGACGTCTGGAAAGCGAGGGTGGCGGCGAACCCCGAACATCCTGCGATCGCGTATTTCGACGGCATCCTGAGCGCACGCGAGGTCGACGAGATGTCCGACGCCTTCGCCGCCGCGCTGGCCGGAAAGGGCGTCGGGCACGGTGACAGGGTCGGCATCCACCTGCAGAACATTCCGCAGTACGCGATCGCCTTTCTTGCGCTGTGGAAGCTCGGTGCCGCGGCGCTTGTGCTGAATCCCATGTACCGCAGGGCGGAACTGCGCCATCTCGTCGACGACGCGGGTGCCGTCGGCATCATCTGCGCCGACACCGCCGTCGCCGAGAACGCAGAAACGATGCAGGACAGCACCGTCCGATGGATCGTCAGCACCAGCGATCTCGACTTCCAGACGCGTAACGACCCGCGTGTGTTCAATGACCGGACTCGGGAACGCCACGACGGTGCCGACGATCTGGTCGAGCTCGTCGAGCGGTTCCGCGGTTCGAAGCCCTCGGTCGCCGGGATAACCCCTGCTGACACCGCCATCCTCGCCTACACGTCGGGAACCACCGGACCGCCCAAGGGCGCGTTGAACTCTCACTCGAATGTCCTCGCGGTGGCGACGACGTTCGCCGAGCTCGCCCGCGTCGACGACGGCGACGTCGTGCTGGCCGTCGCGCCGCTGTTCCACATCACCGGCGCGGTCATCAACGCCACGATCGCGTTGATGAAGGACTGCACCCTGGTGTTCGCGAACCGCTTCGCCGCCGACGTCACGCTCGACGCATTCGCCGAGCACGAGGTCACGTACACGATCGGCTCCATCACCGTCTTCAACGCGCTCTACAACTCACCGGCAGCGACGGCGGACCACTTCGCGTCCATCAAGACGCTGTATTCCGGCGGTGCGCCCATACCGCCGGCTGCTGTCGAGAAGTTCGAGAACAAGTTCGGCCACTACATCCACAACGCCTACGGGATGACCGAGACGTCGTCGGGCGTCATCGCCGTCCCGCCGGACCGTCGCGCACCCGTCGACCCCGCCAGCGGAGCGTTGTCCATCGGTATGGCGTTGCCGCAGGTGGAAATTCGCGTCGTCG
Organism: Rhodococcus sp. Eu-32; assembly: GCF_003336925.1. NCBI lineage: Bacteria > Bacillati > Actinomycetota > Actinomycetes > Mycobacteriales > Nocardiaceae > Rhodococcus > Rhodococcus sp. Eu-32. The sequence continues at coordinate 327,146 of NZ_QGNK01000002.1, read as the reverse complement.
ACTTCGACGGGACGCCGCTGCCCGACGGCACGCAGGGCGAGCTCGAAATCGCTGGGCCGCAGGTCGTTTCCGGGTACTGGCAGAAGCCTGAAGCCACCGCGAAGACGTTTCCCGACGGCCGACTCCGCACCGGCGACGTCGCCATTCGCGACGCCGACGGTTGGATCTACCTCGTCGACCGCCTGAAGGACCAGATCAACGTGTCCGGCTACAAGGTATGGCCTCGCGAGGTCGAGGACGCGTTGGTCGCGCACCCGGCTGTGGGCGAGGCAGGCGTCGTCGGACAGCCCGACGAGTACCAGGGTGAATCCGTCGTCGCCTTCGTCTCGCTCGTCCGCGACGCCGAGGTCACAGAACAGGAGCTGAGGTCGTTCGTCGGCGACAGGCTTGCTGCGTACAAACGCCCCAAACACATTCACATCGTCGACGAACTACCCAAGACCCAGACCGGAAAAATTCGGCGCACCGAGTTGCGCACTACAGAAGCAGAGGCCACACGATGACAACTCAGGCGGCAGCCCCAGCTCTGACGATGCGAGCAAAACGTAAGTCGCTCTTCGCGAGTGCGGTCGGCAATGTGCTCGAGTGGTACGAGTGGAGCGTCTACGCGGTGTTCGCGCCGTTCATCGCAGCGGTCGTGTTCAACAGCGACAACCCCGTCTCGGCGCTGTTATCGACGCTGGCCGTGTTCGCGGTCGGCTTCCTGATGCGTCCGCTGGGCGGCATCGTGTTCGGACGCATCGCCGACCGGCGCGGCCGAAAGTTCGTCCTGATCTGCACGATGCTGATGATGGCGGGCGGCAGCCTGGTCATCGGCGTCATGCCGACGTACGACGCGGTCGGGGTGTGGGCGTCGATCATCCTGCTCGGTGCCCGGATGGTGCAGGGCTTCGCGCACGGCGGTGAATCGGCGACGGCGTACTCGTACGTCAGCGAGATCGCGCCGCCGAACCGTCGTGGCATGTGGGGCAGTGTTGCGTTCATCGCGATCTTCGGCGGATCCGTGCTTGCGTACACGATCGGTGGGGCGATCACCTCGACGTTGTCGGAAAGTGCTGTCGGTCAATGGGGTTGGCGTATCCCGTTCCTGATCGGTGCGGTTCTGGCGCTCGTCGCGCTCTACCTGCGACGCAGCATGGAAGAAAGCGAGGTGTTCGACGGTCAGGCCGACGCGCCCGAGCGAGTGAAGATCCCGCGTCGCACCATCGTTCGTGCCGTCCTGCTGATGATCTGCATGACGTCGGGAATCACTGCCGCGCACTACACGTGGACGTCGTACATCTCGACCTTCGCGATCACGCAGAAGGGCATGGACCCGGACGTCGCGTACTGGATGCTCGTCATCGCGCAGTTGATCGCGCTTGTGTCGCTTCCGTTCTGGGGCCGACTGTCCGACAACATCGGGCGTCGTCCGATGCTGTTCACGTTCGCGGTGTTGTTGTTCGCGCTGCAGGTGCCGCTGACGATGATGATCACCGACGCCGGCTGGACCTTGTTGGTGTCGACGACGGTCGCGCTTCTCATCGTGTCGGTTCCCGCGTCGGTGTTGTCGGCGACGCTGTCGGAGAGCTTCCCGACCGCGTTGCGTACGCAGTCGATCGGGTTCGCGTACTCGCTGTCGGTGGCCATCTTCGGTGGTACCGCACCGTACTTGAACCAGCTGTTGATCAACCTCGAGATCGGTTGGGCGTTCGGGGTCTACATCATGGTGCTGTGCGTCCTGACCGGTCTGGCCTGTGTCTTCATGCGCGAGACCAAGGGAATTCGCTTGGAAGACGCGTGATTCCTGGGTTCTTCGCCCGGTAGCGACAGGCCATGCGGCCGCCCGGTCGGTGGGGGTTTCGAGTGGTTCGGTGTGGTGCACACTACATTTTCGACGTCCTACTCACCGAAAAGGATTCCTATGCGCCCACTTGCACGAGTTCTGACCGGAGCGGCCGCGTGTGCGCCGCTGATGCTGGCCCTGCCCTCCACCGCGGCGGCCGCCGAGCCCGGCGACGTGACCTACTCGTACGCGGTGAACGGTTCGTCGGTGACCAACACCATCACCAACAATTCGGGTGTGCAGTTGCAGTGCGGTACGTCGCTTGCCCCTGCGCCCGGCGGGGTACTCCCACCGGTGGCCGAGGTGCTCGCCAACGGTCAAACTCTGTACTCGACCGACCCTGCCGGACAGCCAGGAGTGAGTACGCAGACGGTCTCCGACGTCCCCGCGGGTGACTACGTCGTGCTCGCGACGTGCGGTACGCAGGACAGCGACCCGGCGTACGCCTGGATCTCGGACTACCCCGGCATCCAGGATCAGCTGGAGACGTTCCCGTGGACGGTGTTCACGGTTCAGCAGGCATCGACGGTCGTCACGGTCGGGCCGCCGAGCCTCATCCCGGACTTGGGTTCGCTTCTCCCCAGCGGTAGCGCCTTCTGAGATTGACGGCCGCGCATCTGGGTAGTTCGAACTCAGGTCCAGTCACCGGAGGAGGAACCATGTCGCAGACCGCAGAGAGCTTGCAGGCCCTGTACGACAGCGCACCCAATGCGCGGCTGATTCTCGAAGAGGGTCGACTCGTGCTCGACGTACCCGAACAGCATGTCGACAACGACGTCGTCGAGGTGATCACCCGCGCCGGGTTGCTCGACCGACTCGCGGAGTTGGGTACCGAGCACCCGTCGGCGCAGGATCTCGAGAACTACGCGCCGGTGGTCGACGACATCGCGGCGAAACTCGGGGCTTGAGGGCGGCTCCGCCGCGCGTGCGCGGAAAGTTGGCCTGGGGTACAACTATTCACGCACGGGTGGCGTAGCCGCACGCTGACCATCACCCGTCGGTCGGCCGGGTGAGGCGAAACCCGAGTCGGTGCAACACCATTCCGACTACCGCGCCGATTGCTGCGCCGGCAGTCGGAACGGCCCATCTGCGCCAACGTGAGAACACGCCCTCCAGAGGTTCGGTATGGAGGCCGACAGATCTGTCGTAGGCGCTTGCTACTTGGACAGTGCTGTGCAACGACTGGTACACGCCGTTGTACATGACCTCGGGTTCGAAGAACGTCTGCTGCACGTAGTCGAAGACCATGGGCAGCAGTCAGACTGCGAGTCCGACAACCATGAGTAGTAGTACGAGTGGGCGCACTGACTCAGAGTATGAGCGAACTGGAGTTCTCCCCGCAACGGCCACTGCCTCGCCGACGGGTGGCGTCGGCGAGGTGCGAGGAAGTCACTTCGCAGCGGCTTTTATGCAGCAGGCTTTCGCCGCCGGTGATAACTGGGAACCGGTTTTCGCTCCGGATCGACCGATATCGGGGGTACGAGGAACGGGTGGCCGTCGTCGCCCATCACGACGTCCCAGCCTCGGTGGTGAATGTCGTTGTGGCAGTTCGTGCAGAGCAGCGTCAGGTTGGTGATGTCGGTGTTACCGTCGTCGCGCCAGAAGACGATGTGGTGCACCTGGCACCAATCGGCAACCGAACCGCATTTGATGCAGCAACGGTCGCGTACGGTGACTGCTATGCGCTGTTCGCGTGTGGCGAGTCGGACAGACTGTCCCATGGCGAGGACGGCGCCGTTGTCGTCGACGATGATCGGGTTGAACTCGGCGTCGCACGTGAGCATGCGGGCGAGGCTGTGGCTGATCGGGCCGGTCCAGTCCAGGTGAAAAGGCCAGCCCGGATACTCGGCCCTTCTGTTCGACGAAGGCGACGGAGTGCAATCGGCGCCGGGGGCAAGCAGGTCGCGAAGCTTGACCGTCGCGTTGACACGTGTGGCAGGTCCGCTTGCGTCGCCACAGCCAGCCTGAAGTTCAAGGATGCGGGAAAGGCCGTCGGCCTGCCGTTTCGACGCACTTCGCGGGTCGCGGGTACCGTCGGGCCCAGGTTCAGGCCGCGAATGCTCGGCGATGGCCGATCGCAGTTTCTCCCCGAGAATTTTGTCGACGTCACCCTGAATGGTGGTGCGGCCGTTGGCCTGCTCGTACAGGTCGAGCTTGTTGAGGTCCGTATTCTCCGAGACAGCGGGCGGTGGAGGTCCGATAGGGTCCTCGTCGTCGACAGGTGGTTCGGCGTCACGCCTCTCGTCCTGCTCGCGCTTCTTCTCCTCGTATCGGGCGCGCGCATCCTCCGCGGCGGCGTGAGCGAGTTCCTGTGCACGGACCTTGACGTCCTCTGGAGTGCCGGCTGTCGCGGACGTGAGAAGGTCGGCAACCACGTCGGCCAACTTCTCTGCTGTCAGGGTGGGATCGGCTGTCTTGATGTGGTTGTGGCCGTCGTAGATTGCTTTGAAATGGCCGGCGTGGATGTCGCTGGCTGCGAGGGCAGCGGTGACCGTCGGGAATGAACCGAGCCAGACCGCGGTGTCGAATTGCCGGTAGGCGTTCCCCAGTGCGACGCGTGTCGCCAGAGCGAGCCACGGTCCGGGTTTCGTGTGCCCGACCATCTCGCTCAGACCCCGCTTCGAAAACTCTGCAAGTGCTGCGAGTTTGCGTGCTGCGAGGAGGTTTTCTGCAGCATGGATCGCAACGACGCTGTCGATGATCTCCTGATCGGACAACGCCTCCGCGGCACCGTACAAGTCCCCCAACTCGTGCATGGCGGGGAAGATACAACGACCCTCCGACAAGTACGGCCGACGGCATCACCAGTGCCAGGCGTCGCCTCCGACGTTCTCGATCGTGCGCTGCAGGACCAGAATTGTCGTTGCGAATTCGTCTTCGGTGATGCCCTGCATGCGCTCGGTCTGCAGTTCGCGCTGCAACGTTTCCGCGCGAGTGAACTGCTCCGCACCAGCAACGGTGAACGTCAACATCGAAGTCGATGCGGAAATCCACCCTTTCGACATGGCCGATTCGATGGCGTCGACGATCGCCCGGGGTGTGTCGTTGTGTCCGATCTTCTCGACCGTCGCGTTGCGGGCGACACCGCCGGGATGGAGCGAAATCTGGTGTAGCAGCCACCATTCGGGTTGTGTCATACCAATGTCGCGTAATGCGCCCTGCGTGCGTCGACGAATAGCCTCGCCTGCGCGGACGGTCCAAAATCCGAGAGGCTGACGTTCGGGTGGTTGCATCGGGCGCGTCGAATTCATGCACGCAACGGTAGAACCTGAAGCGGACTCGAGGTCAAGTGTCAAGGCCACAACGGCTTTCGTGAGTCGGGACCGGTGCCGACTCCCTCCGATCAAACCGACCCATGCCCCAGGTCGAGCAGCTCCTCGTAGAACCCGCCGATTCCGCGCTCGCGGTCGACGAGGTGAATCTCAAGGATCCAGTGGCATCGGCGCCCGGATCGGTCGTTGCGGCGCATCGGTCGGTCGCTCCCAGTCGCGATGTAGGAACCGATCTCCTCGCCGGCGATCTTTTCGTGGGGGAATTCACCGACGAGATGCCCTGCGATGGAGCCTCCGAACTCCCACCCGGACTCTTCGGCGAGTTCGACGACGCGGGCGTACAGCTGCTCCCCGGTGATGTCGGGATGGGCCTCGAAGTGGGCTCGACCGGCATCGAACACCGTCGGGAGGGCATCGCGCAATCGGTGTTTGATCGGGTCGTCACCCAAGACGTAGGTGCGGCCGAAGTCGGCTTCCCACTGCTCGAAGATCGGGCCGAAATCGCAGAAGACGATGTCGTCGTCGGCGATCGTCCTGTTCGGCGGGTTCTGGCGGTAGGGCTCGAGCGTGTTGACGCCGCTGCGCACGATGCGCTTGTGCCAGAACTTGGTGGTTCCGAACATGTCCGACGCGAGGTCGCGGATCTCGTCGCTGACCTGCTTCTCCTCCGCACCGGCGCGGATCAAGCCGTAGTCGGTGATGGCGTCGAACAGTGCGACGGCTTTTGCCTGGGCGTCGATCAGCTTCGCGACTCGGGTCTGTTCGTCCTCGACGGGGGCGGCCATGCCCCGAATCTATCAACCGGTCTGCGTGTCGAAGTAGAGGTGACTGTGGAGCCTGCACCCCGGATTGAATGCCGAAGAGCAGTGCGGGCATTCGGTGACGTTCAGGTAGCTCTCGATGCTGATGCGAGTTCGACATGCGCCGCACAGAACCGCGGGGGAGTCGAAGGTATCCGCAGGCCAGACGGTCCGCGCATGATCCTCGGTCCCGTCGTGGCACAGGTAGCACGGATAGAACTTGCCGCAGCAGTGGAACTCCATCGCGACGATGTCGAGGGCCGTCGCGTAATGGATGCATCTTGTCTGATCGTCGACGGTGGGTCCGTGCACGGTGACCATGTCGTGCCCTCCCATCGGGTGTGCGCGGGTTTCGACGCACCTTACAGATCAGTCGGGTATGGACGCGACGTCGGGAGCGACGACGCCGAACAGATCCGAGATCGCGGCGAGGCTTGCTACCTGCAGAGCCGAGGCGGCCGCGTCGGGAAGGCGTCGTGTTGCGGTTGCACTTGCGACGACCGTCGGCTGATATCCGAGACTGAACGCCCCACGCGCACTGGAATTGATGCACATGTGAGTCATGAAGCCCGCCAACACCAATTTGTCTTGGCCGAGCGCCTTCAACGTGTCGTCGAGGTCGGTGCCGACGAACGAATTCGGGAAGTTCTTGACGATGACCTTCTCGTCGCCCTGGGGTGCGACGCGGTCAACGATTTGGCCGATGTCGGCCGTGACGTCGTACGGGGTTCCGACGCCCGCGTCGTGCATGATGTGCACGATCGGGGTGCCTGCGCGTCGCGCACGATCGAGCAGCGTTGCCGCAGCATCCAAAGCGGGCTGAACGTTCTCCAGTTCGAGCACACCCTCGGTGTACGTGTTCTGGCAGTCGATCATCACAAGGGTGGAGTCGCTCAGCGCAGCCGGAGCATCGGGTAGGCCGGTGAGCTGGCGCAGGGTCACGGGTTCGGTCATGTCTGCCTCCTGAATTGGTTCGTTCCTGCAGGCTCCACTCTCGCCCGGCTCGAGCGTATCCAGGCTTTGGTTGCATGCGAGTTGCAGCTACAGCGGCACCCATACGATTGCATCCATGAGCACCGAAAGCGCACGCGGATCTGCATGGTCGACGGCGGCAGTGATCGTCGGAATCGTCGCGGCGGGCACCGTCGTCGCGGGTCTGTTGAACGAGCCGCAGTCCGACGCAATCTCGATCCCCGGATGCGACGAGGTCATCCAACCGGAGGAGATGGAGCGCATCAATGGTGGGATTGTTGGTGGCGGCGACGCTTCCTGGCTGTCCGAACCAGAGATACAAGCACTGTCCGACGCGTTGGTGCAGTCGGTGCCGGAGGGCGTCGTCGTCGAACAGGATCCGTCGTGGCCTCCGTTCGCTTTCGAGTCAACAACCGGCGGGGAGGAAGTAACCGCGGTCGGAAAGGTGTCCGTCGACGGTTACGACGGTCAGCTGGTCGTGCGGGTGCTGCACTCCGACGACGGGCCCGGCCCTTGTTTCGCCGGAACCGTCGACGAACGACGTACTGACGACGATGGAATCGTTCTGGACATCTCCGATCGCCGCGTTATCGCTTACGTGCCGGACGGCAGCAAGATCGATGTGTCGAGTGATGTACTCACGCGAGACCAGATGATCACCGTCGCAACGGATCCGGGCTTACGCGTCGGCGATTCGTAGGTCGGAAGCGGGCTCCCACCGAAGTAGGTCACCGGGCTGGCAGTCCAGTGCTTCGCAGAGCGCTTCGAGTGTCGTGAAGCGAACGGCCTTGGCGCGCCCGTTCTTCAGCACGGCGATGTTGGCAGGCGTCACGCCGACGAGTTCGGCGAGAGTGCCGACGGACATTTTCCGACGCGCGAGCATGACGTCGATGTCGATGACGATGGGCATCAGATGACTTCGTCGAGTTCGGACTGCAGCTTGGTGGCTTCGGTATCGCGCGCAACCGCCTGTGCCAGCAGCATTCTCAGCACGAGGACCAGCAACGCAACTCCTCCGATCACCAACGATGCGCCGCAGATCAAGCCGACGATTCCAGGCGGTACCGCTTCGCCCGGAGCCAACACCACCGCGAGAGCGAACGCAAGAACGGCAGCTGCCGTCACCGCGCCGATGATGACGTCGACGAACCGAAAAGATTTGGTGGAGAACACGGTTCCCTTGCGGACCAGCGTCAGTAGCTTCCACACGCAGATCGCGACGATTTGGAGGGTGACGATCCCGAGCACGACGATCACGACCAGCGGTACACGCACCGAGGCGGGCGCGTCGTCGAGATCGATCCACGTCAACGGCACCATGACGGCTTGCACGAACACCGAGCCCGCAAGCGCGAGCGCGATGACGACTCGGAGAGCTGCGACGACGATCCGTCCCATGGCAGGTCCTTCCTATCGAGCTCCGATACAAAACTATCGATTATCGATAGATGATGCCATCAGTGCGGCGGAAAGGGAAGTGCGTGATTCAGGGTTCTCGGTCAGGACGCGGTGAACTGTCCGCGGCTCGGGATGTGGGGGGAGGTCGTGTTCACCGTGACGCTCACGCGTCCGGGACCCGTTTCGATGGACGCAATGGTGCGCGCATTCGGCCCGTCCCACCCACTGACGGCCCATGGCCTGCTTCCGGTTTGTCCCGTGTCGAGGTTGCGCCACTCGATTGTGCCGTCCACCAAGCAGACTCGCGAGACGCCGATGAAGTGCGTCGTGAAGGTCAGGTAGTTCGGGGGATACGGAGCGTCGTAGTCCGATGCTGCTCGGACATCGATGTAACCGACGCAGGCAGCGAGCTCGCCGACGACGAGCCCGCGTCCGAACGTGATGATCGGGGAGAAGTTCACGGTGTCGGCCTGGGCGACAGAGGAAGGGGCAATCACAGTCGCCCCGGCCACGGCTGCAACGGCGACAACGCGGGCAACGGTTCTGCGCAACTTGAACGCGGACATGCTGTGCCTTCCGTCAAGTGGTCTGTGCTGGGTGAGTCGTGATGACCATCAAGGTGCAACGATGCACCCTGGGCCAACAGGGATCGCGGGATTCACGGTGACCGTCTGGACCGGACCGCCGGCAGACGTTTGGTAGGCCATCAACGAATGGGAGCCCGGTGCGGTGGGTGTCCACAGCGTCACCTTGTGCCCGAGGATGACCGGCGTGCTGTAGTACGGGTCGAAGTTCCACGCGAGTTCCTGTGGGAGCATGACCGATTCGTTGGTGTAGTCGACGATGTCCGTGCGCGGCTCCGTCAAGTTCTCGGTGCGGGCCACTACGAGATACGTGCATCCGGCGCCGAAAGGCGTGGTCGGTCCGGCGCTGAGACCCGGCAGGATCGTCAGATCCACTACTTCAGCAGATGCACTCGGAGCGGCAGCAAGCGTTCCTACGGCGCACGCAGCGAGGGCGGAGAGAGTGACGCGCAACAAGTTCATACCGATGGGTCGGAAATTCTGCCCAGGGTGTTACGGCTGGTGTTCAGTGACGCGGCTCGGCGAATTCATGCCCACCGGGCCAGCCCTCCGGGAAAATCCTCACCCGCTCCTCCAATCCTCACGCGATGCATTGGATGAGAATCAGGAATCGACGTGAGGATTCCGCAGCAGGCGACCACGTAACACTCAGCTACGGCGGTGCGACGTGCGAAATCGGCGTCAAGGGTCAGCTCACGTGCACATCCATGGGCCGTTCGTTCGTGGCGTGGACGCCTTACTTGAACGTGTCCTGAGCTGAGCGCCTGCGGCGCAACGAGATTCCCGACAGAAGAACCAAAGCCGCACCGGCGACGATCAACGCGAGGTGCGCCCTCGGGACCCACAGGTCGAGCACGAGGATCTGCCACAGCACCCACCCGATGGCCAAAGCCCCGATCAGTCCGGCTGCAGTGGATGCACCGGTGATGTCGACGAGCAACGCCGTCGCGCAGAGGAGCGGCAACATCCCGAGGAACACCAGCACGAACAGGCCCGAGTAGCGGTAGTCCCACGTGTGCCACGACGGGAGCATGTCGACGCGCAATCCCAGCGAACGGCCCGAAGAATCGGTCACCAGGGACACTCCGTTGAACAGTCCTGCGGCGCCGAGCACGGCCAAGATTGCTGCGGTCGACAGTTTCCTCACGACCACAGTGTGTACGACCTACCGCCGAGGATCCACCAGAACCTTCGCGTGCACGCTCTTGCCCGAATCCAATTCGTCGAACATTGCGGTCAACTCACCCAAGCCGATGGTTCCGGTGTGCAGTGACAGCACGTCGACGCGGCCCTCGGCGATCGCCGTCATCGATCCGACGAAGTCCTCGTGCGAATAGGCGAGCGATCCGATGACCGTCAGCTCGCGACTCTGCCAGTCGCCGTAGCTGACCTGGGAGTCCGTGCCCGGGTAGCCGAGCAGCGACAGTATTCCGCCGCGGCGCACCAACTCGGCCGACGGCTGGAAAAGCTGTGCGACGCCGGTGCATTCGAACAGCACGTCGGCACCGAGTCCGTTGGTCGCGGCCTTCAGGACATCCGCGAGTTCCGACGGCTCGACCACATCGCGGAACCACAGCTTCACGGCCGCGTCGCGACGCGCCTGCGACGGCTCCGACACGATGACACGTCCCGCGCCGCTGTTGCGCGCGTGCTGTGCGGTGAGGAGTCCGATGGGGCCTGCGCCCTGCACGACCACCGTCGATCCCACCTTCATCGCCGTGCGCTTGACGGCGTGGAACGTGACGGTGGCAGGTTCGACGAGGGCAGCCTCTTCGTCGGACAGCGCGTCGGGAACGGGGACGACACGACGCTCGGACACTGCCAACACCGTGCCGAAGCCGCCGTGGACGGGTGCGTCGTCGGTGATGCCGTTGGCCTCGGCGAAGGCGAGATCGCAGTGCGCCGCATGACCGGCGGTGCACATGGGGCACTTGCCGCACGCAGGCCCGACGCCTGCCACGACGCGCTGCCCGACGGTCACCGTCGTCACGCCCGATCCGATGGCCAGCACCTTCCCGGTCCACTCGTGCCCGAACACCGCCGGCGGCAGCGCAGCCGACGCGTAGCCGTGTGTATCCGTCGCGCAGATTCCGCAGTAGGTGATCGCGACGACGACGCCGAATTCGGACGGCTCCGGCATGCGCGTCTCTTCGACGGTCTCGGCTTGCTTGGGAGCGACGATGTGGACGTAGCGATTGGCGTTCGTTTCGGGCATGACGTGGCCACTTTCTCGACGGGGTTCGGCGAGGCCATCTTACTCTTCAGCTTGTCAAGTAAGTGAATTACACCCGAATCAGTGCAGCCGTGGGACCAGGACCGCCGTCCCCGTAGACGACGATCACCACCGGCCCGGCGCCGGTGGGCAGCACGCCTGCCCGATCGCTGATCCCCGCATCTCCCGTACGCAGGTTCGCCCAACCGATGTGTACGGACGGCCCGCCGAGCGTCACCGTCACGCGCTGGGCCGCGTGATCGACGACGGCATCGCCGCGCAATTCGAACCTCACGGCGTCGACGCCCACGACGCTCGGCTGCGCTGCCAACGCGGCGACCTCGGTGGGAACGCCGGCTTCCTGCAGGGCGCTGACCGGGTCGACGGGTGGGTTCGCGTGTGCGACGGAGCCGAGGCCGAAACCGACCAGGATCGCGATCACGGCCGCCGCAATCGCAGACGCGGCCCTGGCGAGAGGCTTCATCCGGTCTCCGATCGTCGGCTACGGTCACGAAGCCTCAGTCTGACCCGCGCGCGTCCTCCATGGGATCGAAGTGATCGGATCGTGTTCTCGGGCGGAGATCGAAATAAGAGCTACCGCGACACCGAGCCTGGTCCGGCTCCGTCGCTCCCGCACAATCACCCAAGGCGCATCCCGGGGTGGAGGTGGGCGCGTCGGGACATTTCGTTGCGGAGAGCTGGAGCTGGCAACACCAGCCTGCCGACGGGGTTGTCGTCGGCGCAGGCTGTTCCCGACGGTACGGCCGGTCGCCCTGTAATGTCCCCGATCGTGATTAAAAGAATGGTAAAGCGTTGCGCGGTCATCGCTGGCGCTGTTGCCGTGACGGCTGTCGGCGCGCCGTCGTCAGCGCACGCGCATCATCAGGAGTTCACGCCACTTCCGGTGGCGTACTCGCTGGGAGAACAGTTCTCGGTGCCGTGCAGCGGACAACTCACCGGCGCTGTTCATACGCCGCACGACAACCCCGGGCACGTGACGGTGTCGGTGTCGTGGCTACCGTTCTTCACAGGTCAGTGTCACAACGCGATATTCGTGAACTACTGGTCCGCAGTGGGCGAAAACGGCGAGGGTAGTGGTACGCGCCTGATCCTGCTGCCGTTCGAGTCGCGGGCTTTCCAGCCGCTGACCGGGCAGATCACGTTCCCCATGGCATCGGGTGGAGGATCGATGACTGTGACGACCAACGGGGTGAGTACGACGTACTTGGATCCGTTGGCGAACACGGTCAGATTCACGGTCGCCTGAGTCAGTCGCCGATGTAGCCAGTGTCAGGGTTGATCTGGAGCAGGAAGTCTCTGATCGACTCGCGGTGTTCGGCCACTGACGACGGCTCGAATGCGGAGGGGTCGTTCGCACGATCCAGCACGCTGGGGTAGGCCTTGCACAGGGAGCTGGAGTAGCCATAGCCCTCGTTCGGTCCGGATTCCCAGGTGTAGTCGTACGAGCCGGATTCTCCCGGTCGTGCTGTCACGGTGAAGGTTTCGCCATCGACGATGACGGTGAACGGACCGTCATCCGCGGTCGGGCGTGCGTCGTCCGGGAGTTCGTCCTCGCCAATGCTCATGTCGCGTTCCTGTTCTCACTGGGGCGCCATGAGACTAATCGGGACCGGCGCACGAAGCGACGGAGTTTCTCAGCGGTCACAGGTTTCGAACGCGATGTCCCACTTGCGCTGATCTCAACCGGATTCCCGTGTCGTCAGTGCGCGAGTGGGACATCACTCCCGTTCGGTTGCGCAACGGCCGTCATTGGCAAAGATGCTGTGCCGCAGATAGTCCCATCATTCCGCACACGAAAGTGCGGGACACTTTCCATTCGCCGTCCGAGCGCACGAACGGGATCGGCCCCACTGGATAGGGCTCCGCGCCGAGAAAAGTGGCCTGACCGGACGCCTCCACTGCGTCGGGGCCGACGGGGACAGCGGAGATGAACTCGACTTGTTGAGGGTCGTGCTGCGCGCCCCATTCACGGGCGAGGGAAAGGTTGCCGTCGCTGGGACCCTCGATGAGGCGCGCCCGATCTTCCTCACGAATCGAATAGTCGTAGGACGCGCGGAAGAGAACCGTGAGCTGCTCAGGAGTGGGCTCGGGATCGTTGACAGGTTCGGGTGCTGCGGCGAACTGGGTGGGCCGAACAAGTGCGTTCGATTGCGGTGAATCGATCTCTCCGGTCGGTGAGCAAGCAGCAATTCCTCCCACAATACTGCGACAGCGCTCGCGCTCAGCAGCATTCGCCTCATCGTGTCATCGAGAACCGACATCTGCCTCTTCCTGTCCCTCGTACCGCCAGTTCCTGCGTCGTCGTCGATCGCACCGGCATCGACGCGTCACCGGGCACAATATGGACCGAGCGGAGACTCGGCGCGGTGGATCCGAAAAGTAACGCGCAGATGTTGTAGCTAGAGCTTATATAAGTCAAAGACGGTATTGCTGTCGCCATGCACGCGTTCGACATCCTCGGCGACCCGGTGCGTCGGCGAATTCTCGAACTGCTCGCCGACGGTGAGCAGACCTCCGGTGCGATCACGGACGTCATCCGGTCCGAGTTCGGAATCTCTCAACCAGGCGTCTCGCAGCATCTGAGGGTGTTGCGCAACAACGGCTTCGCATCGGTTCGGGCTGACGGCACTCGCCGGTTCTACGCCGCTGAGCCCGCTCGACTGCATGAGGTCGACGTCTGGCTCGACCGGTTCCGTCGGTTCTGGGATCAGCGCCTCGACGCTCTGGGGACAGAGCTGGCCCGAGGGAAGCGTGCAGCTCGAACCAATGCCGATCGATCATCGAAGGGAACGACACCGTGAAAGACGTACTGGACGAACTCGCCGCCGCACGCCGCACAATGGGCAGCGGCAGCGTGCCCGCCGGCGAGGCGTACACCATCGAGATCCGTCGTCGATACGACGCGTATGTCGACGACGTCTGGGACGCCATCACCAAACCCGAACGGCTGCAACGATGGTTGAAGCCGGTGACCGGCGATCTGCGACTCTGAGGAAAGTTCGAACTCGACGGAGGTGAGCCGCGAGATCCTCGCGTGCGAGCCACCGCATGTCCTCGAGGTGTCCTGGCTCTTCGGGCCCGAGGCCGACGCGTGGCCCGGCACCAGCGAGGTGCGTGTGCGCCTGACTCCAGGCCCGGCCGATGACACCGAACTCGAGCTGGTCCACGCAGTAGTTCTCGAAGAGCCTCTCTTCCCGACGTATGGCCCCGGCTCAGGCGGCGTCGGCTGGGATTTGTTCCTCCTCGCGCTGTCCCGTCTGTTGCACGGCGACGAAACCGTCGCGCATGAGGAGCTCGAAAAGTCCTCCGAAGCACGTGAATTCATCCGATGCAGTGCTGCGGCGTGGGGTGAGGCGCACCTCGCAGCCGGTGGCGAACCAGGGCATGTCGCGGCCGCGGTCGAGGCAACCACGAAGTTCTACGACCCCGATGTGTCCTGAACCAATCTCGTTCGCCGGGTTGTAAGTCAGGGAGCAAGCGCGGCGCATATTTGGGGACGACGAACCCGGGAAGTGAGTCATTCGAACAGTCGACGAGCGGAATGCCCGATTTGCCTGGCCTGTAATGTCCGTTCCCATGATCAAGACAGCGGTGGCGAGGTTGGCAGCAATTGCCGGTGCAGTGGTGGTGTCGGCTGTCGGTGCGCCTGCATTGGCGCACGCACATCACCAGGACGTCACTCCGCTTCCGGTGGCGTACTCACTGGGTGTGAACTTTTCGGTGCCGTGCAGCGGACAGTTGACGGGCTTCGTACATACGCCGCACGACCGGCCAGGAATGGTGACGGTGAGTGTGACGTGGCTGCCCTTCTTCACAACCCAGTGTCACAACGCCATCTCTGTGAACTACCTGTCTGCCTCTGGTTCCGACGGCGCAGGGAGCGGAAATCCGTCGATTCTGCTTCCCTCCGACTCACGGGCGTTCGTTCCTCTGACCGGCCAGGTCACGTTCCCGATGCCATCAGGTGGCGGCTCGGTCGTCGTCGCGCCCAACGCGGTGAGCACGACCTACCTGAACCCCTTGGCGAACACCGTCAGATTCACGGTCGCCTGACTCGTCCGAATTCGCGAAAATCTGTCGGCAGGTGTTGTTTCACCATCACGCGCGGCGGATCATCGCCGACGAGCCGGGAATCATCCCGTCGGTGATGCGGGCTTCGAAACCGAATCGTTCGTACAGTCGTCGGCTTGCGGGCGTCGTGGATTCGAGAAAAGCTGGTGCGGAACCGATTTCGTCCAGACGATACTGAATCAGCGACGTGCCCACTCCTGTGCCTCGGGCTCGCGCCGATGTAGCGATGTCGTGGATGTACCAGTGCGGTTCGTCCGGTCGTTGATCTTCGATCGCTCGATCATGTGCCTGACCGACTTCGGTAGGACTGAAGCTCCGGGACTCGTCGCGGGGGCCGGGAGGTTCCCATATCAGCGCGCCGAGCAACTTTCCGTCCTCGTCGACTGCGACGTCCACGTGCTCGGGTGTGCCCTCGACCTCGCTTGCGTAGAACTCGGCGAGCGCGCGGCGTCGCGTCGACGCATCGGGGAGATGCGCTGCCCATACCGGATCACCGTCGAATGCCTCGCTGAAGATCTCGCCGATTTCGCTTGCGTCAGAGGCAGTTCCGGGTCTGATCGTTGCCACGGGTGAATCCTTTCATCGGGCCGTAAGCCCCCGCCAGCTTAGCGCGAGCCATGCGGTCCGAAATTTTCAGGCGACATTTCGACCGGAACGGGGAGCCTTGTCCGCGAGCCATGGACCGACGAGGATGCTGGGGTGAGCTTCGTCGAACGAGTCCAACGCGCGATCCGACTGACCGAGGACCTGAATTTACTGCGTTATGCCGAGCAGGATGCGATTCGCGCGGCATGGAGCGAGCTGACCGGCAGAACCGTCGACGAGTCCTTTCATCTCATCCCGCCGGTCTATTCGGATCATGGAATCAACATCACCGTCGGCCGCAACGTCTTCGTCAATCAGGGTTGCCGTTTCAACGACATCGGCGGAATCGACATCGGCGACGACGTCATGATCGGCCCCAGCGTCAGCCTCATCACCTCGGGCCATCCGATCGGCCCGGACGAGCGGCGGACGGGTATCACGTCGGCACCCATCGTCATCGGGCGAGGCGTGTGGATCGGCGCGTCGGCGATGATCTTGCAAGGGGTGAGCGTAGGCGACGACGCCATCGTCGCGGCGGGTGCCGTCGTCACGCGAGACGTTCCGGCTCGGACGATGGTGGCAGGGGTTCCGGCGTCGGAGATCAAGACGCTGGATCAGTGACGAGACATCATGCAGGCGTAGCTGTTTCGAGGTACCTGTTCGCGTGCTCGATGAGGTAGCTGAGCTGAGTGCGCGTCTCGGCGATGGCCTGCATCTGTTCACCGAGACGGTCGTGCTCGGCGAGCATGATCGCGATGGACTCCCGAGTGACATCCGACGACGGCGCGTCCACGCACGGCAGGATCGATGCGATGACCGTGCTCGACAGGCCGGCCGAATAGAGCTGACGCAGCAGCCTGACTCGATCGACCGCGTCGGCGTCGTAGACACGGTGTGCGCCGGACCCGCTGCGCCGTGAATTCAGCAGGCCGCACTCCTCGTAGTAGCGCAGCGATCTGACGCTGGCCCCCGTGCGTCGCGCCAATTCGCCTATCCGCATGGGTGACTCCCCTCACAAAGACTTGAACCTGACATCGACGAGAGGTTCTACGGTTGATTCGAACATACTCCTCGATTCGAAGGCGAAGGCCCGTCAATGCTCGCAGTGCAGTACAACTCGTTCGGTGACCCCTCGGTGCTCGAAGTCGCCGAGCGTCCCGATCCGCACGTCGGACCGAATTCCGTGCGCATTCGTGTCCTGGCCGTCAGCATCAATCCGATCGACAGACTCCTGCGCGCAGGGCATCTGAAAGAGGTTCTGCCGCTGGAGCTACCGGCCATCCCTGGTCGCGACGCCGTGGGCATCGTCGACGAACTCGGTGACGGTGTCACCGACGTCGCGATCGGCGACAAGGTGTTCGGACTCGGGGGCGTCAGCGACACGACCGCCGAGTACGCAGTCCTCACCGCGTGGGCGAAGGTGCCTGCAGTGTGGAGTGACGACGAGGCTGCCGCGGCGGGGCTGGCGTCGGTGACCGCGCTACGAGCGTTGGACGCACTGGGCCACGGCTCGACTCTGCTGGTCGACGGTGCCGCCGGCGCTGTGAGGAGCGCGGCCGCAGCCTTCGCAGTCGCCGACGGGGTGCGCGTCGTCGGCACCGCCAGCGAGGCCAACCACGAGCGCCTCCGTGCCATGGACGTAACGCCCGTGACCTACGGCGACGGACTCGTCGACCGCGTCCGCGCCGTAACTCCCGAGGGCGTCGACTTCGCCTTGGACGCAGCGGGATCGGGGTCGCTTCCCCAGCTGATCGAACTTGCCGGTGGCGCAGCACATGTCGTCACCGTCGCTGATCATCAAGGTGCGAGCGAACTGGGGGTGCGCAGCGTGAACGCCGAAAACGATTCGGCTCTACTGCGTCGCGCAGCAGCCTTCGCCGACGCCGGGCACTACACGCCGCACGTCAGCGAGGTCATGTCGTTCCGCGATGCGGCGCGGGCCCACGCTCGGTCCGAAGCGGGTAGCGGGAAGATCGTGCTGCGAATCGATGGCTGACGGCCGGGCTCGCGAATCCTCACTCCCGGTCGTAATGCTCAGGCGATGCATGCCGTGAGGATGAGAATTTCGAGTGAGGATTCGGCGCCGACCCGCCTACAACGTCGTCTACAAAAACTGATAGCGGACTGAATCGAAACTCGACGCTGTCCCTCCTTCCGGAATTACTTTCTGCTTCAATTTTGTTTGAAGCCCTTGTCGTTCGACCCTGTTCGCAGACTGAGGCTGAGCGCCATGGCCCCCGAACGGCGTTGCTCAACTGGTGAAGATCGCATCTCTGTACTCGAACCCAGGACTCACCTGGAGTACGAGGTCCGCAGGATTGCTAGCTTCGAACGCGATCTTGAACTGACTTTCCCTCGACGGCAGGATGACGGTGGACGGGGCGCCACTGATGCCGTTGGCGGTATCGAAATCTTGATCACCTTCAGCGTTGCCGCTCTGCAGCGACGCGGAGAACAGTGCCGGGTCGTAGTTCTTGTCGGACCCATTCACAATCGTCACCGTGAATGCAACAAAAGATCCCGTAGGGTCGTCGGTCGAGGCCGACGCACTCGGGAAGTAAGGCTCGGGTGGACTGACACCCACCGCGACTCCATCCCGGAAGGTAAACGCCTGCCCGAAGGTGGAGTTCGCTGAATCCGACTCGACCGTCGAATCCGGGGAGGCTTGTTCGCCGGGCTGGTTCGATCCAGCGCCGGGGTCCGCTGTGGGCGCGCCTTCTTCTTGGCTACAACCCGCAACGCCCAAGACGAGCATGGCGGTAGCTACTGCAGTAGTTAGTAACTTGAGCATGGCAATCCGTTCACTCGTGTCCGATATTTCGGTCACCCCCTCCTCAGATCGCCGGTGTGTGATCTGCGTTACATACCGTGTGGATAGCGCGGCTTGGGGCCGCATTCCGGAGGGTCATGACATCGCCAACTATTGGCGCGTACTGCCCGGCGTCGGCGAAGGCTGCTGCTCGGCGACAATGCGAACACGGGTGGCGAAGCCGCAATAACATCGGCGGCATGCTCAGTGCGGAAGAGTTGACCCACCGTATTCGCGAACGAGGCCTGCCGGAACCGGTCGTTGCGTTGGCAATTCTTGGAGGAGCTGCGGTGCACCCAGCATTGGAGTATGAAGTCGACTCCATTCACCTCGACGGCGACGGGCCGTCGTTCAGCGTCATCGAGCAGTCGGGGCGGGGCGACCTCGTACCTTTGTGGACCTTGTCGGCAACGGTCACCGTCTTTTCTGCATCAGACGGCACGTTCCTGGAGTGGAGTGCGGAGGACGAGGAGCCCTGGACGATCTGGCCCGACTTCGCAGCAGTAGTGAGACATCTCCTGACCAACCTGTACGAGGCATCGGCGTCGGAACAGCACCGACAGGAGATCGCGGCACTGCTGCTTCCGGAGCGCCAGGCTGTCGGTTCTTTAATGCCCGAGCAGCGTTGACCGGGGGCTCGACGGTTGTGGGCCATAACCGCCGAATTCAGCGTGCGGCTATGCGCCTGAGTGAGGAAGTGGGCTGGTCGCAGGAAGTTTCGGCCGGCTGAGCATGTACGTCGCAGTTGACGCTAAACCTCAGGATTTAGTGTCCGATCACAATCTTCGCGATTGAACCAAAAAAAGTAGTGATGCGTTTCCGTTCGAAGAACATGATTTGTGCCATGATGGGCGGTGTGCCGGTCACCAAGAACAACCCCCAGTATGACGAGCCACCTGTGCGGTCTGTGGTGCTCACGGTCTACTACGCCCCAATAAGTGACCTTGGTCTACCCCTGGCGCTCGAACTATCGAAACTCTGGATGGGCAGCTACCCGGCCGTCAGCCAAGAGACATTGCGGCCACGGCCGCCTGAGCTCCCGGCTACCAGCCCTTTCGAAGGCGATTCATGGCCATTCCCGCGAATCGTGCAGACGGATAGCACTCTGAGTAGGGCCATCTCGTATCAATTCGACCAGATTTCGCTGAGATGGACATTCGACGGTGGGGTTCAAGCCAACAAGTATCCGGGCTTCGAGGAACTTTTTCTTGAATTGACCAACGTTTACAATGATTTTTTGCAAGTTGTGAACAAGATCAGTGAATCGCATGTGATAGTCCAAGGTTGCGGCTGTGAATATTCGAATTCGTTCGACGCCACTCCGCCAGAAAATTGGGCCGTCGGTTTCATGACCGGTTGGAGCTCAGGTATTCCAGATAAGTCGGTAGTGACGGGGCAGAACGAGGTTTTCATCCGATTCTCGGGAGAATCAGCTGTTGATGACGTCGACAAGACTTATTCAGTGCAAGCGAGCCGTGGAAAGACACACGGATCTTCTATCCGAATCAGAGCGACTGCCCGCTATCGCAGCGCCGATGGCAGCGATTCGACCGCAACCGAGTCCGTCAACGAATTTGCGGCTGTATCAGTGTTGATGAATTCGGCCCACGATCTATTGATAGAGAAATTCGAAAGCGCAAGCAGCGACTCGATGAAGGAGGAATGGGGTAAGCATGAGTCTTCACACGCATAACGAGTCCGTAGAAGATGAACCGCTTCGAGTCCCACGCGCTTGGGCGCTTCGTTACCCGCCGTATCGTGCAGATTCGGCGTCCGCATCGGCTTTCGACGAGTGGTTGGAGTTGGAAGAAGCAACTCCTGCATGGGCATCTTCGTCATCGGTGCACGGATCCGAGCCCTCGGCATATCACCACGGCCAGCAGAAAATTGGAGAATTCTTACGTGAATCGTCCATCGACGAGGTAATGTTTACCCGCGCCGCTGAGATGATGAGGTACCTCTTCACCTCGAAGACCATCTTCGCGTCGATCGCGCCAGATGATGGCGACTTAATTTTTTACTGGAAGGCTGCACAGCTTTCCATCGAGATCGACTTGCTCGCGAATGGCAATGCCTGGTGGTCGGTTGACGGTATTGAAGATTCCGAGTTCACCGGCAGCAGTCATGAGCTTCCTCTAGTCGCGTTGAAGCACTACCTCAACATTTTTTCGAAAGAGGTGGAAATGGTCAACCCGAGCTGGCGTAACCTGCAAGAGCAGTGAGTCAGTTCGTAGACGCGGCAACACCACGGGATGACGATGCCTGGATCGTCGACGACGTATCGGTGGCCGACGAGGTTTATTTGCATCGCCGGGTCAAGAAGATCCCGACTCATTTCGAGACCAAAGACTGGATGACCGGCGAGGCAGTCCTGCACCCTGCCGCGTACAGGCTGGACAACGACGGGATGTCGGTGCAGATCGATACATTGCTCAACCGCTGCCCCGCATCGCGAGATGACTTGTGCGAGTGGGGAACCTACGGAGTCGGAGTGTTTGCCGCCCGCGTACCGCGTAGTGCGGGAGGCGGAGTGATAGCCAGCGAGGATGAGCGTGATTCAATCCTCGGGAAGGCTCACGGTCTTGTTCGTCCCCGACAGAGGGGCGACAAAGTCCATTGGAGAGCTGTCCGAAAAGAGCTGATTAAGAACACTAGGTGGTTCCCCAAGGCTCCTATTGTGTTGTAATGCATAGCCTTCGCGTGTCGATCAGGACCTCGTCCGTGCCGATGTCATAGCCAGATGGTGGAACGATGTAGAGGGTACTGAGTCGGTAGACATCGGCTCTGCGCGCTGTCACCACCACGTGCACGGGCATTCCATCGGCGGGAAGCTTGCCAACGGCGCCAGTGAGGACACAGTTCGGTTTTGCTCGTCGACGACACCGAAGCCGACGATGTCCTGCAATGAGGTCAACGTGGTGACGTGAAAAGCGAGCTGCCACAAGCGATTGCTGGGAGCGGCCGGCGGTATATCCCAGAAATCCCCGGCCGTACCGTCGTAGAAGAGGGTGGCCCAGGGCATGCCTCCGGTGACCGTCCAGTCGTACAAATGGTTGTCGTTCATCGGAACGGACCACACGGAGCGGTCGCCCAACTGCACCAGAGTCGGAGTGCCTGCGACTGCAGAACCATGCGGTGGCATCCAGGTCGCCGGGTTGAATGCGTTCTCCGCAATGAGCACCCTCAGCTGGCTTCGGAACAGGCGCAATGTCCGATTCGACGAGTTGCCGATGCGCGGTTGGATCACAATCTGGGACTGATTGCCGGGGATGCCGTCGAGCACCGCATAGCGGGACACCTCAGCCACTATCGACGGAGCAGGAGCGGCTGGGGCCGGCCCGGCAGGCGGGGCTATTGCGCTGTCGCTGTTCGGAGCCGTCGAATTCGAACTGGTCGGGTCGAACACCAGAAACACAGCCGCAACGACAACCACCAGCGCCGCGAGCAGTGCCCAGAACTTGGTCGACGTACCACGCCGTGGGGCTTTGCCGACCGGACCACCTGGGCGTGTCGAGCCACGGCGGGCGGGCCTGCGCTTCGGCTCCGGAGGCGCGCCCTGGCCGCGGGTCTTCGGGTCCAGGAGAAAGTCGGGAATGTACGTCGCAGTCGCCGGATCGATGGTGCGCTCCCCACGTACGGCGGGAGGCGTTACCCGGGCCGGCTTTGCGGGGACAGCGCGGGGTGGCGGCGCTGACACCTGGCGTTGCTCGACGCTCGGGGCGGCAGGTGGCTCCGGTGTTGTAGCTGCCGGTGATGGATCGTCCTGCGAATGTCTCTGGTTCCACAGTTCGTTGCGCATCGCGGTGATTCGACGGGCCTGTTCAGGCTGGCGGATGGACTCGAGGAGTTCTGCTGCGCGAGCCATCGCGATGTACACGTCTTGCTCGGACATCTCAGCGAAGTGCGCCAGGTTGTTCCTGTCATCCCGAATCGCCGATGCGAGTCCTTCCGTCGTCTTCTTCGTGTTCTGTCGCCGCTTCTTCACGAACGCTGGTGCTTCGCGAAACTCCTCGGTCAGCATTCGGAGGCTTGCCTGAGGGTCTCTTTTCGAATACTTGGTGTTGAATTGGCGTTCGTTGTTCCTCGTTGCGGTCGCCCCATCCTTCTTGGCGAGCAAATCAGGCCAGTTCGGACTCTCGATGCGCGTGAGGAACTGATCGAGCCCCTTGGCCACTTCGTCCTTGTAGATGCCGTACAGCCGTGTCTGCCAGTCGAGGGCCATCGTCCAACTTCCTGCCGTAGTCGCTCGATACGACCGCACTGTCGCCCGGGGCGCACGTCGGTTGCTAGATCGTACTGTTATCGATGTGGCCGTGATGGGCGGAAACTTCGATCCCGTGGACTCTCAAGTGCAGCTTTCGCCGGGGTTCTACCGAATCGAGGCGGCGATTTAGTCTGTTCGAATGACGCGTGACCTATAACTCCAGGTTTCGTTGAGGTGAACGCGAACTCGGCCAATGCGACAGTTGTCGGTGAGTGGCTCTACTATCTGCGTGCCGGTACTTCAGCGTCCCGGTGGTTAGTTCACTTCCAGTCCGGGGGACACACAGATCATGCGGATCACGGTTTTCGGCACGGGGTATCTCGGTGCAACCCATGCGGCGTGCATGGCCGAGCTGGGGCACGAAGTTCTGGGTGTCGACGTCGATCCAGCCAAGCTCGCCAAGCTCGAAGCCGGTGAGGTTCCGTTCTACGAGCCCGGCCTCGAAGAGGTGCTGCAGCGCAACATCGCGGCGGGCCGTCTGCGCTTCACGTCGTCGTACGAGGAAGCGGCCGAGTTCGCCGAGGTCCACTTCCTCGGTGTGGGCACGCCCCAGAAGAAGGGCGAGTTCGCCGCCGACATGGTGTACGTCGACTCCGTCGTCGAAACCCTCGCTCCGCTGCTGACCAAGCCTGCCGTCATCTTCGGTAAGTCGACGGTTCCCGTCGGCACCGCGTCTCGCTTGGGTGCGCGAGCTCGTGAGCTCTCGCCCGCGGGTGATGACGTCGAGGTGGCGTGGAACCCCGAGTTCCTCCGCGAAGGCTTTGCCGTCAAGGACACGCTGCACCCGGATCGTCTGGTGCTCGGCGTCGACCGTGACCGTCCCGGCCGCGCAGAGGCTCTGGCTCGTGAGGTCTACGCGCAGTTGCTCGACGAGCAGATTCCGTTCCTCGTCACCGATCTCGCGACGGCGGAGCTGGTCAAGGCGTCGGCCAATGCATTTCTGGCCACGAAGATTTCGTTCATCAACGCCATCGCCGAGGTCTGCGAAGCGTCTGGAGCGGACGTCAAGATACTGGCCGACGCCATCGGTCACGACGAGCGCATCGGCCGCAAGTTCCTCAATGCAGGCATCGGCTTCGGCGGTGGCTGCCTGCCCAAGGACATCCGCGCGTTCATGGCTCGGGCCGGTGAGCTCGGTGCCGACCAGGCGCTGACGTTCCTCCGCGAGGTCGACAACATCAATATGCGACGACGCACCCGCATGGTCGAGTTGGCACGTGAAGCCTGCGGATCGCTCCTCGGTGCGCGCGTCGCCGTGCTCGGTGCCGCCTTCAAGCCCGATTCCGACGACGTCCGCGATTCGCCGGCCTTGAATGTCGCCGGCCAGATCCAGCTTCAGGGCGCAGCGGTCAACGTGTACGACCCGAAGGCCATGGACAACTCTCGTGCGCTCTTCCCGACGCTCGGCTACAGCAGCTCGGCGCTCGACGCCTGTGAAGGTGCCGACGTCGTGCTCGTCCTGACGGAGTGGAAAGAGTTCAAGGCTCTGACGCCCGCCGATCTCGACGGCGTGGTCCGGGCGAAAGTCCTGATCGACGGCCGAAATTGCCTCGATCCGCAGCAATGGCGCGACGCCGGCTGGACGTACCGCGGGCTCGGTCGTCCGTGACCTGAAGAAAACCAGCGTCCCCGACGGAGAAAACTAATGTCGTTCAGTTGAACGAACCAATTACGTCTCCGTTTGGATAGTGTCCTCACGACCCGGCAGAATGATCGTCGATCGAGCATCAATCGGTTCAAAGGATTGTTTCGTGATGATGGCGCCTGCCAGCGTCCGAAATGCTCGTCGGGAAAAGTTTTTACGTTGTTAACAATCATGACAACGGGGTTGTGATTGTGAATCGATGTCACAGAAACGCTGTGTCGCAGCATGATTCGGCAGTTATGTGGCGGTCGACGCTGGCTGTAACGTCGCCTAGACGTGCAGCGATGCTCGGTCTGGTCGGGAATTACTCTCATTGTGTCTGCAGGGCTACCTGCGGGTGTGATAGACCAGGAATGGTTACGTGATCGTCCTGTGATGTAAACCACTTGGCAGAGTTCTAAACCTGACTGCGTGCGAAAATTTGAAAGCTCGAACAGCGGGCAACAGTGACCGGTTTCTTCACGTCAGTGCAGATGTGAGTGGAGAAGGTTCGCGTTGAACCCACAGGACCGTCGGCCACAAGCTGTCGGAGCATCGTAAGGAGGGGGAGTCGGTGGCAACACTGGGATCGGTGCAGCAGGCTCCGCAGGGGGTATCTCCGGCAAGGCAGGCGTGGCGCGTTCGTCGTCTCACGTCTCGGCGCGTGTGGGAACACCAGTACGTCGACCGGTTGAGGGTCACGGATGTTCTGGTCGTCGTCACCGCCGTCGCGCTCGCTCAGCTCATTCGTTTCGGCGAGGCGCAAGCAGGCCAGCCCACGGCGTTCTACGCGTACACGGGGGTGTCGCTCGCGCTGGCTGGTTTGTGGATCGCGTTCCTCGCGATTTTCCGTACGCGTTCGCCGCGTGTCATCGGTAATGGCGCGGAGGAGTACCGCCGCATCGTGTCGGCGACGTTCCGATTGTTCGGCGTCATCGCCATTCTGTCGCTGCTGTTCAAGATCGACATCGCGCGGCTCTATCTGGCTATCGCTCTGCCGATCGGTTTGCTCGGCCTGCTGCTGACTCGGTGGGTGTGGCGCAAGAGCGTTGCAGGCCAGCGCAAAAAGGGCCAGTACCAGACGTCGGTCCTCATCGTCGGCAGCCGCAAGGCCGCTGTGGCAATGGCCAAGCAGTTCGAACGTTCTCCGTCGGCCGGGTACAGCGTGGTCGGCATGTGCCTGCCGCGCTACGAGGTGCACGGCGCCGATGATGCGGTGAACGTCGACGGGTACGAGATCCCCGTCCTCGGTGACGAACACACCGTGACCGAGGCGATCGAGGCGTCGGGTGCCGACACCGTGGCTGTGACCGCGACCGAGCACCTCGGCCACAAGGGCATTCGCAAGATGGTGTGGGACCTCGAGAAGAAGAACGTCGATCTCGTCGTGGCGCCCGGTGTGGTCGACGTGGCAGGCCCGCGCCTGGTCATGCGTCCCGTTGCCGGCTTCCCGCTGATTCACGTGGAGAAGCCGCAGTACAACGGTGCGACGCGGTTCAGCAAGACGGCTTTCGACTTCGTCTTCGCGGCAACGGTTCTGCTTCTGATTTCTCCGATCCTGCTGGTGGTGGCTGCGGCGGTGAAGCTGACGAGCCGTGGTCCGGTGTTCTACAAGTCGGAGCGCATGGGCATCGACGGTAAGCCGTTCCCGATGATCAAGTTCCGCAGCATGGTTCAAGACGCCGACAAGCAGGTCGACAAGCTCCTCGCTCAGAACGAGAGTGAGGGCGGCGTGCTGTTCAAGATGCGTGAGGATCCGCGGGTCACGAAGGTCGGCAAATTCATGCGCCGATACAGCATCGACGAGCTGCCCCAGTTCTTCAACGTGCTGCGCCGCGAGATGAGCGTGGTCGGCCCGCGTCCGCCGTTGCGTCGCGAGGTGGAGACCTACGACGGAGATGTGCGACGCCGTCTCCTGGTCAAGCCGGGCATCACGGGGCTCTGGCAGGTCAGTGGCCGCAGTGACCTGTCGTGGGAAGAAACTGTGCGCCTTGATCTCTCGTACGTGGAGAACTGGTCGATGGTTGGCGACTTGCTGATCATCGCGAAGACTGTGAAGGCCGTCGCCGGGAGCGACGGGGCTTACTAACTAATTTCGGTAGCTTGCCGGCGGTTCGACAGCCGCCGCCTGCCGTGCTGCTCTTATGAAAGAAAGTAGTCGGGGATGAAGAAGCCTTCAGTGGCAATTATCGGTACGCGCGGTTATCCGAGCTATTACGGGGGATTCGAGACTCTGATTCGTAGGCTCGCCCCGTACTTGGCTGACGCCGGGTGGGATGTAATCGTGTATGGACGGCCCGGGACGGTTGCGACAGACGACACTGTCGACACGCGCGTTCGGTCGGTCATCACGCGCGGGTTCGAAACAAAGTCACTCAGCACCTTGAGCTTTGGTTTGTCGGCGATTCTGCATTCTGTGAAGCGGAAGCCTGATGTCACGCTCATCATGAATGTGGCAAATGGGTACTGGCTCCCGATTCTCAAGGTGCGGAAGGTTCCGACGGTCATCAACGTCGACGGTATCGAATGGGAGCGCGCAAAGTGGGGGCGCGCCGCGAAGTTCATCTTCAAGACAGGTGCGAAGCTCACCGCCAAGTTCGGCGACCAACTGGTGTGCGATTCGGCTGAAATCGTCCGCCGTTGGCAGGACGAGTTCAACCGCGACGGTGAGTTCATTCCCTACGGCGGCGAGGACATCGAACCGCTTGCCCCGCCAACCGAGCTCGCTGGCCGCAAGTACGTGCTCGCTGTTGCGCGATTCGTTCCTGAAAACACGATCCCTGAATTCATCGAGGCCGCGAAGACGTTGGCGCGGGATTGGGATGTCGTCATCGTCGGCTCGTCTGGCTACCCAGGGCCACTGGACGTGGCAGTGGGTGGGCTCGCCCGTGACACTTCGCGTGTCCACTGGATGGGGCATATTAGCGACGACAAGCTTCTGTTCTCGCTGTGGCAGAATGCCAGCGTGTACTTCCACGGTCACAGCGTTGGCGGTACAAACCCCGCGTTGGTTCAGGCGATGGCATGTGGAGCGCCGACTGTCGCTCGGGACACGGTGTACAACCGTGAGGTCTTGGGCGATGCCGGACTCTTCACTGATCCGAACCCGACAAGCATTGTTCAAGCGATAGATGCGCTTATTCGGGACGACGCACGCCAGGACGCACTGCGGCGGATGGCCAGACAACGCGCGCGCGAGCACTACACGTGGAAGCTTGTTTGCGAGAAGTACGAGCTTCAGCTGCAGCAAATGCTGTCAGGCGACACAGACCTTTCGGTCGAAACAGTTTGATGAGGGTACTTGTAGACGCCTATTGGTGGGCTGATGGTCCTCCCTCCGGTCAGATGGTTCTTACCAACCTGGTCCAGGGGTGGAGTACGGCTTTTCCTGACGACGAGCTGATCTTGGCAGTGCCGGCGTCGGTCGACTCTGTAGATCTCGACGGCGTTGACGAATTCGAAGTCGTGCGAACTAGGGGACGCATGCACCCTGTTATCAACGCGGTCGAGCTTCCGATCTTGGCCAAGCATTACGACATCGATGCCATATTCGCTCAGAACTTCTCTCCCCTGTTCGGTCGATCCGCGGTATTCATACACGACGTGCTCTTCCAATCGAACCCCGAGTGGTTCACGAGGGGCGAACGCCTGTATCTTTCGTTGATCCCTCGGCTCGCGCGGCACGCGACGTCGATTGTTACTTCGTCCAAAACTGAGGCGCGCCGCATACGGCGCATCAATCGACGATTGCAGTCAGTTCATGCTGTGGGTCTGTCAATCTCCGAGGGTTTGAGCTCAGCATCCTCGGCCGCACCAAGTGGACACGGCTCGGTGTCCCGCTTCGTACTGACAGCCGGCCGAATCAACAGCCGGAAGAATCTCGTGCGCACCCTTGTCGGGGCGCTGCGTTCTGGGGCGCTATCGGTTGACTGTCCGCTTCTTGTGGTCGGTGAGGAATCCGGTAAGACAGACGCTTTCGGCGAAGATGTCGCCACAGCTGTGGACCAGGGATTAATCAAATTTCTCGGCTACGTGTCGAACGATGAGCTCCGCTGGTTGTACGAGCAGTGTCAGTTCTTCTGCTACCTCTCGTTAGACGAGGGATTCGGACTCACGCCGTTAGAAGCCACATTCTTCGGTGCGCCCTGTCTAGTAAGTGATATATCGGTGTTTCATGAAAACCTAAACCGGCCCGGGGTCGACTTTGTTGACCCATATAATGTTGACGATATTGCAGGTGCGTTCCGCTCACTGGCCAATAGGACACGGCCAACGGTCGAGGTCTCACGGCGATCCGGCGCTGCAGCAATCGAGCCGCAGACCTGGGGAGCATCTGCTACAGCTATTCGTAAGTCACTGGTCTCGTCGGAACTAATGGAAATCATATGACTGATATTGGCCGGCAAGTGACTCCTGGCCCGGATTCAGTTCGTCCGGTGGTGGGTTGAGAACGTGACAATGATTAAGAGGCTTGCGAACTCCGCGTACGGTCGCGAGCGGGGCATTGAAGCGGTCATCGACGACAGAGTTCCTGACTCCTACATAGTCGGGGAGGTACTGACACGCTTCGTGCAGAAGGCAAGAGCCGCCGGACGCCTGTACCCTGACGCTTACATCGCCCCGAACGTTCGCATACGGTGCCGACGTCAAGTTCAGATGGGCAGGAGCATCTCGCTTGGGCGAGGGGTCTTAATTAACGGACTCTCTGCGAATGGAATATTGATCGGAGATAACTGCACGTTTGACGAATATGCGGTGGTGAAAGGCAGCGGTGTCATTCGTAACCTGGGCGTAGGAGTGCGAATCGGTCACCGGACCGCAATTGGAACGAGAAATACAATTCTCGGACAAGGTGGCGTGCGAATTGGGGACGACTGTCTACTCGGGCCGAACGTCACAATAGTTTCGGAAAACCACAACATCGCCGAGTTGGAGCGGCCGATCCGCGCACAAGGGGAGACGCGATCGGAAATATTCATTGGCAACGATGTATGGATCGGCGCCGGCGCCACCATCTTGGCCGGATCAACAATCGGTGATGGTGCCGTTGTAGCGGCGGGGGCCGTAGTACGCGGAGCGGTCGAACCCTTCTCGATTGTGGGCGGTATCCCGGCACGCACGATAGGTCGAAGAGGCGGTCATGAGCGCGCTTAGAGTTGCATTCGTCACCGAGTCATCGCAGGTATGGGGCGCTGAGACCAGTCTGTTGCTCCTATTACAGGAGTTCGACAAACTAAGTATTGAGGCGACGACGATCATCGCGGACCAGTCTCCCTTTGCTGAGCAACTTGTTGAAGGCGGGCTTCCGTTCATTAGGCACAAATTTGCCAAGCATCATGCCCTGTCGAGTGGGAGTCTATCGACCGCGAAGATTTCAGATCTTCTGAGGGAACCTCCGCCAATTGTCAAGTCGGCTCTGAGGCTCCGTAAAATTCTGAAAAACTTCGATGTTGTTGTGATCTTCAGTCTTTGGCAATCGGCAGAGGTCTTGCTCGCCAGCAAGCTTGCTCGCGTACAGTGCGTCTTGGACTTACATGAAACCTTCGACGGACGGTTTAGTTCTCAGATTGTAAAGGCTGTATCCCAAGCTTGTGCCGGGGTCATAGCTCCCTCGAAGTCTGTTCTTTCATCTAATAAATTAGAGCCCGGTGGTGCGATTATCGTCGTGCCGCGCCCGGTTCATGCTGAAACACAGGAGACCTTCTCCGTAGGATCTCGGAGATATCGCATTGGAATGTTTGGACAGGTTGTGCCGCACAAAAGAGTTGACCGGTTAGTCGCGGCGGTCGAAAAATGCGGCGACGACACGGTTAGCGTCCTAGTCGTTGGTGGTGAACGTGAAGAGTCCAGCCGCAGCTCGTATGAGGTTGACATGCGAGCGCGGCTATCACAGTTAGAAGGATCTGCGTTCTTGAACAGAGTCAATGACGTCGGTCGCTATATGAAGCAGTGCGACGTTATAGTCAACCTTTCTGATCACGAGGCGTTTGGCCGGACGGTTATTGAGGCATTACAGTATGGTGCATACCCCGTGGTTGTCGACGGCGGAGGTCCTGCCGAGGTAGTTCGCAACGTCGGGGTTGGGTTGGTACTGAAAACGATTGAAGAGCTGGAGAAATTTGTTTGTAATTTGAGGGCTGATTCAACACTAGGATTTACCCGCGAGCGTAATGATTGGCACTTGAAGGTGGCGCAGTACGGCCCGAAACAAGTCGCCAAACATTACGTTGATGTACTAGAAAAACTAATAGTAGAGAATCAAAAATAACATGAACCTAAAGGTGCATTCGAAGCTTGCATGGGCGGCAGTATATCTTCTCGTGCTTGGCGCCGGGGCAGCTGTCGCTAGCTCTTTCTGGGCCGCGCCTATTGTGGTGATCGTTGCCGGCACAGTTTGTTTTCTATCGTATCTGTCGCCGTACATTGGTTGGGCACTTTATGTCTTCGCTATAATGGCGAATGGTCTTGTTGTCTCTGCTCCGTTCGGCACTTTGCGGCCAGAGATGCTGGCGCTGCCAATATTGATTCTAGTATGCCTGAAATTGCGCATAGTGAACTGCGGAGTGCGAGGCATCTTGTACCTGCCCATAGGGCTTTGCTTTTTTGCTACACTATGGCTCTCAATTACCGCGCTCTCAAGTGCCGCGACTGCGCCAGAGTCACTGCGTAGCCTATGGATTACGCTTCAGATAGTTTTAGCTTTCATTACATACGCTTTGATTGCGAATAACGCACAGAAGCAGCAGCTGATCAAAACGGGTAGTCTGGTACTTGGTGCAATTGCTGCATTGAGTTTGGCGGGCTACTTCGCATCGAAATTTTTGGGCGTGTCACGAACAGTAGCGCCCGGCGTCGCTGACGATGGTCGATTGATAGGATTCTCATTTGAGGTAAATATCTTTGCCGCTCAGTGCATTGGCTGGCTAGCGCTTATTTGTGTTTCGCAAGCCGCTCTCGGTCGTTGGCTTATTCCAATCACTTCTGTGCTCTTTGTTTCTTGCCTTCTGAGTGGTACACGCGCGGCATGGGTGGCGTTGGTCATTTTGGCCGCGGTCGTTGGTCGACGATGGCTATCTGAATCGCGAATCCTTCAAATATGCGTCGCTCTTCTGGGCCTTCTGGCGTTCGTTGGATACTTGTCCAGTTATGCGTCCACTGCCAGTTCGACCGATGACATTGCATGGCGAATCTCAAATATTTTGAATACAAGTCAAGGTACGGGAGGCTACCGATTAGATATCTATGAAACTGCAATCTCGGACATTACAAGCTTGCACAGATTCCTTTTCGGATCTGGCGCTAACTCGTTTTCTCAGTATCACCTAATGGATTCGACGAATGTCGGTACACCTTACCTGAGTTCAGTCTGGCCAGCCGTGCTTTATGATTCTGGTGTCGTGGGTCTTATTGCGTTCATTGCGGTGATGGTTCTCTGTGTTCGCAGATTCGAATTAGGACTTAAGTCTGCCATCGTCCCGCTGGTTCTGCTCATCTGCGCGACGACAACAAACATAACATGGTTTGCGTTTTTTTGGATCATACTTGGCTTGGTGGCGACGCAAAAGCAGGTTACTGTCGATGATCTGGCAAAGCCCGTCTCTCGACAGATCTATCATCCATTCAAGAACAGTGATTGGAGAGTGTCGTGAATTACGTCCCAGCTAGTGGCGAGATCGTCGTGCTTGCTGCGTTCGCCGCAAATCCCGATATGAGCAGCGAGACCGGAATCGGTTGGCTCTTCACCAAAGTTGCGGGAAACGTGGCGAGGGAGCGTGGATTCACAGTAGTGCCTGTGATGAACCTACGGTCAGCAGTTCGTGTCAGGGCCGAGTTGGAAAAGTATGGTTTGCATGAGCACGTCAAGCCGATCGGGATTGCAATGCCGCGACGTTTCCGGTTTCTGGAGACAAATCCTCGACTGACGCGGCTGGAGTACTTGGTTTGGTGGTGGAAGGCACGTACGGTCCTTAGGTCACTTAACTCGGAGCACCGTATTACCCTGGCGCACCATGTAACGTTCGCGACAGAGATGTTCCCTACTCCGGTCGGGTGCCTTCCCACTTCTACCTATAGAGTTTGGGGCCCTATCGGTGCATCCGGGGATAGCTCGGTGTATGACATCGCACCTGTGACTCCGATGTCGAAACGTGAAAAGAAAGTTCAACTGGTGCGCGGTTTTCTGGCGCGGCGTGTCGCGCGATTCTTCTCGCAGGGTATCGACTATGTATACGCTCAGAACGAATCAGTCGAAGCGATGTTCGTGAAAATGGGTCGTTCCGTCGAGACCTTTCCCAATGTCGTGCTTTCGGATGGTCTAAGGACGGCGATTTCCGACCTTCCGGTGCCTGAGCCAGCGGAGGATCAGAAGACCGGTATAGATATTCTCGCGGTCGGCCATCTAATACCGCGGAAGAGGTTTGAAATAGCAATTGCTGCGATGGCAGATGACCGGTTGCGTTCGTCTACATTGACTATCGTTGGTGCGCCACTCCCCGGGACACCAAATTACTTGCCAGGTATTGTAGAGAATTTCGGGGTAGGTGACCGCGTGAAGTTTGTCGGAAAAATTGCTCGCGCAGATGTACTCAAGCACATGAATACATGCGACGTGCTCATACATCCGTCGGCGAGGGAGGGCGCAAGTGGTGTTGTGGGCGAGGCTACGGCAGTTGGAATTCCCGTCGTATGCTTCTCTCGCACGGGGGCCTCATCGGTTCTAGATGCGTCAGGCTCTTCTGGAGTTCAGCTTTCGACGAGCGAGTATGACAGTAGCGCCTTGGTTTCGGCTCTTCTGAAGGCTGCAACCATGCCTAGGATCCGTTCTCGTGTATGGACTGAGGCACGTTTCGAGGCCCTGGTTCGTCAGGCGCACTCTGATGCAGTTGCTCGTCGTGTTACGAACTCGTTGAGTTAGAGTCTATGTCTGTTGCTTTGTCGGGCTCCACAGCGCGGGTCTTGGTTCGCATGGCCGATCAAGGTTTGTGGTCCCTCGCGTTCTTCACATTCAACGTGGCAGCGTCCGTGGTTCTCTCGGTGCAGGAGTACGCCGCGCTGGCAGTGTGTACCTCGGTAGCCTTCATCGCAATCTCGATTGTACGTTCCGGCTCAATCAGCTCACGCCTCATAGCTGGTTCGCGCGTTTTGTCGCCCGAGGAGACGCTAAGTGCGAGGTCTGTGTTTATTTGGTCATGCGCGGCAACTTTTGCGACAGTTGCGGCCTCGGTAGTGTGGCTTCTTATAGGAACCGTCCCGGCTGTAATGCTGTCCGTCCTTGCTGTCGGGGCGCTCTTGGTAATTTTGGACGGCCCGCACCAGCTCTTGGTCTATGGGTCGCGGTATGGTTCCGCGGCAGCCTTGTCGGTGGCGTATTTTGTGTTTGGTGCGATTGGCCTGGGATTGTCACACCGTTTCTCGACGTTAGAATTGATTGGGTATTGGTGCATCGCATGTTTAGTCGTATGCGCTGCGGGTTGGAGACTTGCAGGAATTACTGTGCCGTGGCGTGGAATGCGGATCGACTCGACTAAATTCGCATGGCGTTTGTCTGCTGAAGCGTTGTACTCTGGCGTCGCAAGTCAGTTGACAATACTGGTGCTTTTTTTGCTAGACGACAGCGAGGCTGCGGCCGGCTTTCGATTAGGATATGCATTGGTCTTTGCGCCCGCGTTCATGATTGTTCAAGGTTTGATGCCACTCTTCTTGAAGAGCTTAGCGAGAGTGCGCGACTCTGCTGCATTCGCTGAGAAGACAGTTCGGTGGCTGTTTCTTTTATATGGATTGATTGGGGCATGTGCTGTTGCTGCGCCAGCAGTTTCGAGCCTGTTTCCTGGCTATACAGCCCTGCATCTAGCAACGGGGTATCTCGTGCCCGTGGGTTTGTCGGTTCTCGCTAGCCAAGTGCTGGAAGGTGTAACCGCGCCTGCGAGATTTGTGATGGAGCCAAGCGGCCTGCATAATCTGCGTTTGTTTGTTGTAAGTGGTGAAATTTTTTGTCAGCTAATTGGCGTTACTGCTTTCGGGATTCAAGGATTAATTGTGTCCGTAATTTCAGTGGCAGCAGTTAAGCTTGGAATTTCTGCCGCACTTGTCATTCACGTTTCGCGTTCGTCTATCCAACTTTGACTCATCGCGGTAGCCGTAAATCGAACTTGCTCAAGAGTCGCCCGAGGCAAATTTCTCGACTTCGGCTGCCCACAGAATATATCCATCCGCATTCGGGTAGGTCCCGGTGGGGTCTAGCAATGATTCCCAATTCGGTTGCTCGATGAAGCGTTGGTTAATGTCAATTGCCGCAAAGTCGTTGATTTGAAGGGATGTACGTAAATCTGAGATATTAAGCTCATTAGTTTTTGAAACGTCTGCATCGGGCCGCCACGGATTTTGCAGAATGGCCACAATATGCGTCTCGGGATTTTCGTTTCTTAGCTGTTTGAGGCTTGGTAAAGCTGCCTTGGCGAGTGAGCGCGACCCTGCATTCTGGCCTTGGCTGTAGAGGATCAAGTCGATATGATCGGCCATGTCTGCTGTCGGGAGCAGCGTAGGGATACGCAATGCGGTTTCGTGTACAGTCAAGTTTTCAGGATTTGCGTTGAAAATGTTGACCGCTTCGCTATCTATCTGCAGACTTACTGATTGTACTTCGCGGTATGCTGATTCACTAGTAGCGGATGCAGGCTCGTAAATGCGCACCGGTCGTTGGTGATTCGTGCTGACCCAGTTTGCGAAGATATTGACCCACCCGCCTATCATTTTGGACGTGTTGTCGCCAATGATGACAATATTGTATGGCGATTGTCGATTGGACAATCCTGCGTCAACCTGGTCGCTAATCTGACACTTGTCATTCGATTCAGTGATCGTATCGGTCCTCTGCTGCTCGACGTCCTGCGGTGTCGTCGTGTCAGCGCAGCCGGAGCAGCAGATCAAGATCGCCATCGCGACCACGGTCGAAGTACGGCGTCGGAGAGCGCTCATGTGGCGGTCGGTTTCTGAATGCGCTTCACGGAGCCCAGTATATAGGCTCAGAATCCGTTCAATAAGGGCGCAAGCGGGGATCCTGGTCGTATATGCGAGTAGGAAGCGTCTCTCCGGGGGAGTGAACTCGCTGTAGATCATCGGAGCTGCCGTATTGGGTGTCGAGTATGGCAAGAAGCGCCGTGTCAGCGCTCCAAAACGCAGCTTGTAACACATTGGTTTCGAGCAGACGGCCTCTGGTCACAGCGTCGGGCCAAAGAGTGGGCGCCTTTCGCGCCGTGGTGGCGCGGCCGAACATCTTTCAGGCTGGTCTTGGGCAATTCGTCCAGCATACATTCTCGTCGTGCGACAAGTCAGAGCAGTCGATGAATCCTGTTTGAGTGCTGACCTCAGGGTAGGGATCGATCCATACGTGCTTTGCAGTGTGGCCGTCCGTGTCGATCGTTCGAAGCATTTTTAGCGCACGTGTACAGCGGCAGACGAAGTAGATGTTACGGTGCGATGTCCCTCCCTACCGTCCAGGAGTTCCCTTGCATCGCCTCCTTCAGCCGATCTTTTGGCGCGCGTTCCAGACACTTCCTGTGAAACAGCGTAGACAAATCTTGTTCAAAAAATGGATCGGACATCCTTTGCCTGACGTACCCACAACCTTTACCGAGAAGATCCAGTGGCGCATCATCCGCGACCGTCGCGAACTGCTCGCGCGCGGTGGGGACAAGCTATCGATGAAGATGCATGCGCAAACAGCCGACCCATCTATCGCTATCCCACGTACTTTGTGGTTTGGTGAGGACCTGTCGACTGTGTACGAGCGGAATTGGCGCACAGATTGGGTTTTAAAACCCACCACAGGATCGGGGCACAATTCGTTCGGTAGCGGGTCACTGAAAGACTCCGGTATCAGGCTCGACGAAGTTGCCGGGTGGAACGAAGATACCCTCTCAAGGGTGCACGGAGAATGGGCCTACAGCCAGGCACGGCCCGGATACCTGATCGAGGAACGCATCCCTACCGCTGACGGCGAGTCACCTCTCGACATTCGATTCTTCGTTTTCGAGGGCAAGGTACAGGTCATTCAAGTCGATACACCCCGTTCAAATGTCGTGCGGCGTCGTTTTTATACACCCGAGTGGATGCCGCTTGAGGTCAATCAGGGCGGGAAAATTCTGGATGACGTACGCCCGGCGCCAGCGACGTTGGCTCTAATGATTGACCATGCATCGCGCATCGGGGCGGACTTCGACTTCATCCGTGTAGACCTGTACGAAGCACTCGGCAAAATTTGGTTCGGTGAAATTACGCCGTATCCTACAGGCGGATTGGACCCGTTCACTGATCCTGCGTTCGA
The DNA here is from genome assembly GCF_003336925.1 of Rhodococcus sp. Eu-32. Taxonomy (NCBI): domain Bacteria; kingdom Bacillati; phylum Actinomycetota; class Actinomycetes; order Mycobacteriales; family Nocardiaceae; genus Rhodococcus; species Rhodococcus sp. Eu-32. The sequence goes on along the minus strand of NZ_QGNK01000002.1, from coordinate 290,387 downwards.
CCAAAAGTTGGGTTCATACTGGAACCTCGCTGTCAAATTATAGTTTCGATATTGTGGCGGTGAGTCGCCAGCGGTGGCGACGTCAGAGTTGTGTGACGACTTCGCGCACTTCTTTCATGTTGAGCGCCAACTCGTAAGCCGGCTTCGTCGGCGGGACACACATCCATGGCGGTTTGTGTTCCAATCGAACATCCTGTGTTTGGATCCGAACCGCTCGACCGGTCGCACCAACAGGCCTTCACCGATCGACAGTCGTTCGCTCGACGAACCCAAGGGGGCCTCCTCCGTCTCGACCTCGACCGCACTGCAGCCGTCGACGTCGACGTCGAATGCGTGCCGCGTTGTGCTTGTCCGAAAAATGCGTGGCGCCGTCGTACATGCTCGGTTATGTTCTCGTGTGTTGATCTCCAGTTCCTCGACGACGACGCCGGACATCTCCGGTGCCCTCGCGATGGACTGACCCACTCAGCCTCACACTAGCCCCGGATCGGATCCGGGGTTTTGTCGTTTCCTGGGTCTGTATCCGTCATCCAGATACAGGAGCGCACTCATGACCCTCGATCACCGCGAACTGAACCGCGACATGTCCGTCTTCACCGCCAATCCGCTCGTCGGGTCCGGCCTTCCCATGTGGTTGCCGGCTGGTGCCGTCATCCGTCACGAACTCGAAGCCCTCGCGAAAGAGATTGCACGCGAGGACGGTTGCCTGGGCGTGTATTCACCGGTGCTTGGGAAGCGGGCGCTGTACGAACGATCGGGACACTTGAGCAAATTCGGTGACGACATGTTCCCTGCCATGCGTCTCGGCGAGGACGAGCTGATGCTGCGCCCGGCGAACTGCCCACATCATGCGCTGATGTACGCGTCGGCCACTCGCTCGTATCGTGAACTGCCGATCCGGCTCAACGAACTTGCGGCGATGTTCCGGGCCGAACGCTCGGGCGTCGTATCCGGACTCAGCCGGGTGCGGCAGATCAATCTCGATGACACCCACGTCTTCTGTCGTGCGGACCAAGTATTCGACGAGGCGCAGCTCGCGCTGCGCTCTGCCATTCGGGCGCAACAAATCCTGGGGCTACCGGTCGACTACGTGCGGCTGTCGATGCGCGACGAGTCCTCGTCCTGGCTGGGAACCGATGCGCAGTGGGCGTCGGGACAGAAGAGCCTGCGCGACGCGGCCGCACCCATCACCAACGAACACGGGCTCGAGCTCGTCGAAGCAGCTGGTGAAGCCGCGTTCTACGGACCGAAGCTCGACCTACAGGTTCGGGACAGTCGCGGGCACGAGCAGACCATCGCGACCGTGCAGCTCGATTTCAACCAGCCGGAACGATTCGGCCTCGAATACACCGGGCAGGACGGGCGACCGCACCGTCCGGTGATGATTCACCGCGGAACCCTGGGGTCGATGGAGCGCGTGACCGCAGCGATGCTGGAGCACTATCAGGGCCGACTTCCGTTCTGGCTGGCGCCGATTCACATCGCGCTATTGCCTGTCGGCGTCGACCAGGATGATGCAGTTCGTTCCTTCGCGGATGCTGCAGCCCGAAAGGGGTTGCGGCCGAACATCGATCAGGCTGGTGCACTCGGGGCCAGGATTCGACATGCACGAGCCCGACGCGACCACCTGATCGGCGTCGTGGGACCGGAGGAGGTCGAAGCGGAGACCGTGCAGGTCACCGACATCGCAGGTGGTGTGCGACGGCAGGTTCGGAGAGACGAGTTGCTCGCGCTGATGCTGGAAGCGCAGCAGTCGCGTTTGAGGAGTCCACGGTGGGAATCGCTATCGTGACGGCCTTAGAAGTACGCCGAACGTCCGAATCTGTGGGCTTGAACAAGCGGAAGCCCCGTTTATAAGGTTCAATCCTTGCATGCGTAACCGACTGCCGAGCCGAACACGTGGCACCGATCTACGATTCCTTCTCCTTGCTGCCGTCGTGGGTCTCACCGCGGGAGCGCTCGTCGTCTTCCTGCTGTGACGACGGTCGCGGCGACCACACGCCCACGGCCGTGCCGTGTGCCACGTGATCGGCGTAAATCGCAACCTTGGTGCGGATGACGTCCAAGTTCTCCCGGAGCGTGGCGATCTTCTGTTCGATCGCGGCCTCGTGCGCGCGCAGGATCTGCAACCGATCCGCCTCGTTGCCGGGGCCGCTACGCACCAGTTGGGCGAATTGCCTGATCGTCGCGATCGGCATGCCCGACTCGCGAAACCTGTTGATCAGCAACAACCAATCGACGTCGCTGGCGTCGTACATCCTGTGTTTGGAGCCGGCCCGCTCGATCGGACGCAACAACAGGCCTTCACGTTCGAAGTAGCGCAGGGCATGCACGCTCAGGCCGATCGACGAGGCGACATCCCCGATCGACAGTCGGTCGGATGGCAAACCCACAGTAGCCCCCTTCGTCTTGACCTAGACCGCACTCTAGTTTCTACCGTCGAGGCATGCCTACAACGCAGCAGCGCATCGGTAGCGGGTTCGACGCACACAGCACGGTCGACGACGTTCTTTCGGAAGTCGATCTGACCGGCCGCACCGCGTTGGTGACTGGGGGCTACTCAGGCCTTGGCCTCGAAATCACGCGCGGGCTGACAGCCGCGGGCGCGTCGGTGATCGTGCCTGCGCGACGGCCGGACCTGGCTCGCGACAACCTGATCGGCGTGGATCGTGCGCGGGCGGTGCCGTGCGATCTGTCGAATCTCGAGAGTGTCGCGCAGTGCGGACGCGGCATCGTTGCTATGGCGTCGAACATCGATCTTGTCATCTGCAACGCCGGCATCATGGCGGTGCCGCTCACGCGGGTGGGGGACGGTTGGGAATCCCACTTTGCGGTCAATCACCTCGGTCACTACGCGCTCGTCAACGGGATTGCGCCGGTGTTGACGGACAGCTGCAGAGTCGTTGTGGTGTCGTCGTCAGGTCATTTCCAATCAACAATCCGGTGGAACGACATGCACTTTCGCGACGACTACGATCGCTGGATCGCGTACGGGCAATCGAAGACGGCCAATGCGCTGTTCGCCGTGGAGTTGAACCGGCGGCTCGAACCCGCCGGTGGCCGAGCCTTCTCGGTACACCCCGGCAGCATCCTGACACCTTTGCAGCGGCACGTACCGGATGAGGAGCAGATCCGTCTCGGTTGGCGAACAGCTGAAGGCAAATCCGCCGATGGCTTCAAGACACCGGCGCAAGGTGCGGCGACCGCAGTCTGGGCGGCGACGTCACCCGCTTTGGTGGATCACGGTGGTGCGTATCTGCAGGATTGCGACGTCGCGGAATTGGCAACGGGGGACGACATGCTCGTCGGCGGCGTGAAGCTGTGGGCAATCGATCCGAGTGAAGCCGAGAGACTATGGGAAGTCACGGCCTCGTTCGTCGGGGTGGATGAGTTCGGTCCAAGAAGGTGAGGTCGATAGCTAGCGGTGCGCGCCGCATCTCGACAGGCGCACAAGTCATCGATGTGCTTATTCGAAGATGCGTTCGCGCACTATCCACGCCACGTCCTGCAACAGCTGCACGTGACCGGTGGTCCATTGGCGGGGCTGTTGATCCCAGACGCAAAGTGTCCCGACGGCATGTCCGTCGTTGTCGGACAACGTGATTCCGAGGTAGGACACCATCAGCTCGCCTGTGACGGCTGCGTGTTCGTTGTAATTGGGGTCGAGTCGCGCGTCCTCGACGACCACCGTTTCCCCAGCGTTGACGACGTACTTGCACATCGACAGCTCCAGCGGGATGTCGCGCGCACCGTCGAGCTCGGACGGTAGCCCGATCGCGCTCTTGTAGAACTGGCGCTCGTCGGTCAACAGTGAGATCGCTGCGCCGGGCGCCGACAACGCATCCGACGCCATCGCGGCGAGCCGGTCGTACCGCTCCTCGACGTCCGTGTCGAGCAACCCCGTGGCCTCGACAGCGCGCAAGCGCTCGGGATCGTGGATCGCGGTACCGGCCAGAGACGGGTCGTAGGAACCGTCCTTACCGCTGTCGAGATTGGATTGCAGGTGGCGTAGCAGCTGCCCGACGTCCGATTCCTCGTCGGCTTTCAGCGCCTCGACCAGCCGAGTCACTACAGCACGCCGAATGAAGGTGTCCACCGTTTCACCGGCTTTCTCGGCCTGCTCGGCGAGAAGCTGATTCAGGCGGGCGTCGAAGCCCGCAACGGGCACAGCGCGAGACTCAGTGGACACGGCGATCCCGTGCCGGTGGTGGGAGGCGCAACAGGATGCGGGTCGACGCGCGGGTGTCGTCGAGCGAGAGTGCGATGTCCCGAGTCGTGTCGGCCAGGACCGGGGCGGTCTGAGCGAGGGCCGACGGGGAGGGTTCGAGGGTGGCAGTCAGTTCGACGACGCGCTCTCCTCGATCGGAACGCGTTGTGCCGCGCGCACTTCGGACATAATCGGACGCGGCCAAGGCGTCGGCTGCGCATCGCGCGATGGTGTCGACGTCGACCGACAACTGTCCGGCCTGATCACCCGTCGACGACACCGAAAGGCGACCGACACGTCGGCCGGGCCGATGCGCGAACAACCACCGGAGCCCGACGAGCACGAAGACGACGGCGCCGGCTCCGAGAGCCCACGGCCACCACGTCGCCTGAATCGTGTTCTCGGCGAACGGAACATCGATGCGCTGGCGCGTCTCCGGCAGGTAACCCCACTGCCATGCCGCTGCCCCTGCGCCGACGGCGATCAAGGCCAGGCCCACGAGCGCCACTGCAATACGGTCGAACGCTATGGTTGCGCGGTTCATGAGCGGGTCCTTCCTGTGGAGGCCGAAACGGTGACCTTCGGTGACTTCGTCAGCGAGGACAACGCGTCGTCGACCGCCGTCTTTGCTTGCTTTTGCAGTGCGGCACAGTCGGTTCCGGGGTGCACCGTCAGCGCAACCGAGACCTTGCGTCGCCTAGCCCGAACTCGGGTCGATGTCACCGAGGGCATGTCGACGACGGCCGCGTGCGCGAGCGCCGGGAGGTCGCGACGGCGAAGCCACACACCCGGGATCGAGGTTGCGACATACGGGCGTCGGCGCGGCGCGACGGCTGCAACAAGAAGTACGACGCCGAGCACGGCGACACCGATGCCGGCAGGCGCCATCCAATTCTGCGCGGTGAGTCCGTCGAGCCAGAGCAGGCCGGCGTCGATCCACCTGTCGCCGGTCAGAGCGCCCGCGGCGATGAGGGCATCGCGGCCTGCGATCACCCCGGCCGCGACGACGGCCGCAGCCAACAGGACCGCGACCGCAGCCGCGGCACCACTGCCCAGTGGTTTCTTCTCCGCGACGGGCGCATCCGAAACCGGGGTTGTCGCACTGTCTTTCGAGATCGTGGTCGGAGCGGTCATTGCACTCTCCTGGTCTGTCGCGTCGAAGAATCGGACGCGGCCGCGACGGCTTCTGCGGTGACGACGAGGACGGTGACGTCGACCGTGTCGACCGTCAGTGCCGTGTAGCGGGCGAGGTCCGCGGCGACACTGTCCTGGATCTGTGCAGCGGTTCGCGCCGTGGGTGCCGGCCACACGATGGCCACGTCCAGCGATGCTCGGATGTGGTCTCCGCGAATCGTGACCTCGACGCGCGGCAGTCCGCGGCCGGTCAGTTTCGACAAGCCTGTCGACTTCGCGACGACGTGCGGCACCGCGAGCGCCGCCTTGCGTGCGATGGTCTCGGCAACCGAATCCCGGATGGTCAGCGCACCGCGTTCATCCGGTTCCCGCAACGCCGTCGTCGGCGCATCGGTGACGGTCGCACCGGAAGGCGCGACGCCACCGTCCAGGGTGGTGGTCGTGTCAGCCACGGCCACGGCCCCGCAGGATCGACTGAAGGTCGACCTCGCCGTCGCGGTAGCTGCCGTAGAGGTAGCCACCTGCTCCGAGAAGCAGTGCGAGAAGGAAACCGGTGAAACCGCCCGCGGCAGCCGCAATGGCGATCAACAAACCTGCCAGAAGTCCGATCGTCGACGTTCTCATGTGGTCTCCACGTGTAAGGAATGAATGGTTGTGTCCAACATGGCTTTCAGCGCCGTGCCGGCTTGGACGAGCCGGTGAGGCGACGCCGGACCTTGCGGCGTACGGCGTCGATAGTGCGGCGCCACGCCCGACGCCGTAGCGAGCGGCGAGACATGCCCTGCACCGCTGTTGCGCCGGTGGCCGGGCGCGATGTCTGCCGTCGATCGAGTTCGGCGAGCAGACGGATGTATGTGTCCGGATCGCCGCCACGATCAGGGTGGTGAGTGCGGGCGATCTCGCGGCGCGCTGCTTTCAATGCAGCAGCACGCCGCTGCTCGGCCGACCTCTCCTGACCTGTCACGAATTCGCCACCTCGACGACGTCCTCGACGGTGATGTGCACGGGACGGTCGGCGACCGCGTGTACTGCGCGGCGCACGGCGTCGGCCGTCTCGCGTATCGGTGCACCGGCCAACAGCGAGATGTGTATGTCGATCCCGTTGTCGTCCAACCGGATTCCGGCGACGCGGCGGCCGGGCAGATAGGTCGCTACTTCTCCGAACATGCCGCCGTGCAGACCCGCAACGCCGTCGGTGGCGGTCACGGTGCGGGCGAGTGCCTCGGACAGGTCGACGTCCCCGCCCGTGTCGGGGCGGGGACGGCCGTTGTCGCTGTCACCCGATGTCATTGGACGCGGACAGGTGCCGCTTCGTCGGTGTCGTCGCTGCCGTCGTCGAGGTAGACGTCGTGGACGGTGATGTTCACTTCGGTGACCTCGAGGCCCGTCATCCGCTCGACCGCGGTGATGACGTTGCGACGGATACCCGCAGCCAGGTCGGCGATGGAGACGCCGTACTCGGCGACGATGTCGATGTCGACGGCTGCCTGCCGCTCACCGACCTCGACCGACACGCCCTGAGATTGGTTGACGCGTGCACCCGGGATACGCTCGCGCAGCGCACCGATGGCCCGGACAGCTCCGCCGCCCACATCGTGCACACCCTGGACCTCGCGGGTGGCGATGCCGGCGATCTTGGAGACGACCGTGTCCGCGATGGTGGTGCGGCCGTCCGAACTGACCAATGCCGAATCGGAGACCGGCTTGGGGCTCGTCTTCGTGGTGGTTGCGGGGGCCGTGCCGGTGGGTGCTGCTTGCGTGGTGGTCATCGTCCATATCCCTTCGTTCGATTGTGTGTTCTTCGGTGATTGGTCGTGGCGACTCGTGGAAAGCGCACGTCCGAAATACGTGTTCTGGATCACACTGGTGAAGGCCGAAAACCCGGGATGTTTGGACGGAACAACCCGGAGGTACAACAGAGCACTGTGAAACGGGGTCGGCACCCGTCGACTCCGTAGGACACGTCGGGTGGTCCTCGAAAGGAACATGGGGATGCTCGACGACGGACATGACATCGATGCAGGTGACGCTGCGTGGCGACGACGCGGCGGCGATGTGCCGGACCAGTCGCTGATCGCAGCGGCTGTCCTCGGGGACCGGCAGGCATTCGAGGCCATCGTGATGCGGTACGGCCCGGACATGTATCGCTTCACCCGCAACCTCCTCAGCGATTCCGGGGCCGCCGAAGAAGTCGTCCAAGACGCGTTCGTCGCAGCCTGGAAAGGGCTCGAGAACTTCCGGGGCGCGTCGAGCCTGCGGACATGGCTGTTCAGCCTGGTCTCGCACAAGGTCGTCGATCACCGTCGTCGACGCGCGATCTCCCCGGCCGAGGACTGGGTGTTCGAACGAGCCGACCACGACCCCTCCGGCGACCCCGAACGTCAGGCGGCGAGTTCCGGGTTCATGGCGGCCCTGGACGCGGCGCTGTCCGAATTGCCCTACCGTCAGAGATCAGCATGGCTCCTTCGGGAAGTCGAAGGCATGACCCACGTGGAAATCGGTCAGATCATGTCCATGTCGCCCGGCGCGGTGCGCGGACAACTGCAACGAGCCCGAACCACACTGAGCGCAAGGATGTCGACATGGAGATGACCCCCGACGAACCCGACGACGCTCTCCTCGCCCGAGCAGCGCAGGAGCTGTCGGCTCACGACCGCGAACCGCGTTGGGTCGACATCAGCAGCTCGGTGCTCGCGAAGGTGCGGGCAACCACGCGTCGCACCTGGCCGGTCGACGCCTCGTACCCGGCTGAGTCCGTCGAGCAGGGGCACGACACCCTTCGCATCAGTGACCACATCGTGCGCTCGACCGTGCGACGCGCTCTGCTCGGCGTGCACGGCGCCGACCCCATCGCCGTCGACCTCGAGCTCGACGGGCACACATGTATCGGGGCCGCCATCACCGTGACGGGTGCGTACGGCACCGACTTGCATGCGGTCGGGCTCGACCTCGGCAACCTCGCGCGCACGACGCTGACCGACCTGCTCGGCCACCACATAGACGACACTGCCGTCACCGTGCACTTCGAGGACGTCACGGAGGGGTAGAGCCGGAGGGGTGCGCTGCTGCGCGGCGTCGTGCGGCGACGATGGACAATGCTGCGGCGACGACGCACAGCGCCGCTCCTGCCCACCAGGCGTAGGTGTAGGTACCGAAGGTGTCGCGGACAACGCCTGCACCGAATGCCGCTGCCGCTGCGCCTATTTGGTGTGAAGCGAACACCCAACCGAACACGATGGTGCCGTTGTCGCCGAACAGCGTGCGGCACAACGCCACGGTCGGCGGGACAGTGGCCACCCAGTCGAGGCCGTAGACGACGATGAACAGCAGCATGCTCGGGTGGACGTGGTCAGAGAGCAACCAGGGCAGCAGCAGCAGTCCGACGCCGCGAAACGTGTAGTACGCGACGAGCAGGATGCGGGGATCGAACTTGTCGGTCAGCCAACCCGACGCGATGGTTCCGATGATGTCGAACACACCGACGGCTGCGACGAGTCCGGCCGCGGTGGTGGTGGACATTCCGTGATCGTGCGCAGACGGTATGAAGTGAATCCCGATGAGTCCGTTCGTGGTTGCGCCGCATATCGCGAATGCGACGGCGAGTGCCCAGAACGCGCGTGTTCGAGCTGCGTCGGCCAGTCCCGTGAGAGCACGCCTGAGTGCACCACCGTGAGGACGTGGGGCGGGCTCGTACGAGGGATCAGCGCCGTAGGGAAGTACGCCGCGGTCGTCCGGGTAATCGCGGATCACCAGCCAGACTGCCGGGGCCACCGCCAGTGCTGTGGCTGCGATGACCAACGATGCCGGGCGCCATCCGATGTTCTCGGCGAGCGCGGCGACGGGCGGGAGGATGATGAGCTGCCCCGTCGCTGCGCCCGCAGTGAGCACGCCGGTCACCAGTCCGCGTCGGGCGACGAACCAACGGTTGGCGATGCTCGCCGCAAAGACCAACGCCATGGCACCGGTACCTGCGCCGATCAACAGCCCCCAGAACAGAAGCAGCTGCCAGGAGGCAGTCATGGCGGTCGAACCTGCAGCGCCGAGGGCTACCAATATCAGAGCGCTGCAGGCGATCTGACGCATCCCGAAGCGATCCATGAGCGCTGCAGCGAACGGTGCCACCAGCCCGTACAGAATCAAGTTGATGCTGATGGCCAAGGACATGATGCTGGTCGACCAGCCGAACTCGTCGTGCAGGGGAACCATCAACGCTCCGGGGGCGCCGCGGAACCCGGCCGCACCGAGCAACGCCAAGAATGCGACGAGTGCCACCCACCATGCCGGGTGGATACGGAAGCGTGGTCGTGTGGTGTCGGAGATCGCCGGTTGAGCCGCCATGAACGCTAACTTTCTTCAACGAAGTTATATGCTGGCGGTGACAGTACCCAATTCGGGAGGCGATGGGAAGCAATGGCTCTGCGATCGGATTGGTCGGGGGAGAAGTGCCCAATCAGGCGGTCACTGGATGTGCTGGGCGATCCGTGGGTGTTGCTGATCGTGCGCGACGTGCTGCACGGACGCGGACGCTTCGACGCACTTCGGGAAAACCTGGGCATCTCCGAGGCGGTGCTGAGTCGACGGTTGCGCGAGATGACCGACGCCGGGTTGTTGGACAGAGTGGACTACGACAACGGCAGGCGAGTTCGCCAGGGCTACGTCGCGACCGATGCTGCCGTCGACCTGCTCCCGATCTTGCAGCAGTTGGCGTTGTGGGGCGAGAAGCACACCGAGCTTCCGGCAGGCGGCGGCCACATGGCGTTGATACATCGGACGTGTGGAGCGGAAACGTTCCGCGGCGAGGTGTGTAGCGAATGCGGCGAAACACTGCGGTCCGACGAGATGACCTGGGTCAAGCCATGGCGTCATACCGCCGACAACCTCGTGCCGGCCGGTTGGCTGCAGGATCCCTGACCGGGGTGGGGCCGGGGCGTGATGTCCTGGGTGCCCCGTGCATTTCGGGCGGGTCAGCGGCAGCAGTTCGGATCGAGCACGACTCTCAAAGCATCGAGTGCGTCCGGCTTCGCCGAGTAGTAGACGTTCATGCCGCGACGGGTCGACGTGACCAGGCCGGCCTTCTTGAGCTGCCCCAGGTGATGGCTCACCGTCGACTCCGTCAGCTCGACCGCAGGGGCGAGATCGCACGTGCACACCTCGCCGGCGTCGGCGCTGAGGAGGGCCGACATCAACCGCACCCGGGCGGGATCGGCGAGGGCCTTCAGTCGCAGGGCGACCTCCAGGGCCGCGTCGTTGTCCATGGGGGCTGCCGCCAGAGGTGCGCAGCAGATCGGAGCTGTCGTGTCGATCAGCGGCAACGTCTTCGGCATGACATTCACCGTACAACCTTCTTGACATATGTCGCAAAGGTGGCGCAGTCTGGGTTCGCTAGTAATTCGACATATGTCTCACAGGTGGAGGTCTGGTCATGTCTCGCGCACAACTCGCACTGAACGTCGACAAGCTCGACGAATCGATCACGTTCTACTCCAAGCTGTTCGGAGTCGAGCCCGCGAAGGTCAAGCCCGGCTACGCGAACTTCGCCATCGCCGAACCGCCGCTGAAACTCGTGCTGATCGAAAATCCGGGCCAGGGCGGCACGGTCAATCACCTCGGCGTGGAGGTCGACTCGTCCGCGCAGGTGCACTCCGAGATCGCGCGCCTCACCGGTGAGGGTCTGTTCACCGACGAGGAGATCGGTACGACGTGTTGCTTCGCCACCCAGGACAAGGTGTGGGTCACCGGGCCGGCCGGCGAGAAGTGGGAGGTCTACACCGTGCTAGCCGACTCCGACACTTTCGGGACGAGCCCGAAGCTGGTGCAGGACAATGACAGTGCTGCGGTGTGTTGCGGCGGCGGCGGGGGTGCGTCGGCTGCCTGTTGCTGAGTCGCGCGTCGTCGCGCTCTCGCCTACCGCTCGATGCGGTCGACGAGAGCGCGGATGCGCGCGGCGATGTCGTCGCGAATCAGCCGCATCCGATCGAGCCCGTCGATGCCCCGCTCCGACGGTTCATCGGTGGCCCACCGTTCGACCGTCACCCCCGGTGGTGGCGTGACCTCGGCTGGACCGACCACGACGACCATGTCGACGGCCTGCATCAACTCGTCGGTGAGTTGACGTGGTCGGTGATCGGCGACGTCGGCTCCCACTTCGTCGAGCGCTGCCGCAGATAGTTCGTTGACCGTTCCGCCGATCTTCGCTGCGGTGCCGGCCGACGACGCGGCGATCGACGTGGTCATCGTCGGGACGAGACGCTCGGCCATCACGGACTTGCCGCGGTTGCTGACGCAGACGAACAAGACTCTCACCGGATCAGACATTGCGTGCGCCTTCTCCGAAACGTGCACGGAGAGCCAGGGATACGTACACCAGACCTACGAGCACCGGAACTTCGATGAGAGGGCCGATCACCCCGGCGAGGGCCTGCCCGGACGTCGCCCCGTAGGTTGCGATCGCCACCGCGATGGCGAGTTCGAAGTTGTTGCCTGCCGCCGTGAAAGCCAGTGTGGCAGTGCGGCGATAGCCCAGGCCGAGCGCGGCACCGAGGGCGAAACCGCCACCCCACATGACCGCGAAATAGATCAGCAGCGGTACGGCGATGCGCACCACGTCCCATGGCTTCGACGTGATCTGGTCGCCCTGCAGCGCGAAGAGAACGACGATGGTGAACAACAGTCCGTACAGAGCCCACGGCGCGATGACCGGTACGAACCGGTCCTCGTACCACGCTCGGCCCCTTGCCTTTTCGCCGAGACGTCGGGTGAGGAATCCGGCTACGAGCGGTATGCCGAGGAAGATCAGCACCGACTTCGCGATCTGCCACGCCGAGGTGTCGATCGTCTGCTGTTCGAGACCGAGCCATCCCGGGAGTACCGAGAGGTAGAACCATCCCAGTACGGCGAACATGAGCACCTGGAAGACCGAGTTCAGTGCGACGAGAACGGCGGCCGCCTCGCGATCCCCGCAGGCAAGGTCGTTCCAGATGACGACCATCGCGATGCAGCGCGCTAGTCCGACGATGATCAGACCCGTCCGGTACTCGGGAAGATCCGGCAGCAGCAGCCACGCGAGCGCGAACATCAACGCCGGCCCGAGCACCCAGTTCAGAACGAGCGACGAGATCAGGAGTGCGCGATCGCCGGTCACCGCAGCGACCCGGTCGTAGCGCACCTTCGCGAGCACCGGATACATCATGACCAGCAGGCCGAGGGCGATCGGGAGCGAAATGCCGTCGACGGATATCGCGGACAAAGCCGAGTTCATCTCGGGTATTGCGCGTCCGAGAATCAGGCCGGCGACCATCGCGATACCGATCCACACCGGCAGGAAGCGATCGAGCGTCGACAGCTTTCCGACGACGGCAGGTGGGGACGCTGCTTCACTCATGCCGGGACCTCGGTGCCCGCGACCTCGGTCAGCAGCGCCGTCAGGTGCGTGAGTGTCGACGGCACGATCCGGTAGTAGACCCACGTGCCGCGACGCTCGGAGATGACGAAACCGTTGTCGCGCAACACCTTCAGATGATGCGAGATCGTCGGTTGCGACACGTCGACGGAGGGGGAGATGTCGCAGACGCACGCCTCGCCACCCGCCTGGGCTGCGATGACACTCAGCAGTCGGAGCCGGACCGGATCACCGAGGACCTTGAACGCGCCCGCCAACATCGACGCCTCGTCCCGTCCGAGGGGATCACGGACAGGCTCGGTGGGGCAGCAGGGTTCTTGATTCGACACATATCTATATTGACGATCGTCGAAATAGCGCGCAAGTTCAGAGAAATCTCTGGTGCACTGTCGCCGACGCGGACAGTAGCGTTGCCGGTGAGCTGTGGACGATGTGCCGGGGTGTGATTTACCCTGTGAAAAGGAGGTTGATTGTTATGACAGCCGCACACCCACGGCCAGACCTCGCCGCGTACAACGAAGCAGCCCGGATGACGCAGGCTGAGCTGGTCTCGGCGCTGCGTTCGCTGCTCGGTAGCAAGCTCGTGGCGTACCTCGGGAAAGTCAAGGAAACCCGCGCGGTCCGGCAGTGGGCCGAGGGAAGCCGCACGATCCACAACGAGGCCGATGTCGAACGGATGCGTATCGCCTACCGAGTAGCCCGGCTCATCACTGAACGCGATAGCCCGGCAGTAGCGCAGACCTGGTTCCAAGGTCTGAACCCCATCCTCGACGACCGACCACCCGCGTTGCTGCTTCGCGAAGGCGACTTGCACGACGTCGGTCCGAAAGTGTTGGCGGCAGCTCGTCAGTTCGCTGCTGTCGGATGACCGAGCAAGACCGTCGCTTGGTATCAACGTCCCGCGGCAAGGTCTGTTGTGAGCGGGCTTCGGGCGCTGCCGCGTACCGCGTTGGGTATCCACCTACGTCCTGGGAGTGGACGCCGTGGGAGTACGCGACTGACGGCCGCTTCAACGGCCGATGGGATGACCCGTCAGGGGTATGGCGCACGCTGTACGTCGGCTCGAGCCGACTCGCCTGTTTTCTCGAGGTTCTCGCCTACGCCCGTCCGAGCGACGAACTCGCCGCAGCTCTCGAAGAGATCGTGGAAGAAGACGGTGAAGAGTTCCCTGGCGTCGAGCCCGGACGGGTACCTCGGTCGTGGATGAACTCTCGGGTCACCGGCAGCGGCGTTATCGATGGGTGGTTCGTCGTGCCGGGACACCTGGAGTCGTTGGCAACACTGCGAAAAGAGTTCCGCGCGAGGGCGATTCAGCTTGGTCTGCTAGATCTAGACACCGCGGCGATTCGTGACGGCCGACCCCGTGCGCTGACCCAGGACATTTCACACTGGATCAACACCCTCACGGGGCCTGACGGCCACCTCGTGGCCGGAATTCAATTCGAGTCGCGGCACGGTGGCGACCTGGCGCTATGGGCGCTGTACGAACGCCCCGGCGACGGCGCCGTCAGTGTGAACGTAACGCCACTGGATTACGGACCCGTGCGCGAAAATGACCCGGAGCTCATCGAAGCTATGCGGCTACATCACCTCGTATGGGACGACGACTGAACAGGTCGCTCGTCGCCGTGGACTATTCAGTCGACCGCAGGTGTTCCGTCTACCGCAGCACGGTCGGCCGGTTCGATGTGATGCCGTCGGATGACCAAGATGATCGCGAGCACGACCATGGTGACTATCGCCAACACAGCGATCGGATGACTCTCACCCGGTGTCGTCTGACCCGAGATGAGCGAAAAGTCCCACAGCCCATGCAGAATGACCGGCACGAGCAGGCCGCGGGTCCGTCGGCGAACGATGTAGAAGAAGTAACCCGCAATGATCGTGGCGACGACCTGGATGAACGCCTTCGGACCTTCCGCGATGATGTTGCTGGCGTGAGCGACACCGAAGATGACCGTGCTCCACAGCGCCACTTTGCCTTCGCTGAAGTTGTTGGTGCGGAAGCACGTGACGGCGATGCCACGAAACATGGTCTCCTCGCCGAGGCCGACCAGAAGACACGTGAGCAGCAATAGTGCCGTGAACGCGATGCCGTGCGCGGCGAGGCCGGAGTAGTCGGTGACGACCAGAATCGAGACAAGCATCAGTATCGGCACGACGATCAGCCAGCGTTGGACCGGTCGGTCGTCGACCCACACCGGCCGCCACCACCGAAGATATACGACGACGGCATAGACCAGAACCACCGACAGGGCGATGGAAAACGTCATGCCACGCCACAATTCGTCGATCGTGGTGGGCGCGGCGTATTGCGCATCGAGGCCCCGCGACATCAACCAACCGATGCCTTGAATGACGGCCAGATACACGACGACGAGTGCAATGAGGGCGGCGACGGTGAGGTGTCTGGTCGGACGTGCTTCGGCAGTTCGAGGGGCCGTCATGGGATGAAGGTACGGCATGGTGTGGCTCCGCACACTACGTGCACGAAAATGCATGACGGGCTATGCATTTTCGTGCACGAAGGCGCTTAAGCGACCGTAACGGCCTTCGCGAGCCCGTCGACGAGCGTCGGCAAGAAATACGGAATGGACAGGGCCGTCGGCGGGATGGCCGAGCCGACTTCCTCGCCGACGAAGCCGGCCACGGCACCCTTGGCGACGGCCGGGATCTGACGCGACGTCGTCGACGACAGTAACTCCTGCAGATCGGCGTCGGTGTCGACCTGAGTGAACGCGACGTCGGCGTCGATCTTCGACAGGTTCTCCGCGGAAACGGTTGTGGAGAAGGGGGATTCGCCCGTCGCCAGCTCGGTCACCGACGGCGCCGACGTGAAGCCGAGGTTGGTCAGCAGCTCCACACGCGGATCGGACGGCAGGAGCAGGTAGTACACGTCCTCGGCTTCGGATACGTAAACAATTGTGCGACCGCGGAATTCGGGGTGCTCGGCCCCGGCGTCGGACACCTGCTTGTCGAGATCGGCGACGACGTCACTCGCCTCGCCGACGCGTCCGAGAACGGTACCGGTGGTCGTGATGACGTCGCGCCACGGCGTCGACCAGAGTTCTTCGGGTGGTGCGATGACCGGGATGCCTGCTGCGGTGACCGCGTCGTACTCGTCTTGGGTGAGACCGGAGTGCGGCGCGAGGAGAACATCGGGGTCGGTCGCGAGAAGTTGCTCGACGGGTAGTTCGTAGGTCGCGTTGTCCAGGAGGACGGGCGCCTCGCCGCCGAGTTCGTCGATCTTGTCCTTGACCCACGGATAGGTGAGGTCGTCGCCGCCGCCGTAATCGGCCGTCGGCATCGCGATCGGGACCACGCCCAGCGCGAGAGCTGCGTCGGTGGTGCCGAAGCCCCACGTGGCGACCCGTTCGGGGACGGTGTCGATCGTCGACTCGCCGTACATGTGCTGCACGGTCACCGGGAAGGAGGCGTCGGATGCGGCGGTCGTCGGCGCGGCGGTGTCGTCGGATTCGGACGAGCTGCAGCTTGCCAGGGTGACGGCTACCGCCGCAGCCGCGGTCAGTGCCGCGGCGGCGCGGAGGGTCGTTCGGAGAGTCAAGTGTGTTCCTGTCGAGTCGTGATCGGACCCTCAGGTTAGCCTGTGCTTAGTTGGCGAGGAACGTGCGGTCCTGCGGCATGGGCAAACTGGGCGGTTGTCGGCCGGTTGTGCGACCGAAGATCGTGTGGCAGAACATGTTTGGCTGAATCGATGGGCCGGTAACCGAATGTGGTAACCGTCACTTGTCTCCCATGAAATGGCGTTTACATGTTTCGCCATACCGATTACCTGCAGTTCGACGTCAAGCCCGAGAAGCCGGACCCCGTGTACGCCCGCAAGCTCCAGGAGTTGATCGGCGGCGCATACGGCGAGATGACCGTGACCATGCAGTATCTGTTCCAGGGCTGGAACTGTCGCATGGAAGGTAAGTACAAGGACCTGATCATGGACATCGCCACCGAGGAGATCGGGCACGTGGAGATGCTGGCGACGATGGTCGCACGTCTGCTCGAAGGCGCGCCGGCCACCGAGTCCACGAAGGCCGCCGGCGGTGACCCGGTGGTCGCGGCGGTGATGGGCGGAATGGACCCGCAGCAGGCCATCGTCGCCGGTGGAGGTGCAATGCCTCAGGATTCGAACGGTGTCCCGTGGAACGGCCGCTACATCGTCGCTTCCGGAAACCTGTTGGCCGACTTCCGTGCGAACGCCGCCGCGGAAGCCCAAGGCCGGTTGCAGACCGCCCGTCTGTGGAACATGACCGACGACCCGGGTGTCAAGGCGATGCTGAAGTTCAACCTCGCCCGCGACACCCACCATCAGAACCTGTGGCTCGCCGCGATCGAAGAGTTGCAAGCCGATGGGCTCGAGGGCGTCGTCGCGCCGAATGCTTTGCTGGACGAAGAAGAACAGGGCAACCACGCGTTCGACGTGTGGCATCTGTCCGACGTGGAATTCTCTTCCGCCGGCGGTTGGGCGGATCGCCTCGCGCCCGACGTTGTACACCAGATGGGCTTCAATGCCAATCCAGAACCGTTGGGCAACAAGGCCTCCGCGCCGGCACCGGATCCGAAACTGTACGCGACGTACGACGGCGCGAAGGGTGCCCCGTCATCCGCGCTCGGAACGGAGAAGGGCGTCGTCGGAAAGATAAAGGATGCTCTGGATCCCGACGAGCCGTAGACACCGCGGACACCGAGAGCCGCAGACCCGAGAAGGTCTGCGGCTCTGGTCGTCTGAGGCCCCTTCACCCGTTCGAAAAACGTGCCGAAGGCTACGGGGCCACCGAGGGGAGTAGGCGACCGCTCGACGGTGCCGAATCATGGATCGAAAGGGTCGAACGCATCACCGCCGAAGCCGCGGTGCTCGACCCGATACGAGCTTAACCCGGCGCATGCGAGGTGCGCAGGGACTCGGTGAAGTCTGCGCGATTCGGATAGGACGGTGCGCCCGGTGTACTGCGCCGAGGCGCGGCGATGTGGGAGTTTCGAACCGAGGTTCCTCGATCGGGGAGGTTGACGTGCACACCGAAGAAGCGCTGTCCGTCCAGACCGCCATCGCGGCTTTGGCCCGAACCATGCACACCACCAGTGACAGGCATCCGGCGTGCGAACACGACGTGGTCGCCGAGGTCACTACCGGTGCAGCCGACTTTCTTTCGGCCGTCGATCACGCCGGCGTCAGTCTGATCCGTCGTCACGGCAAACGGCACACCTTCGAGGCGATGGCCCCAACGGGGAACATCCCACAGTTCATCGACGAATTGCAGGAGTTGACCGGCGACGGGCCGTGTCTGACCGCCATCCGTGACCGAACCACCGTGATCGTCGACGACTATGCGACCGACGCTCGCTGGCCGGAACTCACGCGCAAAATCGTCGAGAACTCGCCCGTCCGGTCCAGTCTGTCGATGTTGTTGTACACCGATCAGCAAGCGATCGGTGCGTTGAATCTCGACGCCGAGACCGCCGACGCGTTCGACGACGACGCCGTCGAACACGCCGAGGCTCTCGCGGCGCACGCAGCCGTTGGTATTTCGGCTGTCCGCCGCGACGAGCAGTTTCGTTCCGCCCTTGCCTCCCGCGACGTCATCGGCCAAGCGTAGGGAATGATCATGGAGCGGTTCGACATCGACTCAGGCCAAGCGTTCCGTCTGTTGAGTCGCCTGTCGCAGGACCAGAACATCCCCGTCGTCACCGTCGCAGCCCAGCTCGTCGATGCCGCACGGACGGACTGTCAACGACGCAGTGTCTGATGCGGGCTGACGCCGTAGTGCTTGCGGTAGTAGATGGCGAAGCGGCCGAGGTGCGAGAACCCCCAGTCGGCCGCGACCCGACCCACGGTGGTTTTCATTCGATCACCGGCGACAAGAGCGAGGTGCGCTTGATGGAGGCGGACGCGTCGTAGATATTCCGTCGGTGTGGTGTCGAGGTGTTTGCGAAACATGTACTGCAACGCCCGGGGACTGACGTGAATGGATTCGGCGATGGCGACCAGCGATATTTCGCGTTCGGCGTTGTCGTCGATGAACGCGATCGCCTTGCGTAGCAGGGCAGGCGTGCTGTCGTGACGGTCCTCGATGGTGGGTTCGAGTACTGCGGTATTCGGAAAAACTTCGAGCATCGCCGACGCGAGATAGTTCGCGACGTTCCCGGCGACCAACGGGCTGGCGGCGGCATGCGGGTTGGGCAGGACGTCGTTCTTGATGTGATCGATCACCGAGACCAGATACGCGTTGGCTCCCGGTGATATCGGAGCTTCGCTGGTCAGGCGAATCGATGCGGTTTCACCCGGCTCGTCGGGGCCTGCGGCCACGCGATCGAGAAGATCGCGGTCGATGTGGAAAGTGTCGAAGTGGGGGCGCTGCATATCGACCGGGATCGGGAGTTCGGCCTGCGCGCCCATCGCCGTCGTCTGACTTGCTCCAGTGACCACGGTGTGCCCGCCCGGAAGACCTCGCTCGAGTAGTCCGGACCGGACGCGGCAGAGCACGATGTCGGCCAGCGGATCTGCCAACGTCTTCAGGTCATAGCTGTAGGAGAGTTCGTCGGTGATCATCGACCCGACGTGAGACCGCTCGACCGTGGTGCGGGTGGGCGCGCCGGGTTTCGGGTTGAGACGTTGCTTGGTGTAATTCGCACTGAGTACCTGCTCGGCCTCGGCCAAGTCGTACGTGTCGATCAATACCGTGCTCATGGGTGCCGGCCCCCTTTGCCGTTGCTGTATCCATTCTCCAACCGCGTAGGTGCCGACGGCAACCGGCCCGGGTTCAGCCGTCGGACACCTCGGTTCTGTCGGGCTGCCATGCGAGGACGGCAGCGGATCCGGTGACCCCCACCAGAGTGCCGACGAGGTAACCACCGAAATTGGCCGCCGGTAGGGCAACGAGCGCCAGAATCATCGCGACCACTCCTCCCGGAACGCGCGCGTGCGGGCTCGTCAGGACGAAGAAGGCACACAACGACATCAACGTTCCGAGCAGCAGCGTCGACACACCCGCGATGGTGCTGACGGAGAGAAGGACGTCCCCGACGTGGAAGGAGGACAGGGGCGGAAGCACGATGAACGCCGCCGACGCGATAAGTTGCACACCGCCCCAGAAAGGGCGTGTCCGGCGGTAGCGTCGAAAGCGTTCTCGCCGAGTCGAATTGGATGATGACGTCAGCAATAGTGCTCACCCGACTCGGCGGACACAGTGAGCCCCGTGATGGACGCGGCAGACGCGGCCAAGGCGATGATGTCGATGCGCGTCGACGGTGCCCACGAGTTCCCCACGGACACAGCCGAGGTGCGCGCGCCGTTCTCCTCGCCCAGAGCTGCGGCGTCGAGTCCGAGTCGCACGTCGGACACCTCGATCGAACCGGTCACCGAGGCGACGTCGACGACGAGGTTCTCGGCCGTTGCGCCGTCGCCAGGTATGCGGGCGAAAAGCGTGACGTCACCGATGAGCGGGAGGCCGCGCGCAACCGTCGACAAACAGACGTCGGACAGCTGTGCGCTGTCGATGCTCACCGCGATACTGGGCTGCGCGCCCGCCGTCGTATCGACACTCCGCGGATACGCAGTGATTCCTTCCGCGGTGATGGCCGTCGTCGTGCCGGTGAAGTTCTGCCCGGACAATGCGATGTTCATCGGCAGTTGTCCCGACGCTATTCCACCGCCGAGAAATGCAGCACCGACCACGCCGAGACCGCCGATCACGGCGAATCGCCGCCACCGAATGCTCACTTGTTGCGGAGTTTCTTCACTCCCAAGCCGATAGCGGCGGCAGCGGCAACGTAGGGTGCGCTGACGACGATCGGGTCCATCCACGTGTGTGAGCTGTCGACCCTGTTCTTGCCTCGGCTGTTGTGGAATTCGCTGAGGATCCCGGTCTCGGTCACCGGATTGTCCGGCCTACCCGACACGAGCGACCGAATGTGCGACTCGGCCGCGTCCACCCTGTCACCCGCCAGCAACATCAACCAATGTGCCGCGCGGCCTTCGCTGTAGCGGAATGCCTGCCGTCGAATCACGCCTGACAGTCCCTGCAGCGGAGCACTCGTGCCGAACACCGGCGGCAGTTCTCCGTGCTCGATGGAGCGCTCACGAGGTTTCAGCTCCGGTTGCTTCTCGGGGAAATCCCAATGCGCTCCGGTGTTTTCGGGAGCGAAACGCTCGCGCGGATATGCCGGGCGGTCGGCAGGATCCAGGTCGCTGCCCCAACCCGGAATTCTGTTTCGTAGCTCGTCGCTGGTCGGAATGCGGGTTTCCGTGTCTGCGACGTACGGTCTGTGCGTCATCTTTCCTCCTACCCGTTGCCCGGGACGATGATCGGTTTGATGCAGTTGTCCAGTTTCGACGAGAAGATGTGATAACCCTCGGCGATGTGTTCCAGCGGTATGCGATGCGTGACAATGTCATTCGGCTTCAAATGACCGTTCTGAATGTGTTCGAACAATCGCGGCCACTGCCTCTTGACTGGGCACTGATTCATCCGCAGCGTCAAACCTTTGTTCATGGCGTCGCCGAACTTGACGGCCGAGAACATCGGACCGTACGCGCCCATCACCGAAATGGTGCCGCCTTTCCGAACGGAGTCGATCGCCCAGTTCAGGGCGATGGGTGAGCCGCCCTGGAGCTTGAACTTCGCCGAGGTGACGTGCTGAATGAAGTTACCGTCGGCCTCCGCGCCGACGGCGTCGATCGCGACATCCGCACCGAGATAATCGGTTTCCTTCTTGAGCGTGACGACGATGTCGGCGTGCTCGCCGAAATTGATCGTCTCCGCATGTGCGAACTGCCGGGCTTTCTCCAGTCGGTACTCGAGATGGTCCACCACGATGACGCGGCCGGCTCCCATGAACCACGCCGACGCAGCGGCATACAAACCGACAGGACCGGCGCCGAACACGACCACGGTGTCGCGCTCGCGGATGCTCCCCAGCTGCGCCCCGAAATATCCGGTCGACAGGGCGTCGGTCAGCAGTAGAGCGTCCTCGTCGTCCATCCAGTCCGGGATGACGCTCGGGCCGACGTCGGCGAAGGGCACACGGACGAATTCGGCCTGCCCGCCGTCGTAACCGCCGGTTGTGTGGGAGTAGCCGTAGATTCCGCCGACGGCCGTCGCATTGGGATTGACGTTGTGACAGTTCGAGTACAGCCCGCGCGCACAGAAGTAGCACGAGCCGCAGTAGATGTTGAAGGGGACCATGACGCGATCTCCCACGGACAGGTTCTGCACCGACGGTCCCACCTCGTGCACGACTCCGATGAATTCGTGGCCGAAGGTGGTGCCAACTCTCGTGTCGGGCATCATGCCGTGGTAGAGGTGCAGGTCGGAGCCGCAGATTGCGGCCAGCCCGACTTTGACGATCGCATCGTTCGGATGCTCGATCCGGGGAATCGGCTTCTCTTCGGTGCGCACTTTGTAAGGCCCGCGATAGGTCATCGACAGCATGTCGACCTCTTGTCTTGGGTAAGGGAGTGAATCGAACGTTGCTGAAAAGTGCTACCCCTTGTGATCTGGCTCAAACGCTGTCGTGCTGGGCGTTTTAAACATTCCGCCCAGTACGATCGGTGTCCTGTGCGCCGGCCCGACGGTGCAACACTGCGGAGGGCGGCCATGGAAGAGGAACGTTCTTTCGGTCCCCTGTATCGCAATGGCGTCGGCAGTGCGGCGCTGGTTGCGGGGATCGTCGCGATCGTGTGTGCGTTCGTCCCCTTCATAGGCGATTTCATCTCGGTCCCCATCGGCGTCGTCGCGGTGGTGTGCGGATGGATCGGGGTGAGTCGGGTCGACGCGGGGGACGCCACGAACTTCCGCGAGGCCGTGATCGGTGCTGCGTTGGGCGGGACGTCGTTGTTCGTCGTGTTCATGGGATTTGCTGCCACCCTCATGTAGATGCGTAAACTGGTTGATCGGTGCGCCGGGAAGTCTGGTCGGCAATAGTTCCGCGCTGCGCACTTTCGGTCTTCACGTTCGTGTGTGGCGTCAACCATCGATGCACGGAAGGCACGACGAAATTGATGACCGAACCCCGACTTCCACTGTTCTCCCGCGGCTCCTGGCCCGAAACCGACCGCATCGCACGGATTCTGCGCAAAGAAACCGTCGGCGGCGCACTGTTGTTGGTCGCGACGGTCGTCGCACTGGTCTGGGCCAACTCGGGTTGGTCCGATTCCTATGACTCGTTGATGAACACTCGCGTCGGGCCGTCGGCGCTGCATTTGGACCTGACGCTGTCGACGTGGGCGGCCGACGGGCTCTTGGCCATCTTCTTCTTCGTGGTCGGCCTCGAATTGAAGCGAGAATTCGTCGCCGGGGACTTGCGCGACCGCTCCCGGGCCGCGCTGCCGATCGCTGCAGCCGTCGGCGGTATGGCCGTGCCCGCGTTGATATTCGTGCTCGTCAATCTGCGGACCGGTGACGGGGCGCTCTTGGGTTGGGCGATACCGACGGCCACCGACATCGCGTTTGCGGTGGCAGTGCTGGCAGTCATCAGTACGCACCTACCTGCAGCGTTGCGTACGTTCCTGTTGACGCTTGCGGTGGTGGACGATTTGCTGGCGGTCACGGTGATCGCGGTCTTCTACACCGACGACTTGAACTTCGTCGCTCTCGGGCTGACGCTGATTCCGTTGGCACTCTTCGCAATTGCCGTGCAGAAGCGTATTCGATCGTGGTGGATTCTCATCCCGCTCGCCGTGGTGACGTGGGTGTTGATGCACGAATCAGGCGTCCATGCAACCGTCGCCGGAGTGTTGTTGGGGTTCACGGTGCCGGTGATTCGCAGTAGAGCAGCCGGTGGGCCCGAGGCAGGACCCGGCCTGGCGGAGCACTTCGAGCACAAGATTCGCCCGATCTCGGCTGGTGTCGCCGTACCGTTGTTCGCGTTCTGCGCAGCCGGAGTCACCGTCGGCGGTCTGACCGGGCTGGCGAGCGCACTGACCGATCCGATCGCGATCGGCATCATCGCCGGGTTGGTCGTGGGCAAGACGATCGGCATCTTCGGCACCACCTACCTGGTGTCGCGCTTCACCAGAGCGACCCTCGACGCGGGGCTCAAATGGCTCGACGTGCTCGGAGTCGCAATGCTGGCGGGCATCGGGTTCACCGTCTCGCTGCTGATCGGTGACCTCGCCTTCGGCGCAGGTAGCGAACGTGACGACCACGTCAAGGTCGGGGTTCTCGCGGGTTCCCTGATCGCGGCGACACTCGCGTCCGTCATCCTGCGCACCCGAAACAAGGCGTACCGCGACATCGAGACCCTGGAGACCCGGGACGACGACCACGACGGAATTCCGGACGTCTATCAGAACAGGGATTGAGGGGCCGGTGTCCCACTTGTGCCGGTACCGTCCGGGATCCCTGACGCGGCGGCCGCAGGTGGGACATCACGCCCGCTATCCACAGGATTCGTTTCTCCACAGCGTAACTTGAAATCCCAGGTCGACAACCGTGTTCGTGTGCGCGGCTACCCGATGCTCGTTCACTGTGCATCCATACGGAATAGTCACCAGGCGCCAACTTCTCGATCTAGGAATGTCGAGCAGCTCGATTGCGCGTCGCTACGTACGTGTTCTGCCGGAGATCTACTGCAGCGAGGAACCGTCGGCGATGGCCCGCTGCTACGCGATCACACTGTGGCAGCCAACCGCACTGCTCAGCCATCGGACTGCAGCGTGGCTCTACGGCTGGATCGAAGAACCGGCAGTCTTCGAGATATGTCTGGGTCCCGGAGTGAAACCCCGGCTCCCCAGCTGGATCACGATGTACCGGCGCACCCTTCCGGCCGGTGAACGCGTCGCACACGGGGGACTACCTGTGCCCATCAAACCGAGAACGTTGATCGACTGTGTCGCGGTCATGACGCTGCAGGATGCTGCCCGGCTGGTCGACCAGCGCTTGACGACCGACGTCGACAGAGACCAAGTGACGTCACTCATCGGACGCACCCCGAACCTGCGAGGAAACAAGCGCGCGTCAGGGCTGATCGCCACTGCGTCAATCGGTTTCGCTTCCGAACCCGAGCGTGTTCTCGGCCGAACGCTGATCGTTCTGGGTCTGCGGATGCGTGTCAACTACCGGGTGGGCGATTACATTTGCGATTTGGTGGACGAATGGGCGATGGTGATCGTCGAGGTGGACGGACGCGAGTTCCACAGCGCGCCAGAGGTCTTCAGAAAGGATCGGCGGCGACAGAACCATCTGGTGCTCGAGGGTTGGTTGGTGCTGCGGTACTCGGCGTTCGACGTGTTGTCCGACCCGGAGAAAGTTGCCCGTGAAATCGTGGAGGTCGTCCGTCGGAGAAGAAACTCTCGGAAGCGGCGGACGTAATGTCCCACTTGTCCCGCTGCCGTCCGCGATCCCTGATCAGAGGACCACAACTGGGACATGTCGTTCAGCCGCCGACCCGTCAGACCTCCACGGCCGTTCCGCAGATCCCGCACTGCTCGAACTGCGACCGACTCCACCGCGCGAGCGGGACGAAGAAGACCGTGAACTGTTTGAACTGCTTGATTCGGGACCACTGAGTCGTGTTGTGACACCGCGGGCACGTGCGCACCTGGCCGGGCCCGAGATGCTTCTGCTTGGCGCCGTAGCCGAAAAGGAAGAACATCACGCGCTCCGCGAGTCGTCGTCGATCGAACTGCGGTTGTGCACGATGTCGTGAGCGAGAGACGAGATCGACTTCGATTCGGCGAACGCCCGTGCCCGCAGCCGCGCCGACGCTTCCTCCGGTGCCACGCGGAGCGTCGCCGACAGAATTCCTACGGCGATGTTGACGTCGGCTCGTTCCGGGGCGAACGGGCCCTGATGTTGCTCGATGGTCCCCTTCTCGAGAGTGCTTGCGTACGAGACCAGTTCGACGACCGCAGCTATTCCCAACGCCGCTGCCGCACGCTCGGCGGCCGCATACTGTTCCGCCGTCAACGGGCGTGATTCCCGACGGTACATCTCGAGCACACCGAGCTTCGCGCCACCGTCGAGAAGGGGAAAGGCGAACACACTGTGCACGCCGAGCTCGCCGAGTTCCGACGCGAACGTAGGCCATGACGCTGCATCGTCCTGGATGTTCGCGTGCAGCTCGGGTTCACCGCGAACGAACGCGCGCAAACACGGGCCTTCACCGGTGGTGAACTGCAGCTCGTCGATCCGCGCGGCGTCGTTGCTCGTGGCGTGGAGAAGGTCACGGTTGGCGGCGTCGTCGGTCAGAACTGCGACGGCCACACCGTCGACACCTACTTCTGTCAGGCAACGTTCGCTGATCTCCACGATCCGCGACTCGGCCACACTTGCGTCGGGCACCTTGTCTCCTTCTGCTACCCCGCCCGTTTCTGTCCTTACCCGGCTGGGGCGTGGTTAACCCACCTCTATCTGCGCGGAAGGGTCGCCGTCAGATCGTCCGCACTCATGGGCCGGCCGAAGAGGTACCCCTGCGCGAGGTCGCAGCCGGTCGCGGCCAGTGCGTCGAGCTGCTCCCGGGTCTCGACGCCTTCGCCGACGACGGTCACGCCGAACGCCTTGGCGAGCGCGACGATGGCCGTCACGACCGCGGTGGCGCGCGGTGTGGGGAGCTTCGCGATGAAGGACTTGTCGATCTTGAAGCACTCGAACATCGGATAGCGGTCCAGGTAGGAGATGGAGCTGTGGCCCTTGCCGAGGTCGTCGAGCAGCAGCGCAACCCCCATCGAATGCAGCGCGGCGATCGTGTCGGCAACCCGTGCGGTATCGGCCACCCAGACGGTCTCGGTGATTTCGAGACCGAGTGCGTCCGGTGGCAGGCCTGTTTCCTCGAGTACCGCCGCCACCTCGCCGGGGAAAGCGGTGTTACGGAGTTGCAGCGCACTGACATTCACGCGCATCTCGACGTCGGAGAAACGCCGCCACTTCGCAGCCTGAGCGCAGGCGGCCCGCAGCGCCCAGGATCCGAGTGCCGTTGCCAGACCGGTTCTTTCGGCGACGGGAACGAACTCGCTCGGCTCTACGAGTCCGTGTACCGGATGCTCCCATCGGGCCAACGCCTCGACGGCGACCAACGTGCCGGTCGCGATGTCGACCAACGGTTGATATACGAGATGCAACTGGTTGTGCGCGAGTGCATTTCGGAGATCGACCGACAACGACCGGACGCGATCGGCGTCGTACAGATCGCCGGTGTCGAACACGGCGTACCCGCCACCGCTGTCCTTCGCGCGATACATCGCCAGATCCGCCTGATGCACGAGCTGTCTCCGCGTCGACGACGGCTTCGAGACGGCGATGCCGATGCTCCCGCTCAACGGGACGGGCGCTTCGTCCATCGCTTTCGGTGTGGCGATCGACGTCGAGATATGGTGCGCAAGCTTTTCCGCGTGCGTGATGTCGTCGACGCGTTCACAGATGATCAAGAATTCGTCGCCGCCGAGTCGGGCAACGGTGTCCTCGGCTCGAACCGTGGCGGACAGGCGGTGCGCGAACCGAACCAGCGCACGATCACCCGCGTCGTGACCGAGGCTGTCGTTGATGACCTTGAAATCGTCGATGTCGAGCAGCAGCAATGCGACGGAAGTCGATTCCTCACTCGCCCGTGCCAATGCGTCGTCGATGATCTCGTAGGCCAAAGCTCGGTTCGGAAGTCCGGTGAGAGAGTCGTGCATGGAGCGTATGCGGAGTTCGTTGTCGAGATCGATCCGTTTGAGCGCGGTCGACAGCACGCTGGTGATGGCGGTGAGGAATTCGACCTCCTGGTCGCTGTAGTCGCGGGTCCCGGTGCTGTAGATCGACAGGGCGCCCCACGGGTTGGAACTCGCGATCGGAACGGGGATCGCGACGCCGCTGTGGAGGCCCAGTGTTGCCATGGCGGCGGTGTCGAAGCGTGACTCGGAACCGGTGTCGGTGCAGACGGTCGCCGCGTTGTGCTCGATCGCGTTCCCGGCCAACGATCTGTCTCCCGACGGGACGACGGGGTTGTCGCCCATCGCGCGCGTCACGGCGTCGATACGCAGAAAGTCGTCCGACGGGTGTTCGTGCCGTGCGATGGCTGCGGATTCGACGCCCATGAGCGTCGACGCGGCTGCCGCGGCCGCGTCGAGCAACTCGGGGAGCTCGGCCGACACCGCCAGCCGACCGAGATCGGCGAGTGCGTGCTTTTCCGCCGCGCTACGACGCGCCGCGGTGACGGATGCCTCGAGTTCGCGATCGCGTCGAGCGCCCTCGGTCCGGTCGCGGATCATCGATGCGATGAGGTCGGGCTTGCCGCCGTCGCGGCGAACGACGAATGTCGTGACGACGACGGGAATGCCCGTCCCGGTCACGTGATGACGCAGCTCGCTCCTGCCCTGCCAGAAGCCGATCGTGCTCAGACCGTTCTCGACCTGCGACGACACCTCGAGGCCGCGCGGGGTGAAGAACTCCGACGTGGTGAGGTGCGGGTTCTCCGGTAGCTCGGTCAGGCCGACCAGCGCGAGGCCAGCCGGGTTGACGTACACGACACGGCCGGAGAACTCGGACAACGCGAGCATGTCCGGTGAGAACTCGAGGAGAGCCCGCAGTATTGCCGGGTCGTCCGTTGGGTCGCGCATGGGTCATCCGTTCACATCGGTCGGCTGCGTAGGTCCATCCAACACCAAACCGACTACCACGACGCCCACGGCGCGAACCCACATGTTTTCGCGCCAGAAAACCATCTCCGATACCGATAATGGAGAGTTTTTCTGTCACACTGACTGAATGGTCTGGTGGGTCGTCGGGATTCTCGTGGTGTGGTGCCTGCTGTCGCTGGTCGTCGGCTTGCGGGTAGCCAGAGGTCTGCGGGACCTGCGTGAGGACGACGAGGACTGACGTCGCCGCGGCAGCAGCGTCTCGAGGAATGGCCGGAATGTCCGTTTTCGCTTGGGCGGCAGCACGTTTCGTTTGAGCAGGCACTATTGCGGCGATACGTCGACGATGAACGCGTTCGGAGCTGCTCTGTACGGAGTGGGTACCGCCCTGCCCCTGGTCGTCGGCGCGGCAGTGGGTTTGCGGTGGTCGCTACCCAAACCCGTGCTGGCGGCGATGATGGCGTTCGGTGCAGGCACGATGATCGCCGCGGTGTCGTCGGAACTGTTCGCGCCTGCCTTCGAGCAGGCCGGCATCCTGATTGCCGGGGGAGCGTTGTTCCTCGGCGCGGGCGTGTACGTCGTCGCCAATCATCTGATCGAGAACAAACTCGGCCCTGCGGCGATCGGGTGGGCGCTGATGCTGGGCACGGTGCTCGACGGTGTACCCGAGAACACCGCGCTCGGGGTGTCGCTCACCAGCGGCGGGGGAATCGTGCTGCTGGTCGCGGTCGCGGTGGGCAACGTGCCCGAAGCGGTCGGCGGAGCAGCGTTGATGAGGGATCAGCATGGCTTCAGCCACTCTCGCGCGCTCGGACTGTGGAGCATCACGGCTGCTGTCCTGGTCGGTGTGACCGTCGTCGGCTATCTGCTGTCGGATGTCATCCCGGAAACCGGAATCTCGACGGTGCAGGCATTCGCGGGTGGGGCGACGCTGGCGGTCCTCGCGGACTCGCTGATGCCCGAGGCCTACCGCGACGGCGGGTGGTGGGTCGGAATGGCAACGGCTGCGGGCTTTTTGGTGGCCTTCGCGCTCGGTTGAGGCGCATCTATGTCACGCGGCAGCCGATAGACGGTTGTGGCGGACCATCGATGCCTCATGTCTCGCGACCCGCCTCGACGAGTTGCTTCGCGATCTCGGTGACCGGGATGTTGCGATCCTGGGAGATTTGGCTGAGGAGCCGAAAGGCCTGTAGTGCATCGATGCCGAAGCGTTCCATGATCATCCCCTTGGCTTGCCCGATGATGTCGCGCGACGCGAGGGCCGACTTGAACTGTTCGTCCCGTCTGATACGGAAGATTCCGACCGCTACATGCGTTGCCAGAGCTTCGGCCTGCTCGATCGTGTCCTGGTCGAATGCGTTGCGCGTGTCGGAGTACAGGTTGAGCGCACCGATCGACTGCGTGTCGGTGTACAGGAGCATCGATACGCTGGAACGGACGGGCGTCTGGTCGACGATGGCGTCGGCCACCAACGTCCAGCGGGTCTCCTGGCCGAAGTCCTGAACCAGAACGGTGCCATGACTGCGAATGGCATCGAGGCATGGCCCGGCGTCGTACCTGTCCTGCAGCTGGTCGATGAATCGCGGGATGTCACTGGTCGGGGCCACGGCCTCGAAGTCGTACTTCTTGTTGTGGCGATGAATGAGGCTGACCCCGGCATGATCGACTGCCGTCAGAAATTTTGCCGCCCATGTGGTGACGTCGGTCAAGATTCCCTCTTCGGTGGAAGGGGCGGGGTCGTCCGACGTGTGCATCGACCGCGCCAGTTCAGCGATCTGGCGGTGGAGATGCTGTGCATTGTCGTTCATCGAAACCCCCAGGGTCGTGGTCGACTCGCACACCCCACGTTGTCACGCGTCGGCGCTCAGCGGAAGCATTCACCGAATACGTACCGGACGGTTTCGATGCTGTCCGGGGTTTGCCGCTACACGGCTCCGGCGAGTGCGGCTGCGTCCCACCGCATCACGACGGACGTGCCGTCGCTCGACGGGGCTACGGACGACACGCTCGTCACCGCCGAAATGAGCGGTAAACCGTTGCCGCGCATAGGATTCGGCGTGGGTGGTCGCCACCGACCATGGTCGACCACTGCCACCTCCAGGGTCTGTTCGTGCACCGAGAACACGGCCCGAACGGTGAACGTTCCCGGAACATCGAAATCTCGGTAGGCGTGCTCGACAGTATTGGCCAGCGCTTCGTAGACGGCGAGCTCGACGTCGGGGCGTCGGCTGGAGTCGATCGCGGCTGCATCGAGCCACGAAGCGACGGCATGTCTGACGGCGCCGGCGCGGCTGGGGGTGGCAGGCACGTCCGCAATCACCAGTTCGAGCGGGGCAGCGGTCGACGTCGCGACGGTCGAACTGATGGGTGAGTGGACAACCATGGAAGCGTCATACCCGGCCACGTCTACTTCACCCACCCGTTGCCGTCCGCTATTCGCCGCTGCTCGGAACTGCAGCCAGGGCGGCGTCGAGATCGGTGTACACGGTGATCATCTGGTCGATCCCCATGAGCGTCATCGGCCGCTTGGTCGACGGGCCGTCGGCCACCACGGCGAAGTTCGCCGTGTCTGCGACGCGTCGACTGACCTCGATCAACACCGTCATTCCGACAGAGGCCAAGAAGCTCACGTCGGTGAGATCGACGATGAGCGTCGTCGGCACGTTCTCGGCGAGCACAGCGTCGATGGACTCGGTCAGCTGAGGTGCCGTCTGCAGGTCCACGACGCCTCGAACGGACACTACGGTCGTCGAACCCTTCCGGGTCACGAGAACCACGAGTGAACTGGGCTGAGCATTGTCGATCGTCATGAGTAAAGCCTTTCCTGTCGCCCCGACGGCGCCGTAGATCAGGATCAACCATAGCCACACGCGTCGAGAGGTCTCACTCGCGGTTTGCTCGCAAGGACTGCGGGAAACTCCGAAGCGGTGAGCGAATCGACAGATGGACCGGACAAAGACCACCTTCGCCCCGAGGGCGCGGACGACGACACGATCGCCGCCGTCGGGAAGGTGTCCGAGGCACTCGAGTACGTCGAGCGGGCGCGAGGGCACCTTTACGAGTTGCACCAGCTGATCGGGCACGCAGACCTGCTTCTCGACGAGGCAGTGCAGGAGTTGCGCGGTAGCGGGCATGCCGAACATGCAGACCGTCTGGCCACGGAGCTGATCGGGCGCAACGTTCTCGCGGGTCGATGGACGTTTCAGATCGTCGAAGATTTCGACGACAACTATTGGACCGCGTTCCGCGAGGAAGAGCGCACGATCCGAAACGCCCTGCAGGACGGAAAACGTCACGTGTTCGAGTCGGAGATGAAGGAGAAGCGACGCACCCACGGCCATCCGCGTCATGACTCGCGGCCCTGAATGCCGAGTTTCGGCCCGACGTGGGCGAGGTACCCACCCGCAACCCCAGAACGAGGAGGTCGACGATGGCTACTGACACAGGTCGCACAGACGACGAAGGTCTCGGGAAGGACGGCTCCATCCCGGACACCGACGAAGGAGTGGCCGTCGGGCACACGTCGGAATCGTCCTTCGAACCCGAAGAGGACGAGCAGGCGCCGGAGTAGGGCGCGCCTGACATCGATCCCCAGCAGTGGGGTGCGAACCGTGTGTCGATGGTCCGTACCCCACTGATGGGATTCGATCAACCGAGCAGCTGCTGCATCCGGTCGATTTCGGCCTTCTGTGTATCGACGATCGACCGGGCCATTGCGATCGCGTCCGGGTTCGACCCGTCGTCGATCTCCACTTCAGCCATCGAGACGGCACCGTTGTGGTGCTCGATCATCATCGTCAGCCATCGCCGATCGAACTCCTGTCCGCTCAGCGACGTCAACGCGCCCATGTCGTCGGGTTCCATCATGCCGGTCTGCCCGTGCTCCATGCCGTCCATCCCGCTCATGTCCATCGAAGGGGCGAGCTGGCCCCACTGATCGAGAAGTGCTGTGAGCTGGTCCATTTCCGGCTTCTGAGCGTCTTCGATCTCCGACGCCAGCGTGATCACTTCCGCATTCGTGGACCTGTCCGGTACAAGTTCTGCCATGTCGATCGCCTGTGCGTGATGCGGATACATCATCGTGGCGAAGTGGACGTCGGCGTCGTTGTAAACGGCAGTCGCGTCGTGGCTCGGCGCGGCCTGAACCGACGTGGACGGATGCGCCGAGTGGTCCTCCGTCGTGCTGTTGCTGCATCCAGTGACGAGTAGTGCCGCCGCCGCAACGGCTGCACCGAGTGCAATCTTGGTATTCATCTGTCGATCTCCCTGCTAGTGAATGGTTTTCAGTGCGGTCTGAATCCCTGTCACACTCGCAGGAGAACGGACTGGTCCAACGTCCACAGCGTCCACGGCGGGGCACGACCCCATTCGGATCGTGCGGTGCCTGTTCGGCTCCGGGCAGCAACGGTTCTCGGTACGTTATCGACCGCCGTTGTGGAGAAGGTCAACGCCGTCCATGTCGTGATCGACCCGGCGCACTGATGCATCATCTGATGAGGCGTCGAACAATCGTGTTCCCCGAAGGCGACCGGATGCACACTGTCGGCGGCCGTCGGCATGCTGGGGTGTTCGCCCACAGCAAGAGGCGCCGAATGCATCAGGACCACCCCGAACAGCACGAACGCCACGATCAGCCCACGTGCGGCCGGAGCGGTCCGCCGAATAAGGGGACCGAACGAACGCATGCGTCCGACCGTAGCAGCTGATACCCCCGGGGGGTAGGGGCGGACGGAGTTCTTCCGCACCGTCGAAGGGGACACCGACGTGGGACTGATTCGGCGCACCCGCAGTTGCTACCGTTTCTCATGGGCTTGTTCACCGAGAACGTGGTCGCGCGCCGTGTCGCGCAGCTGGCAGGACTGGCAGGCGTTGCAGCGGGGACGGTCGGGGTCGCCGCGATGTTCTCCGACAGGCCGATCAATCCGCTGATCGCCCTCGCGTCGTTCGTGCCGCTTCTGTTGACGGTCACGCTCGTGGCCGCGCTGATCTGCCTGGTGTTCCGCCGCTGGATCCTGTTGGCGATCTCGGCGGTACTGATCGGGATAGGTGCAACCGTGATCAGTCCGCTGTACCTCGCGAACGGACAGGAGGCCGACGGCCCGTCGGTGCGCGTGATGCAGGCGAATCTGCTGTTCGGAGCGGCTGATCCCGTCAGCCTCACCGAAACCGTACGCGCCGAGGCTGTCGACGTCCTCACGGTGCAGGAATTGACCGAGACCCTGGCCGGGCGTCTGCGCGACCAGGGCCTCGAGGGACTGCTGCCGTACCACTACTTGATGCCCGACGAGAATGGCGGCGGTGGCGCTGGCATCTACAGCCGCTTCCCGTTGACGAACATGCGCGAGCTCGACGGCTATTGCGGACCCACCAATCTCACTGCGCAGGTTCAGTTTTCGACGCCCTTCGAAATTCTTGCTGTGCATCCGGGGCCTGCGTACGTCACGCCGCCGGATGTCTGGACGTCGGAACTGCGAGATCTGCGCGACGCCATGGCCTCCGCTGCCGTTGGTGACCGGCCTGTCGTCGTCAGCGGTGACTTCAACACCACCTACACCCACAAGCAGTTCCGCGAACTGCTCGACGCCGGATATTCCGACGCCGCAGACCAATTGGGGATGGGTATCGTGCCGACCTATCCGACGGACAAGTCGTTTCCGGCGATCATCGGCATCGACCACGTCCTGACACACGGCGCACAGCCGACGTCGTTGGAACGCATCGCGATTCAGGGATCGGACCACCATGGATTGGTCGTCGACGTCGCGGTGGGCGGCTGACTGGCATGCCTGTTCATCGGGCGCATGCTCCGGCGGGTGGTCAGGGACGCAGGAGAAGACGCTTCGGCGCCCGTGACTCCCAGGCTTCGGTGAGGAGTTCTTTCAGCTCCTCGTCGTCGACTCGGGCGAGCCGGATCAGGACACTGCTGTGCCCGGCGTAATGATCGGTGGTGAAGAACGTGTCGGGGTTGGCTTGGAGAAGCGCTTCACGGTCGTCGAGGCTGGGTCTCCAACAGACCATAACGCCAGGTTCTTCGTGGATGCGGGCGAAGATCTTTCCCGCGACGTAGAAGGCCGGGGTGCCGTACGAGAGTCGCTCGGTGACCTCGGGCAACCCGAGGGTGAGTCGACGAACGTCGTCCTCGGTGCTCATACGGTCAGCGTCTCACGCCTGCCGCCTACACGCCGGGGATCGGGAACTTCCAGATGCTCAGCACGGCGAGGGTCATGATGACCCCGGACACGGCGATGGTGCCGAGGGTGTTCGAGACTGCTTTGGTCACGTGTTCTCCTTTGTCGACCGCGGGACGTTCGGCACCCACGATCACGGAAAACGGCACCCGGTGCATCGGCCGAAATACCCGTTTCTCGTACCCCCGCCGAAACCGCGTAATCAGGACAGGTACCCCACCCCGCCGATCGGACGGTTACATACGCGTCGACCTCGGTCAGTCTGGGAAACGACCCCCGATTCGCTCCTCACCCCTCGAGGCCCCGATGCATCTCAGGCTTGTCCCACCGCCCGAAGATCCGAAACCGACCCCGCCGCGGCCTGCGCCCGATCTGGGGTGGGTGCGCCGATCACTCGGATGGTGCGATCTTCTCCGTCGCGAACGATCGCTCACCGGCACCGAACAAGCTCTTGTTGTCTATGCGATCGAATGGGCCCCGTACGGCGGCGCCGACGCCGAGAGCGTGTTCGTGAAATTCGGTGTGCACCGCAGCAAGTTCTTGCACATGGTGCAGGCAGCCATGACGCCGCGGTCGACAGAGCCGCGACGGTTCACCGCCGTCAAGGCAGGTCTGTGTCAAGAACTCCTGCATGCATGGCAACCGTCGCCCGACCAGGCGTCGTACGGCATGTAGGGGTCACTGGTCCCGGCCTTGATCCACCATCCACGCCGCGACCTGCGTCCGCGAGGTGAAGCCCAGCTTCGCGAGAATGTGCTCGACGTGCCCCTGCGCGGTGCGCGGCGAGATGACCAGCCGCTCGGCGATCGCCTGATTGGTCATGCCTTCGGTGATCAGGTCGGCGACTTCGCGTTCACGCTTGGTCAGCGTCGACGACCCACTGATGTCCGGCGTCGAGGAACCGGGTGCGCGCTCGTGCAAGGCATAGGCAATGGCCTCGTCGAGGTCGAACTGTTCGCCACGCCGATACGCCGCGTCGAACGCTCTCGCCCCCAATGCTCGACGCGTCTCCTTCTCGCAATTCTGCTGGAAGACGAACAAATTGGGATGTATGACGGGTGCGCTCCCGAACGAGGACGCCACACCGTCGGCGGCACCCAACAGCACTGCCGCTCTGGTGTGGTCGCGTCGACCCGCGTCGATCCAGGCCAGGGCTGCGAGCGACGACGTCGTCATGCGTGGGTTGCGCAACCTCCTCGTGAGCCCGAGTGCCTCGTCGAGGAGTTCGGTCGCACGGTCCGCGTCGCCCTTGCGCCAGACGTCGATTCCCATCGCCCACAACGACCGTGACCGATACATCGACTCCTTGTGCTCGGCAGTGACGGCGAGGACTCGCTCGTGCCATTCGATTGCCTTGTCTGTCTGGCCGTTCAGGCCGTATGCCAGACCCAGCAGATGCATCGTCGCCGTCTCCAGCGTGCGCTGTCCGCTCGCGCGGAACTGGGTGATCGACGCTTCGAAGAACGACGACGCCTTCGGAATGTCACCACTGTGCAGCGCGACGGCCCCATCGGCGTTGGCGGCCAACGCGCGCATCAGGGGATCGTCGGCCTCCTCGGCGAGAGCCCTTGCCTCTCTTGCAAGTTCGATTCCTGCGCTGACGTCGTCCTGGACGTTGGCCATCGCGCCCGCGCAGTAGAGCGCCTTGACCCATTCGACAGTCGGTTGACCGGTCTCGCGAACGAGCAGTCTGCTCAACCAGTTTCGGCCCTCGCTGTACGAGCCCTGAGAAAGCCAGAACCAGTACAGCGTCGTCGCGATGCGCAGTCCTGCGGCCGGATCGTCGGCGATGCTGAACTCGAGTGCCTCACGGAAATTCGCCTGTTCCCTCTTCAGACGGGCGATCCATTCCAGTTGACGCGGACTGATCCAGTCGGCCTCCGCGTCGAACGCGAGCCATTCGTACCAATCGCGGTGAATGCGTCGCATAAGCAGCGTTTCACCGGTGCGTTCCAGCTTCTCCAAACCGTATTGTCGGAGCGTCTCCAACATGCGGAACCGCACCTCCGAGCCGCTCTTCTCACGGATGAGGATCGATTTGTCGGCCAAGGACGTCAGCGTGTCGATCAGCTCGTCCTGGGGGAGGCTGGGGCTGCACACCTGCTCGGCGGCGTCGAGATCGAAGGTGCCGGCGAAGACTGCGAGACGACCCCACGCCAACTTCTCGGACGCGGTGCACAGGTCGTAGCTCCAGTCGATGCTCAACCTCAAGGTCTGTTGCCGGGTCGGTGCACTTCGGGCACCGCGGGTCAGCAGGGTGTAGCGGTCGGTCAGTCGTTCGAGAATCTGCTCGGGTGACATCACACGCAACCGGGCCGCGGCCAGTTCGATCGCGAGAGGCAGACCGTCGAGGCGGTGGCAGATGCCCAACACCGCTTGAATGTTGTCCTCGGTGAGTGCGAACCCCGGTGCGGCCGTGGCGGCACGTTCGACGAAGAGGCTGACCGCGTCGTACTTGGGGACCGCACGCAGCGACGGTCGATGCTCCGGGTTCGGAACGGTCAGCGGAGGAACGCGCAGCACTTCCTCGCCGGAGATGCCGAGCGCTTCACGGCTGGTCGCGAGAATGCGGAGCGTGGGGCAGACCGTCAGCAGCGTTTCGCTCAATTCGGCGACGTCGGCGACCACGTGTTCGCAGTTGTCGAGCACGAGCAGCATCTCCCGCCTGGCGAGAAACTCCACCAGCACCTCGCGCAGCGGCCGCACCGATTGGTCACGCACCCCGACTGCCGCACTGACGGCGTCGACCAGCGCCGTCATGTCGCGAAGGTCGGCCAGTTCGACCAGACGCGCACCGTTCGAGAACTCACGTTGGATACTCGACGCGACCCGCACCGCCAGACGCGTCTTGCCGACCCCGCCGATTCCGGTCAAGGTGACCAACCGGGATGCCGAGAGCATGTTCTTCGCAGCGGTCAGTTCTTGCCGACGGCCGACGAAACTCGTCAGCTCCAAGGGGAGGTTTCCCGTCGTGCCGCCGAGACCGGACGTGACGGCCCGGCGCGCGCCGTGCGAGATATCGACCGGACCGGAACTTTCGGGCTCCCCACGTAACGCCATCTCGTCGACGGGGAGACCGAGGTTCTGTTGCAGCTGACGCAGTTCCTGCCCGAAGTCGGCCGCGGTGGGCGGGCGGTCCTCGGGGGATCGCGCCATCGCACGGGCGATCGTGTCGGACACGTCGCCGGGCATACCGTGCTCTCTGAGGTCGGGGATCGACTGCTGGGTGATACGCAGAAATTGTGCGACGACCTGTTCACCGGTCCGTCGCTCGAACGCGGCGTGGCCGGTCAACGCGCTGAACAGGGTCGAGCCGAGACTGTAGACATCGGCAGCGGCGGTCGGTGGATTTCCCGCGAGCACCTCGGGTGCGGTGTAGGCGGGTGAACCGGTGACTGCGCCCGACGTCGTCTCGAAGCCGCCGGTTATGTGCGCGATACCGAAGTCGGCCAGCTCCGGCTCGCCGTAATCGCTGAGCAGGATGTTCGCCGGTTTGATGTCTCGATGCAGGATGCCGACGCGGTGTGCTGTCTCCACCGCGCCCGCGATCTTGACACCGAGCCGCAACACGTCGTCGATCGACAACGCGCCGCCCTCCCGGATCCGCGCTTCGACGGAGTCGTGCTGGTGATAAGGCATGACGATGAAGAGACGGCCGCTCTCCGTCGCGCCGACCTGCAGGACATTGACGATGTTCGGGTGCCCCGTCAACCGTCCCATCGCGCGTTGCTCGCGGAAGAAGCGTGCCCGGTTCTCCTCGTCCAGTTCGACGGTGAGCACCTTGACCGCGACGAGCCGACTCAACTCGCTCTCGACGCAGCGGTAGACGACGCCGAAACCGCCGTGGCCGATCGCCTTCGCCTCGGCGAACCCCAACTCGGCCAGCTCCGCCGCCGGTGACGGCGGATACCGCTGTGTGTCGACCGGATCTTCAGGACACATCTGACGGGCTGCTCACTCCGCCGACTTGTGACTCCCATGCTGGCCCCGGCGGCACGACCAACATGGCTTCGCCGTGGGCTTTCCTCTCGGCTGGTAACTCCAGGATAGAACTCTGCGTGAATGTGTGCCGGGGTGTCGGGTGGTTCAAGGGCTGCCGGGGTTCGCGGGCTCGCGGGGTTCGCATGCTTTTGGACCGAATGTGGCTTTCCGGTCACTCAGAGTGACTGGAAAGCCACATTCGGTGGTTCGGGGGTGTGGCGTCGGCGGTGATTTGAACGCGCGACGACGGTCTACACCGGCATGATCATCGTTGCCGGATACCTGACCGTGAGTGACCGAGACGCCTACCTCGACGGATGTGTGGAGGTGGTGCGACTGGCTCGAAGCGCCGACGGCTGCCTCGACTTCGCGCTCGGGGCGGATCTGATCGACCCGTCGCGCATCAATGTGTACGAATGTTGGTCCACGCGCGAAGAACTGACGGCGTTTCGAGGATCGGGACCCGACTCGGGCCAGCAGGCCGCGATCCTCGACGCCGACGTCCGAGAATTCGATGTGACGGCAGGCTGAAGGTCCGCTCAGCCGAGCCGAACGTCGACGGGCACCGCGTTCTGCAGGGTGTGGCCGACGGGTGAGCTGGCCTGCACCTTGGCGTGCAGTTCCTCGATCTGCTCGGCGGGCGCGTCGGAGTCGATGGTCACCGTCGCCGTGATGGAGTCGAACCCGGCGTGCCCGTCCTTCAAGCCGAGGAACACGTGCAGGTCCAGGTCGCCCTTCACGTCGACCCGAAGGGCCTTCAACTCGATGCCGGCGACGGTCGCGTTGGCGGCGTATCCGACTGCCAAGCAGTTGCCGAGTGCCCCCAACAGCTGCTCGACGGGGTTCGGAGCGGTGTCCCCGCCACCGAGGGCCGGTGGCTCGTCGGACTTCGACGGCTCGAACGTGCGAACTCTGGCTTCCGACGCGAACGCGCCCTTCCACGTCACGTGGGCGGCCCAGGTGGTCTGTGCTTTCGCCGGGTCGGTCTCGATGGCCTGAATCAGGCCACCGACGGTCTCGATGTCGACGTTGTTGAGCACGGTGCTGGTAGTCATGCTGCACTCCTTCAGCTTGTGTGAAATCGCTGACGAGTCTTCTGCGCGAGAACGCGCAGCGATAGGTATCCACTCAGCGTGATCGGAAGGGTTGCAGGGCTCCCGTTCTTGTCGTTGGTGCGGTGTACTGCATCCCGCCGGCCGTCGTCGACCCCGACCGGACACCCTGGCCCAGCTTCCATCGCCGACGAAAACAGGCGGCGTAGAACCATTTTCGGCTCGGTCTGCGGTCGACATGGCAGTCTGGGCGGGTGCGAGATGCCTACTCGGGTGAGACGGTGGCGGCTGCGTACTCCGAACGTGCAGCGGAGTACGTCGACGTCTGCGGAACTCTGGAATCCGTCCATCCCGACGACCGTGCCCTCATCTCCACCTGGGCCAAGACGCTGACCGGACCCGTCGTCGACGCCGGGTGCGGTCCGGGGCATTGGACATGCCTCCTCGCCTCGCTGGGTGTCGACGTCGAAGGCGTCGACCTGTCCGAGACGTTCGTCGACCATGCGCGGCGGCAATCCCCGGAGATCGGTTTCCGAGTCGGGGATATTGCATCTCTCGGTGTCGACGACCGTTGGCTCGGCGGGATTCTGAGCTGGTACTCCACGATTCATCACACGCCTAACCGGCTCGTGGAACCGCTGGCCGAGTTCGCACGCGCACTCCGTCCCGGTGGCAGCCTGCTGCTCGGGTTCTTCGAATGGTCCGAGCTCGAGCCGTTCGACCACGCCGTCGTCACCGCGTACCGATGGCCGGTCGAACGGTTGTGCGCCGTAGTGGAAGCTGCCGACTTCGACGTGATCGAGACCTTGACCAGGCACGAATCGGAAGCCAGGTCGCACGGAGCGATGGTCGCCCGGCGTCGTTGACTGTCAGTCCGTACTGTGAGATTTGATAAGACAATCGGACTTTTGCGGCAGGAGCGATCGTGCCAGACATTTCACGACGAGCAGCCATCCTCGGTGGAGTCGCGGCCTCCCTCGGGGCCGCAGCCACTCTCGCCGGATGTGCCGACGCCAAGGCGTCGAACACCGGGTCCTTTCTTGTTCGGCGGGCGAGTTCGGTACTCACGATGGACCCCGCGAGGGGCGAGTTGACTAACGCCGACATCCGCGTCGACGACGGACGCATCACCGAGATCGGCACCGGGCTGTCGGCAGAGGGGGCCGACGTCGTCGATGCATCCGGATGCATTGCTCTGCCGGGGCTCGTCGACACTCATTGGCACATGTGGAACTCGCTGGCCCGTGGGTTCGGGCAGACGTCGAAAGGCGGATTCGCGCCCAGTATGGCGTCGATCTCCGGGCTGTTCTCGCCCGAGGACAGCGGACTTGGCGTGCGACTGGCGTTGGCGGAGGCGGTGAACGGCGGTATCACGACCGTGCACAACTGGGCGCACAACGTGATCGGCCCCGCGCACGCCGAAGCGGAGTTCGAGGCAATGCATTCGTCGGGCGTTCGTGGTCGATTCGCGTATGGCTATCCCCAGGCGCTGGGTGCTGCTGAGCCGATGAATCTGACGCACCTGAGAGAGTTTGCCGGGTCGCT
Source organism: Rhodococcus sp. Eu-32 (assembly GCF_003336925.1). Taxonomy (NCBI): domain Bacteria; kingdom Bacillati; phylum Actinomycetota; class Actinomycetes; order Mycobacteriales; family Nocardiaceae; genus Rhodococcus; species Rhodococcus sp. Eu-32. Next base: position 249,316 of record NZ_QGNK01000002.1, on the reverse strand, counting down.
GCCCGACGGCCTGGTGTCGCTGGGAGTGTGCGCACGAGGGCCCGACCGGTCCGAAGACGCTGTCTGGCAACGAGAATGGGACACCGCACGATCGATGGGGTTGCCGATCACAACCCATATGGCGTCGAACGCCGAGGCCGCGGCACTCGGGGGCGTCGAAAAGCTGGATGCGCGTGGAGGACTCGGCCCGGATGTGCAGCTGGTTCATCTGACCGCGGCCAGTCCTGCTGATCTGGACGCGATTGCACGGGCGCAGTCACCGGTATCGATCAGCCCGTGGACGGAACTGCAAGTGGGATACGGGCTTCCGCCCATCGCTGCGATGCAGAACGCCGGAGTGCCGATCGGTCTGTCGGTCGACAACACGGTGTTGTCCGGCAGTGCGGACATGTTCGGCGTCATGAAGCTGACCGCCGACCTGCCTGGGGGAATGGACGCGAAGCAGGGCGTCGTCGCCGATGCGACGGTACTGGACTGGGCAACTGCGGGAGGGGCGCGGTCGCTGGGTCTGGGCGACGTCGCGGGAGTGCTGGCCGAGGGGAGGCCAGCGGATCTCGTTCTGGTGCAATCCGATTCGGTCAACACGGCGCCGGTCTACGACGCCACCACGCTAGCGGTGAGGGCTGCGAATCCGTCGAACGTGTCGTTCGTGATGATCGACGGTGTCGTGCACAAGCGGGACCATCGACTCGTACGCGTCGATGTCGACGTCCTTCTCGCGGAGGCGCAGGACGCCATGGCGTCCATCCGCGGACGAGCGGGGATCTAGCCGACGGGTTCGGTGTTGTCGCGCGTATCTGCGTCGACGAACATCTGCAGGAACGATGCTGGTCGAGTCTCTACCTCGTCGGCGTGCTCTGGGCTTGTCATCGGATTCCTCTCTTTCGCAGGCGGGAAGTTCTACCGATGAGCCTGACAGGCCCATGTCTCTGCAGTGGAACCCGAATGGACACGGAGAGGTAACGAGGTGGCGTCGGCCAGATAACGCGACGCTATTTGTAGAAGCCCTCCCGCAGGGTGATGCCGTGTTCGATCCAGACCTTCATCGCAGCGAGCATGCCGGTCCAGCCCTGGCAGTTGCCGAACGCGTTCTTGGCGCCGTCGGCGGTGGGCGTCCATGACGACTCGGTGATCGTGACGAGTGTGCGGGTGTCGTCGTCGAGCGACTCGAACTCGAAAGTCGTTGTGGTGTAGCCGTCTTCGGCAGTAGTGGCTTCGCCGCCCCATCGGATGGCGATGCGGTTCGGCGGGTCGGCCTCGACGACGTGGACAGGGAACGCGCCCGGGAAATCGTGGAAATCCCACGACACTTCGGCCCCTGGTTCGAGGCGGCCACGTGCCCCGCCGGTGGTGAAGTACTGGGACAGCTGCGCGGGATCGGCCACCGCTTCGTAGACCTCGGCGATCGGACGCGAAATCCGACCCGACACGGTGAAGGACAGTTCCGTCAGATTTTCAGTCATGTTGTATTTTTATAACATGTCCCGAATCGAGCACAAGACCGACGACGACGATGCGGTCTTCAAGGCCCTCGCCGCGCCGATCCGTCGGCGCATGCTCGACATCCTCAAGGAGTCCCCACGTACGACCGGTGAGCTGTGCGCACTGCTGCCCGAGGTCGATCGCACGACCACTCTGCAACACCTGCGTGTGCTCGAGAAGGCCGAACTGGTGACGGGACGGAAGGTCGGGCGTGAGCGGCATCTGTCGCTGGCTCCGCTGCCGATCAAGCGGATCTCGGATCGCTGGATCGGGGAGTACGCCCGGGCTGCGGTGGAGCTGCTGGGTCGGCTCGACGAGCCGGAGTCGTGAGCGCGAATGTATAGCGGGGTGCACATTCGCGCGCACGGGCGCGCAGCGCCTAGTTCGACAAGGCTGAGGCCGCGTGCCGCTCGACGAACAGCGGAACGAAGTCGCGGATCTTCGTGTCGTCGAAACGGCGGTGCGCGTCCGCAACAGCGGATTCGACCGTGGACGAGTCCGTCTCGGGGAATTTCTCCGACAGACGAGACACGATCTCGTCCAGTGCTCGCTGTTCCTCGGGCGCGATGTCGGTGGTGGTAGCCATGTCACCAGAATGCGTGGTTTGTTCGTGAAATTTCAAGCGAGCCCGGGTACTTTCTTTACAAGCACTCTCAAGCATTTTCGAAGAAAGCCGACGTCAGACGCGTTGACGCTCCAATCATGCAGCGATGAACGTCACGCTCGACGCCAGGTCGGGCCTGCTCCGCGTCACAGTGCTCGATCGTCGAGAACCCGTCGCGCGGCGTCCCGGCGGCTGATGTTCTCGGTGCGCGCCTTCGTGTCGAGGAGATCGGCTGCCTGCGTGTCCGAACAGCGCCTCAGCCCCATGATCACGCCGATAGCGTTGTCGAGCAGTGCCCGGGTCTCGACGCCCCGCATGAGTTCGTGGGCCAACGCCGCAGACGTGAGGTGCAGTCCGAATTCGTCGAGTCCGCGGTCGAGATATCCGAGGAGAACCGACAACAAATCCGACGTGGTGGGTACCGTCGCCGCGGTGCTGTGGTCGGTGTAGAGATTCAGCGAGCCGATCGAGATGGCCCGATGGTGCAACGGCGCGGCGGTCACTCGGCGAATGCTGCTCTGATGGGCCGTGATGGACAGGTCGGGCCACAGTTGCCCCATCTCGGCGAGATCGAAATGCACGATGCGATCCGTTCGCGCGGCCAGCAGACATGGGCCGCCGTCGAACTCGTACTGTGCGCGGTCGAACGTCGACACTCGCTCGTCGGTCGGAGCAACCGTGAACGGCGCGAAGTCGTCGAACGCGGCGGTGATGCCCGCGTGATCGGCACCGGCGATATGCTGCACGGCGATGGCCGCTACGCGTGCCATCAGTTCGATCAGATCGTCGCTACCGCGGATGGGAAGCGACAGGCGGATCTCGACGGCGGAGGCCAACTCGGGATCCGACTCCCACAGGGGTCCGCCGCGCTGAGGACTGCTGTCGTCGGCCATCGCTATCGTGTCGCCTCACTCGTCACCTGGTACGGCCACGCTTGTCTCGGCGACATCGTAAACCTTCCGAACGGTATGCCGTGCGTGGCGCGGAGAGTCATCTAAGGTCGTACGCTAGACGCAATTATCAAGCAACCGCTCGAAATCACAGGGTGAAGAACTTACGCCCGCCGAGGTGCGTTCGCCGTCGAGGTGGGCGTTACCTTCGTCCGTTTCAGTGCGGTTGGCGCACTGAGAGGGAAGTTGACCCGACATCATGAACTCGGTGATGCAGCATCGGCAGGCAACTCACACGTATCTCGGATCCGGAACAACGGACCAGTGGTAGACGAAAGTCGATCACACCGAGTGCAGGAGTCCGCCATGACATCATCGGCGTCGGGCCACGAGGACGACGGCCCAGAGCTGACCGGCAGGAGCGTTCCCTCCGCGGACAGCAGCCCGTCGCGTTTGTTGCTCTCCCAGGCGTGCGACGCCGTCACGAGCAGCACGAACGCCGACGGTGGTGCGGTCACGCTCATGGCGCCGTCGGGAGCCCGAGAGTTGGTGTACGCCAGCGATGCCGTCGCCCACTACCTCGACGACATCCAGTTCACCGCGGGCCTGGGTCCTTGCCTCGACGCGTTCAGCTCGGGGCAGCCGGTCCTGTGCCCGGATCTGCGTCGGAAAGAGTACGAGCATCGCTGGCTCGCGTTCGCGAACGATGCGACCGCGGCCGGGGCTGCGGCTGTCTTCACCTTCCCCTTGCGGGTCTCGTCGACGGTGTTCGGTGTGCTCGAGCTGTATCGGACACGCGCAGGCGATCCGACACCCGACGAGTACGCCGCGATGGAACGCGGTGCGGACATCGTCGGGCAGGTGGTGCTGACGTACTTCGGCGCGGGTGACGGAAGTGACTGCAACGGCGCCGAAGAGCTGAACCAGGACGGACATCGACGCGGCATCTGGGATTCCGAGTTCTCCCGGCCTCAGATCAACTACGCGGCGGGCATGGTGTCGGTCCAGTTGGACGTCACGTTCGCCGATGCGCTGTCCGCGATGCGGGCCAGGGCCTATCTGGAGCAGCGCTCGCTCACCGAGATCGCCGACGACGTAGTTGCACACCGAACGACATTCACGCAGGGCGAGACATGAGGTGGACGCCGCCGACATCGTCCCCACTAACGCCCGAGAGGTAGAGATGACCGACAACACCGCCCCCGTGACCACCCGTCTGGCATCGGTCAGCGGCATGCTCACCGCACCCGTCCACCGCGACTCGCACGAAATTCTCGATGCCATCGCGCAGCAGGCGATGGCCGTCGTATCCGGGTCGTGCGCGGCCGTGGTCGCCTCGTACCCGACGTCGTTCGTGGTCGCCGCGTCCACCGACGGATCGGCCGCGCCTCCGGATGCGGTCTTCATGGGCGTGGCATCGACGAGCGTCGCGACCAATGCCGTCGTCGTCGTGGACGACACCGCGGAGCCGTCGACGCGCTGGGCCGCGTTCGCGACGGACGCCGTCGGTGTCGGCCTCGCCGCAGTGCGGGCGTATCCGATCCGCATCGACGGCGGGCCGGTGGGGGCCGTCGTCGTCGGAACCGAGGAGCCGTGGATGCGAACCCCGCGCGACGCGATGAGCGTTCAGGTGCTCGCCGACCTGGCGGGCGCCGCTTTGCTGCTGTCCGACGACGGCGAGCGCAGCCACCGATCCGACGCCGTTCGCGCCGATGCAGCAGACACCGCCGACACCGAGTTCGCCGTCGGGATCATCGCCGAGCGGCACGGACTGGATATCGGCGCTGCTCACGACGTCCTGCACGGTCTCGCACGGCGGACCGGCAGCCCGATCGTCGACGTCGCCCGTCGCATAGCAGCAGGCGGCGACGTCGTGATCGGAAGCACGGACCGGGAGGAATGATCGCTGCCCATTGTGGGTAGAAAAACTCCGTGGTGGTGAACAAGACGACACAGTCGGCGCTCTCGGTCATGGCGCTGTTCGTCGTTGTGGGCGCGTTGTGGGGCGGCATCGGATACGTCTACTCGGATCACAGCCTTGCCAAGGCTGCACTCTGGGGCGGCATCGTGATCGCGGTCGGGTGGTGTGCCGTCGTGATCTCCTGGGTGGTGAAGTACCGGCGCTTGCGGTCGAGGCGCCGGAACAGCAACGGCATCGACGACGTGCAGGACTAGACTTGTTCGACGCCGTGGACTCGTAGGCTCTTTTTCGCAAGGGCCCGCGATATTTTCGCGATATCGGGTATGGCTCGCCTATGACTGGATTGTCGGCCGACTTCGATCCCGTACCCGGCGTCGGCCCCAGCGAATTCGTGTTTCTGGACGTTCCCGCGCACGGTGAGGCAATCAGCGGTATACGACATGCGCTCGTCGGTTGGCTCGGCATCACCGACTTCGACGACGACCGCAGCGCCGACATCGCTCTCGCCGTCTACGAGGCGATGGCCAACGTCGTCGATCATGCGTACCGCGACATGGACACAACAGGGACTCTCGACCTGAGAGCGGGCTATTCGACCGTCGAGCGGGTGCTGCAGGTGGTCGTCGTCGATCACGGAGTGTGGCTGAGGCCGACTCCGAATCCGTTGCGCGGCAACGGTATACCGCTGATGACGGCCCTGTGCGACGGGGTGTCCATCGATCACTCCGATGCAGGGACATCGGTGCTCATGAATTGGTTCGTCGGCTGATCAGTCCGTGTATCTGCGCGGTACCGTCCAGTACCGGCCGAACTCATGGTCGTACGACGCGGGTTCGAACGGGCTGTTACCGCCGGCCGGATAGCTCGTCAGCTCGCCCACGACGATCCTGGACCCGACGACGTACAGATCGACGCGCACGAAATCCGTGCCACGCGAGAGCGTTTCGGCGATCTCGATCATCGTGTCCAGCTTCGGCGGTGTGTTCTGCGGTGGATCTGCGTGCGGCGGGCCCCCGCTCAGCGGTAGGTGGGTCCACGGACGACGGTAGAAGTCCTGGGTCCGCTCACCGAAGCGTCCGGTATCCACTTGTATGAACTCGCACCGGCCGTGGAACACGAAGAACTTGTAATCGTCCGCGATACCGTCGTGCGGCCCGGTCAGCAGCTCTTCCACCAGAATTCGACGGGGAACGGCACCGTACGCCCACTCCCGGTTGGGTCCTTGACCGTAGAGCTGACGCGTCCAGAAATCGGCGATCGCCGCCAGGTGCCGTCGATCGGCCCGCTTGGGTCGGACGTGTGTGTAGCTCCAGCACGCGTCGATCGACGGTAGTTCGGTGTCCGGTTCGGCGTTGTCCGACACGACGACGACCGCCCCGCTGCCGTGAGTCGGTTTCATCACGAACTCGGCGGGGAGCTCGAGATCGACGAGATCGGACGGGGAGTCCAGAACCGCGTACACAGTCGGTAGAAAACCGGGTCCGATAAGGGATTCCACATGGTCGCGGACCGCTGCCTTGTCGGCGAACGTGACCAGTAACCTGCGGTGGTCACGGAGCATCTTGTACTTGACCTTGTCGGTGAAGGTGACGGGGCGACGCGTCCGCCACAGGCGCCACCACCGCACCACACGAGTGCGCTCACGCACACGAGCTCGTTCGGCCATGGCTCAGGCCGGCCGGCGACGACGTCCCGCGGGGCGAAGATGCTTCACGGGATCGTGCAACCTCGTCACCGGCGCCGACATCATTCCTCGATACAGGTGCAGGTAGGCGTCGAGCATGGTCTCGGCGGAGCATCGAAGGATCGAGTGACGGCGGACCGTCTTTCGGTCGAGCGCGACGGTACGCGGAATCGCCGCGGCCAGGGCGTCGACGTCGTCGGCGGGTACCAGCGTCGCACAGTCGGCGGTGACGATTTCGGGGATGCCTCCACGCGCGAACGCGGCGACGGGCGTGCCGCACGCCAACGCCTCGGCCACCACCAGCCCGTACGGCTCGTCCCACGACGGGGTCACCAGCGCGGCAGCTGCCCCGCCGACCAACGCGGCGAGTTCGCGCTGATCCAGATGTCCTACGTACGTCACCCGGTCGTTCAGGCGAGGCCCGATCTCGCGAGCGAAGTACTCCGGGTCGGAGATCGGGCCCGCGAGCTTGATCGGGTACCCGGCTCGTACTGCGGCCTCGATCGCGAGGTGGGGCCCCTTCTCGGGTGTGAAGCGGCCGGACCAGGCGAGGTACGGCCCGCCGGACCCCTCGGGCCAACCGAGCACGTCGACGCCGTTCGGCACGATGTCGATCTCGTCGACGATTCCGTTCCACATCGAGGCGGTGTGCCGACTGACCGCGGCGAACCTGGTTCCGACGCCGTCGCACGCGGCCACGGCCGACTGGATCCAGGGCGTCGGCGGAGTGTGAAGCGTCGTCAGCACCGGCGTCGCAAGTGTTCGCGCCATCGCGATGGGCAGGTAATGCAGGCTGTGGTTGTGCACGACGTCGTACTGGCTGCTGGCCGCCAGATCCAGCATGAGCCGCAGGTACGCGTGATGATCCGACATGAACGTGTCCGACGGCATCGAGACGTCGGCGCGGGCCTGCGGAGACAATTCGAGGACCTGCACGTCGAGGCATGCAATGCCGGGCGCGGAGTCCGAACCGGGCCCGGCGAAGAGGGTCACCTCGTGCCCGGCGTCGGCCAACGAATGGGCCAGGTGCCACGTGTGCGCTTCGAGTCCGCCCGCGAACGGTTGCTTGATGGGGAAGCGGTTCGAGGCGACGATCGCGATGTGCAACTTGTCCGCACTCACGAGCGCCCGCCGTCCGTTTCCTTGTTTCGCGCAGCCTTGTTTCGCGCAGCGTAAATCACGCACACCCCTCGTTGTCGGGTCGGTCGATGTATCCGAACGACGTGATACCCCCGGGTCGACGTGGCAAACCAGCCGCGCTCGGGGTTGCGTAGCAACCGAACTCGCTCGTGAGGATTGATACCTGCCGCCGTGGGGAATCCGTGCGTCCGGAAGTCGAGGGAGCGCATGGATTTTTCAGCCTTGGTAGGTATGCCTTTTCGTGCGGCGTCGGCGATGCGTCGGGCCCGGGTGTTCCATCCCGACGGCGTCGTGTTCCGTGGTGAGGTGCGCCGCGTGGCGCCGGACGGGCACGGGCTGCCGCTGCAGTCGGGCGACGTGCTCGCGCGCCTGTCGAAGGGGATCGGACTGCCGTTCGGCTTACCCGACATCGGGGGACTGGCGTTTCGCAGATTCGGACGGTCACCGGACGAGCAGGACTGGGACGTACTGCTCGCGGGATCGGGCAGCGGGATCGTCGGCCGCATGATTCCGTGGCCGGCGCGGTCGTGGGGAACCACCGAGTTCTCGACGCTGATGCCTCTGCAGTACGACGGGCGTTCGTGGTGGCTTCGCGCCGTGGCGACCGAATCGCCCACCGGCGCCATGAATGTGGAGAACGCGCGCGACGCGCTGTTCAGCAATCGAATGGAATTTCGCATCGACCAGGCATGCGGGCCAGACGATTTCGTGCCCTTGGCGTACCTTCGTCCGACCGGCCCGAGTGGCATCTCGGACGCCCAGGTCGGTTTCGATTCGGTTCGGAACAGTCACCCGCAGGTCCGGCCTGCGCCCGAATGGCTTCGAGCGGTTCGACAGTCGGCGTACCGGAACAGCCGGGAGGGCCGACCTACGGACGCTCTGCCTCGACCAACTCCTCCGCGACCCTTCTGAGCGGAATGTTCTGCTGCTGCGACAGTTTGGTCAGCAATTCGAAAGCCTGATTCGCGTCGATCTTGTACCGCTCCATGATCATGCCCTTCGCCTGGCCGATGATGTCCCTGCTGGCCAGGCCCGCACGAAACTGCTCGTTGTCCCGCGCGCTGAGCAAGGCGATCGCAGCGTGGGCGGCCAGTGCCTCCCCCGTGAAAACGGCGTCGGGCCCGAACGCCTTTGCCTCGTTGCTGTAGAGCACGAGCGCCCCGACGTCGTCGCCGTTGCTGAACAGTTGGAACGCGACCAACGACCGCACACCCTGGTCGACGGCGCCTGCGGCGAATTGAGGCCAGCGATCTTCGATACCGAGATCGTCGGCTACCACGACATCGAAGTGGCGCACCTCCGATGCGATGGGACCTTCACCGTATTCGTACTGTCGACGGCACAGTTCCTCGGCCATCTCGTCGGTTGCAGCTACCACTGTGCGCTCGCCTCTGGTCAGCGTCGTGATGCAGCCGCTGTCCGCGCCGTCGACGAGCTCGATAGCCGTGTGGAGAATGCCGTCGAGCGTATTCGACGTGGACCTGCGTTCGTCGCGCATGTCGCGCGCGAACTGAGCAAGAAGAGCGGGTAGTTCCGCATGCCGTGAAGAACGGTCTTCTCCGCGGTCGTACGACATCCAGATGTCCTTCCGGGCAAGCGCGTCGGCTGCTGGATGCAGGATCGACACGCTGTCGAACAAACAACTGAATTTTATATACCAGCCAGTTCGATCGGAAGGTTTCGGGTCAGTCAGCGACGATTCGCGTCACGCCTGCGGCAGAAGATGACGGCCAGTTCCTCGTGTCGACGACCGACGTCGAGCTGACGTGTGGCTTCCAACCACGCTGCACGTTCGTGCATGACCGGTCCGAATTCGATGGTCTGTCGTCTCACCACCGATGCGTCGAGACCGGATAGACGCAGCTGCCGCACGGACTCGTCGACGTCGGCGAACTCGGACTGGACGAACACGGCCACTCCGCCCGGCGCGAGCAGATCGAACAGGCTGGAGCAGAGCAGGTCCAGGACGGTTCTGCCGCGATCGCCGGCGTCCCAGGCCCGGTGCAGACCCATGCCTTCCGGCTCGTTCGGGGAGGGAACGTAGGGGGGATTGGACACGACGACGTCGAACGGACCGTGGCGCTGCGCGTCGGTGAGGGTTCCGAGGCAGACGTTCACGTTCGTGCCGTTGGCGACGGCGTTGGCCGAAGCGCACGACACCGCCTTCTCGGAGATGTCGTAGGCGAACACCTCGCGTGCTCCGCTGCGCGCGGCCTCGATCGCGGCAATACCGCTACCGGTACACAGATCGAGAACGCGGGCACCGGGAAGAATCCCGAGCGATGTGATTTCCGAACACAGGAGATAAGAATCCTCCTGAGGAGCGTAGACGCCGTCGTCGACGCTGATGGTGGGGTATGTACGTTCTCGGGCTGCGGTCACAGGTACCTCCGTAGTCGGTACCCGAGGGTGCCCCTGTCCGATTGTTTCTAACCCTGCTCCGCCGAAGGTTTCGGTGCACTACGCAGAATGCATTCTCCGCGTGGTATCAGCTCGGTGGGTCGGAGTAGGCGGGGGTGTCACGCTGTTCGACGTGGAGGGGTGTTCTCCGAAAACAACTCTGTCCCACCAGTATTGACGCTTCCGTGATTCGGTCCAGATCACGTTGGGTAAGGATTCCGACGCCATGGGGCACCTCCGGTCGACCGGGCGATCAAGCGCCGGATCGGGATTGGATCGTGTCGCAGTGCGCGAGCGCGACACACTTCGACGTCTGCCCGCGGGCTCGAGGTGACGTGGTCGGCCGCCGTTGCTCGGGAGACGCGGCGGTTCCTCCTACACTACCCGTGATTTCGAACGGGCGCCCGAAAAGCAGTGACGCGTCGCTCGTAAGGTGTCGGATGCGTGGTATCGTCCACGAAACCTGGTCGAGCACGTGCCGGTCGGAGTCGACATCGACTCACTCCGTTCGCCGAATTCCCTGCTCGAGGTGCCTTTTCGGCGAACGCGACTCACCGCATCCGCAGAAAGCCGCCGCGTCATGCCTGACAGAAATCTGATCGAGGCCGTCGAAGAGGTCTTCCACACGGAACGTCCGGTCAACGCCATTCCCGCCGAAGCGATTCCAGCGCTGTGCGCACAACTCGCCGCGCATCGTGACGTTCTCCGCCGAGCGGGGCATCACGACGGAGCGGAACGGGCAGAAGAGGTTCTCGAAGAACTCGCTCGACTGTATTCCGCGAAAAGCTGACTACGACTTGTTTTTCGACGCGTCCACGTACGACTCGTCGGTATTCTGCGTCCCCGCGCGTGGGCGCATGCGTAGCGGGACGACCACCCACATCGATACGAAGGCGACGCCTGCGACGGACCCACCGACGGCTGCCGCCGCGCCTCCCATCACGACTTCGGCGACGAGCACGACGACGCCGGTCATTGCGAGTCCGAGGAAAATGAGACCGGCGACCGCGGAGCGGTGTGCTGCGGCGACCAATTGCGCGACGGCACGTCGTCGAAACAACAATCGGTGCATCGCCACCGGCGCGACCAACAGAATGGTGGCCGCAACGGCCGACACCACCGTCAGCATGAACACTGTTTTGCCGTAATCGGGAAGTCGATGGAATCTTTCCTGGAACGGAAGAATCAACAGAAAACCGGTCAACAACTGCACGCCGGTCTGTACGACGCGCAGTTCTTGCAACAGCGATATCCAGTTGCGATCGAGGGTCTGAACTGGGGTTTCGCCACGATTCTCGCGGTTGTAGGCGCCGTGGAATTCCGAAGGTCCGGTAGATTCTTCCCGCGTGCTGGACATTCCGAACATTGTTCCTCCAATGCGCCGGCAGCAGAATTCCGCCGAGCAGTTGCTGCGCCCAGGGGCGAACAGGTTACCCGCTCAGGACCGACTTACACCCCGTGGCTGGGGCGTCGCCCACGAAAAGAGTCAGAAATAGGTTCCGTGCAATGCGTCGACGGCGTCGTTCTTCGTCGGCACGGTGGTCGTGGCCAGCGGACGGTTATCGGCGGACTCGGTCGGCGACGGCAGAGCCGCCGTGATGGCCTGCGCCAACGTGTCGTGACAGTCGACGGTGCCCGCGAGGCTGACGATGGTGCCCCGCACCGAGGATCGACAGGCGACGGTGATGCAGGATCGGCTGTGGCTCAACCGAACCGACGCCTTGGCAAGTGCGGATGTAGCCCGCGGCGTGATGTGTTCGACGTCCATCAGATCGATCACGATCGGGCGACCGGAGGTAAGTGCGTCGTCGACGCAGTGTTCGAACTCGCGCGTCGACGCCGGATCGAATCCGCCGCACACGCGGACGACGACGGGCCCGCCCGCCGGCTCGTCCACGGACATCGCAAACACGTTCGCGTCCAGGACGATCGGTGTGCAGAACGACATTCGTATGGACGCAGGTGCAGTATGCACCGAGTCGAGTAGCGTCATCGATACCCTCCGTGCCTCGTCGGACGGCGGCATGCAGAACGGAAATTCGCAGCACACCGCAGTCCGGTTCGTTCGACTACGGGCTACTCCTCAACCACGTTGACCAGATACTACGGCCGATGCCCGACGGATGTCGGAGAACTCGTCGGTAATTTCGGGTGGCTAAGGAACGGAGGGCGCCGCTGTGCAGCCGTCTACGCCGTGACGAAGCGCCTCATGATCGTGTGCGCTGCCTGCACGACCGTCGTCCGGTCGTACGTCTGCACGAAGTCGAACGTGCGCTCGAGGTCGGGTCCGTTGTCGTGACGGTCCCTGGCGGACAACAGAGCGGAATAGTGCGGCCCGAGGACGACGACGGCCCACTCGTTGACGAGGTCGTCGTCCTCGTCGAGGGGTGCGTGCTGGATGCGTCCGTCGAGCATGTGCGACAGTCCCACGCCGTAGACGCCGGCGAAACCGATGGATTCGGACATGTGACGCCACCGCATCGCAGTCGTCGGTGTGAAGTGCTTGGCCCGCTGAAAGGTTCCGAGGACCAGCATCGACGACCCCATCGCGACGGCCTGGGACTCGAGGGTCTTGCTCATCTGCACGAGGAGGCGCTTGGTTCCGCGACGCGACTCCGCGTGCGTGCTGACGATGCCGTACGGCGTGCCCACGTCGGATGCCGGGGTGCTCCACACCGGAGAGTTCGGAATGGGAACGACGTTCTCACGCAGCAGCTCGTCCGGGCTCCCGAGCGGCGGATAGAGAGCGCCGAGGCCGTAGGTTGCTCCGATGGTCCGCGCCGACAGACGGGCGGCCTCGCTGTCGATGCCCTCGGCGATCACGACCGCGTTCGTACGCTCGACGTAGGCGGCCAACGCGTGCGCCAGGGATCCGATCTCGAAGTCGATCGTCCGTGTGATGAACTCTCGTGCCGTGATGACGATGTCCGGCTCGATGAGCGACAGCAACGTCGCGGCATGCAGTTCGGCGCCCACGCCGTCGAGAGCGATCAGACGGCCGTGCGAACGGGCGGTCTGCACTCGCCCGAGGGCTTCGTGGGGGTTCTTCATGATGTCCGCGACGTTCACGGTCACGATCAGTCGTTCGGGGCTGTCCGAGGCGGGAGCCTCCAGCGCGGCTCGCGACTGAGAATCGACCGTCACGAGTAGGGGGAGAGTTCCGGCGATCGACGCCGCGACATCGCTGCGGGAGAACTCGAGCTTGCAGTCGTCGTACTCTGCTCTCTGGTCCATCATCTGCGCAGCCCGGCGCAGGGCATGAGCGGATTCGAGAGCCGACCCACTCGGGCCGCTGAGCTGCAGTTCGACTGCAGCCAACGCGGCATCGTCGAGCCGCCGCACCGGCGCGAACTGCATGGAAACCTCCAGCTCGAGCAACGTGGGCGATTCGGAACTGGTGTGCACGGCAGCGTGTTCGTAAGCAGAAGTCATGCAGAACGAGCCTCCAGCGTCGGAGTGTCGTCGCGCACTGGCGACCGACGACGCAATTGGAGGCTCATCCGGCATGAATCTGCAAGCAGGTCGTCGACGCGTGTGCGGCGATTGTCAGCGCCGGCTGCTCGACGCGGACTCGATCCTACTGGTCTTTTCTATTGGTCGACCACCAAGTCTCCGCCGCCGAGGACGTCGAGGATCATGCGCACCGGGCGGGTCGGCGCGAAGACGCTCACCGTTCCGTCGTTGATGCGGGCGTTGTCGATGATGGCGTTGGCTACACCGGAGTACATGAACGACACCTCGGACAGGTCGACGCGAACGTGCGCGTTCTCGGTTGCCATCCGGTCGAGAGTCTCGACGAAATCGACCCGAGCGGACATGTCGAGCTCACCGGAGGCGCGGAGGACCGCGTAGTCGGCGGAGTAGGACTCCGAGTCGAGCGAGTAGCGAGTTGTGTGAGCCGGTGGTTCCTGATCTGCGATGTGCGCAATGAAGTCGGCCACGGGTTCTGTAACGGTCATGTTGCATTCCCCTTCGTCTTCACAAATGGAATATCGGGGCGCACCGGCTTCTTCAGTGCTTCTACGTCTGTGAATACCTTCTCAGCCTCAGGTTGCGGGAAGGGTTGTCAGAAGGTCACGCTTTAATCACGAACATCACGGGAAGGTAACGAACGTCGGGCGAGCCGCCTGAATCCGCGGGCGCCGAGCACGAGAATTCCGACGGCAGCCGTCACGGCGACCGCTTCGTGGATGGACAGCGCCACCGTCGCCGTGACGAACAACGCGATCGCTCCGAGCGCGTCGAGAAGCAGCCGCACGGACGCGAGGTCCAACAGAATCGGCTGCTCTACGACCGCAGGAGCGGTCGACTCCTGCTGAGTCGCGAGAGGTGGCGTGGCGCTGGTCGTCAAAACAAAAGCCCCCGGGTCGACGCGGACATGATCCGCTGCGTCATACCCCGGGGGCTTCTGGGTCAATCCTGGTCGAGACTCGGCTACTTCAGATCGAACCGATCGTTGTTGGCTACCTCGACCCATGCCGCGACGAAGTCGTCGACGAACTTACGACCGTTGTCGGCCTGCGCGTACACCTCCGAGATCGCACGCAGCTGCGAATGCGAACCGAAGATCAGGTCGAGCCCGGTGGCCGTCCAGCGCTGCTCACCCGTCGCCCGAGTCTTGCCGACGTACTCGTCGTCGCCGGTCTTGGTCCACTCGGTGTCCGAGTCGAGCAGGTTGACGAAGAAGTCGTTCGTCAGCACACCCGGACGGTCGGTGAACACGCCGTGCTTCGTGCCGCCATGGTTCGCGCCGAGGGCACGCAGACCGCCGACGAGCACTGCCGCCTGAGGCGCGGTCAGATCGAGCATGTACGCGCGATCGAGGAACAGCACCTGCGCAGGAGTCTCCTCGCCCTCCTTGAAGAAGTTGCGGAAGCCGTCGGCGCGAGGCTCCAACACCGCGAAGGAATCGACGTCGGTGTTCTCCTGCGACGCGTCGGTGCGCCCCGGGGTGAACGGAACGGTCACCTCGTGGCCGGCGTCGCGTGCGGCCTTCTCGATGGCCGCAGCACCCGCCAGGACGATGATGTCCGCAAGCGACACCTGCGTACCGCCGTCGCCGCTGCCGTTGAAATTCTTCTGCACCTGCTCGAGTGCGCTCAGAACTTCGGCCAGGACCGCGGGTTCGTTGGCCTCCCAGTTCTTCTGCGGCTCGAGACGGATGCGTGCACCGTTGGCGCCGCCGCGGAAGTCCGTCTTGCGGAAGCTCGCGGCCGAAGACCACGCGACGCCGACGAGCTGCTGTACCGACAGGCCGGTTTCGAGAATCTTCGCCTTGAGCGACGCGATATCGGCGTCGTCGATCAGCGTCGACGGGCGAGCCGGAACCGGGTCCTGCCACAGCTGCGGCTCGGGAACCCACGGGCCCAGGTAACGCTCGATCGGTCCCATGTCGCGGTGCAGCAGCTTGTACCAAGCCTTCGCGAACGCCTCGGACAGCTCTTCGGGGTGATCGAGCCAACGCCGGGTGATCTCGGCGTAGATCGGATCTTCACGCAATGCGACGTCGGTGACGAGCATCGTCGGTGCGCGTCCCGGCCCGCCGAACGGATCGGGGATCTCGCCTGCGCCCGCGCCGTCCTTGGCGACGAACTGCCACGCGCCCGCGGGGCTCTTCTGCAGCTCCCACTCGTAGCCGTAGAGATTCTCCAGATACCCGTTGCTCCACACCGTCGGCGTCTTGGTCCAGACGACCTCGAGGCCACTGGTGACCTGGTCCTCGCCCTTGCCGGTGCCGTAGCCGTTCTTCCAGCCGAGGCCCTGCTGCTCGACGGGGGCACCCTCGGGCTCGGGTCCGATCTTGTCCGCAGGACGCGCGCCGTGCGTCTTGCCGAAGCTGTGACCACCGACGATGAGTGCGGCGGTTTCCTCATCGTTCATCGCCATGCGGCCGAACGTCTCACGAATGTCGTGCGCCGCGGCGACCGGGTCGGGCTCGCCTTCCGGGCCTTCGGGATTGACGTAGATCAGGCCCATCGTCGTCGCACCGAGGGGCTTGGCGAGCTCGCGCTCACCCGAGTACCGCTTGTCGGTGCCCAGCCACGTGTCCTCGGGTCCGTAGAAGACTTCCTCCGGCTCCCAGATGTCCTCGCGGCCGAAGGCGAAACCGAACGTCTCGAATCCCATGGCATCCAGAGCGACGTTGCCGGCGAAGACCAGCAGGTCGGCCCACGAGATCTTGTTGCCGTGCTTCTGCTTGACCGGCCACAGGAGGCGGCGCGCCTTGTCGAGGTTCGCATTGTCCGGCCAGCTGTTCAGCGGTGCGAAGCGCTGTGCGCCCTGCCCGCCGCCGCCACGGCCGTCGTAGATGCGGTAGGTGCCTGCGGCGTGCCAGCTCATGCGAATGAACAGGCCGCCGTAGTTGCCGTAGTCCGCGGGCCACCAGTCCTTGGAGTCGGTGAGTACCGCGGTGACGTCGGCCTTCAGCTCGTCGACATCGAGCTTCGCGAATTCGGCCTTGTAGTCGAAGGATTCGCCGAGAGGGGTGGACTTGGAGGTGTGTGCATGAAGGATCGACAGGTCGATCTGCTCCGGCCACCAGTCCTTGTTGGTCAGCGGCCTGTCGCGCTTCGGCTTGGGCGACTCGATGACCGGGTTTTCGCTTTCACTGGTGCTCTGCGTTCCCGTGTCCGGGTTCGGCGGGCGGCTATCGGAGGTCACTGCATTCCTTTCGACGGTGGGCTGGTCGATCTGGAACGATCACGGGTGTGATCGAGTTTCGGTGGGTGCGGCGCACTTCGGGCACGTTCCCCAGAAGATGACCTCGGCTTCGTCGAGCGCGAAACCATGGTCGTCCGACGCCGTCAGGCACGGGGTCTTGCCCGTCGCGCACTCCGCGTCGGCGATGAGACCGCAAGTGCGACACACGATGTGGTGATGATTGTCGCCGATGCGCGACTCGTACCGTGCACGATGTCCTGCAGGCTGGATCCGGCGCAGTAGACCTGCCGTCGACAACGCGTCGAGCACGTCGTAGACGGCTTGACGTGACGTGTTCGGCACGATGCTCGCGATGGTCTCGGTGTCGGCGTGCGGGTTGGCGCGGACGGCATCCATGACGGCGATGCGCGGCTGCGTGACGCGAAGTCCCGCGGCGCGGAGCCGGGCCGCAGTGTCGGATGCCGAAGCCATGCCCCCAACACTAGGAGGGATCGGCGGATCGCGCGAGGGTTTTCTGGATTTGATCCAAACAGGCGACGTGCGCGCGAATGTATAGCGGGCTATACATTCGCGCGCACGGGTGGAGTTTTGCTCGAGCTGATTCGAATTCGGCGCTGGGAGGGCGCGCCGTCGCAGCCTCGACCGTTTCCGCTGGTACGCAAGCACACGGCTCGGCTGGGCCTGGAGTTCGACCAGTCGACCATTTCCCTGAAATCGGGCGTGAATGCGAAACGGCCGGTATCGTCGCCGACGACACACGGGGGTGTCGACGGTTTCACTGTGTCCTCTTGAAAGCCCGCTGCCCGAAGGAGTTTCGTGAACCTCTGGAATTACCTTCAGGGGCGAGGCGAGTTTCTCGCGTTTCTGACGTACCAACATGCATCGCTCGCTTTCCAGACGGTGCTGGTCGGTACGCTCGTCGCCATCGCGACAGCCGTTGCGGTGCATCGGCTTCCGTTGTTCTCCTCGCTGACCCTGACCAGCAGCCGCGTCGCGTTGACGATCCCGTCCCTTGCCCTCCTGGCGCTGCTGATCGTGCCGTTCGGGCTCGGCGTGGTGCCGTCGTTCATCATGCTGGCGTTCTTCGCGGCCATGCCGGTGATCGGCAACGCGATCGTCGGACTCCGCGGTGTGCCCGACACGGTGATCGAGTCCGCCCAGGGAATCGGGCTCTCGCGTGTCCGCATCCTCTTCTCGGTGTCGCTGCCGATGGCGTGGCCGGTCATCCTCACCGGAATCAGGGTGTCGACGCAGATGGTGGTCGGTGTCGCCGCGATCGTCGCGTACGTCCTCGGCCCCGGTCTCGGCTCGCTGATCTTCAACGGTCTGTCCCGGCTCGGCGGAACCAATTCCGTCGAGATGGCTTTCACCGGAACGGTTCTCATCGTCGTCATCGCCCTGGTGTTCGACGCGCTGCTCGTCCTCCTCGGGCGCCTCACCATCTCGAAGGGATTGTCATGACCGACACCGAACGGACCGTCACCGGTGCCTCGATTCGGCTCGACGGCGTCGTCAAGCAGTACCGCGGCCAGGCCAAGCCCGCCGTGCAGAAGATCGACCTCGACATCGAGGCAGGCCACATCGTCGCGTTCGTCGGACCGTCCGGTTGCGGCAAGACGACGACGTTGAAGATGATCAACCGTCTGATCGAGCCGACCGAGGGACGGCTGTTCATCGGCGACCGCGACGTCACGGGAGAGGACCCCGACAAGCTTCGTCAGTCGATCGGCTACGTCATCCAGGCCGGCGGGTTGTTCCCGCACTGGTCGGTGTCCAAGAACATCGGCGCGATACCGCGAGTTCTCGGGTGGGACAAGAAGCGGATCGCCGAACGCACGGAGTATCTGCTCGACCTCGTCGGGCTCGACGCGGACACCTTCCGCGACCGGCTGCCGAAGGACATGTCCGGCGGCCAGCAGCAACGCGTCGGCGTCGCACGTGCTCTCGCCGCGGACCCGCCGGTTCTGCTCATGGACGAGCCGTTCAGCGCCGTCGACCCGATCACGCGAGTTCGATTGCAGGACAGCCTCATCGCGATCCAACACGAGGTCGCCAAGACCATCGTCATCGTCACCCACGACTTCGAGGAAGCGACCAAGCTGGGTGACAAGGTGCTCATCCTGTCCGAAGGCGGCAAGATCGAGCAGTACGCGTCGCCCGAGGAAATTCTCGCGCGTCCCGCCACTCCGTTCGTCGAGGAGTTCATCGGCTCGGGCGCCACGCTCGCGCACCTCACGCTCTCGAGGGTCAAGGACGTCGACCACGAACCGGTCGTGACGGCACGCGTCGGCGACGACTCGCACGAGGTCATCGCCCGTGCGAAAGCCGCAGGTGTCACGTGGATCGTCGTCGTCGACGCCGACGGCCGCCCCCGGTCGTGGCCGTCGCTCGACGAGGTGGCGACGAAGGACCGAATCTCGGACTACGTCGACCACCGTCTCCCGACGGTGGCGCCGTCGTCGACCCTGAACGACGCCCTCGACACGATGTTGGCGGCCAGCCAGGGCGGCGTCCTCGTCACCGACGGCCGCGGCGCGGTGACCGGGTCGCTCACGATCGCCACGGTCATGGCCGTCATCCGCAGTCAGCTGTCCGATGCTCGCGAGGGCGACGGCCACGTCTCGTACACCGCGCATGGCGAGAGCCCTTCCGCATGAACCGGCTGCGGCGAACACCGATGGATGTGTGGTTCGAACCGTTGCTCATCGTGATTCTCGGCGTCGGCTACTTCTCCTGGTACGCAACGACGACGCTGACGCCGACGGAAGAGGCGTCGCTCGGGTGGGCGAACTTGCAGAACACCATCTTCGACCACATCAAGCTGACGCTGACGGCCACGGTCATCGTCATCGCGATCGCCATCCCGCTCGGCATCCTGCTGACGCGGGACAGGGCGAAGCCGTTCAAGCCGTTCGTCGTCAACTTCGCGAACGTCGGCCAGGCCGCGCCCGCAGTCGGTTTGATCGTGCTGCTGACGATGTGGCTCGGCACCGGATTCCGCACTGCCGTAGTCGGTCTCGTCGTCTACGCGATCCTGCCGATTCTCCAGAACACCATCACCGGCATCGATCAGGTCGACAAACGAACCATCGAAGCGGCCCGCGGCATCGGATTCTCCGGCGTCCGGACACTCGCACAGGTCGAGCTGCCGCTCGCAGTTCCGGTGATCCTCAACGGAGTTCGCACCGCACTGGTGATTCTCGTCGGCACCGCGACGCTCAGTACGTTCATCGGTGCCACGAGCCTCGGCACGCTCATCACGACCGGAGTGACGCTGTTCCTGCCGAAACTCCTGATCTCCGGCGCCGTTCTGGTGGCACTGCTTGCCTTGATCATCGACTGGCTCGGGCGACTCGTCGAGCTCGTCGCAACCCCGCGAGGAGTGGCATGAGAGGCAGAGCAGCACTCGGAGCCGCATTGATCGCGGCACTCGCGTCGGGATGTGGGCTCGTGAGCTCGTCCGGAACGTTCGAGAGCACCACGTTGACCGAGAACACGACGCCGCTCGACGGCGCATCGTTGGTGGTGACGTCCAAGAGCTTCACCGAGGGTGTGCTTCTCGGCAAGATCACCGCGACCTACCTGGCCGCGGCGGGCGCGAACGTCACCGACCTCACCGGGGCACCGGGGTCCGCGTCGTCGCGTCAGGCGCAGTTGAACGGTGACGCGGACATCCTGTGGGAGTACACCGGAACGGGCTGGGTCAACTACCACGGCGAAACCGAGACGATCGCCGACCCCGACGAGCTGTGGCAGCGCGTCCACGACATCGAGAAGCAGGACTACGACCTCGAATGGCTGCCGCCCGCCAACTTCAACGACACGTACGCGTTCGCCGCGTCGGCCGGTACCGCCGAAAGGCTCGGTGTCACGTCGCTGTCCGACGTCGCACAGCTCCCGATCGGGGACCGGACGTTCTGCGTCGACGACGAATTCTTCAGCCGCGCAGACGGATTCGTGCCAATGCTCGAGACGTACGGGATTCCGCTCAACGCGCCCGACGGGGTACCGTCGGACCAGGTGACGCGCATGGATGCAGGCGTCGTCTACACCTCGACGGCGCAGAGCGCACCGTGCAACTTCGGCATGGTCTACACGACCGACGGGCGCGTGAAGAATCTGAACCTCACCGTGCTCGACGACGACCGAAAGTTCTTCCTGCCCTACAGCGGAACGGCCGTCGTGCGGGGTGCGGTTCTCGAACAGCATCCCGAGATCGCCGACCTGATGGCCGTCGTCTCCGAGCGCTTGAACGACGACCTGATGCAGGAACTCAACGGGCGCGTCGACATCGACGGTGAAGATCCCGCAGACGTCGCCTACGACTGGCTGCGGAGCGAAGGCCTCGTGACCTGATTCAGCCGGCTAGCCGGCACTTCCGGTGGACGGCAGCCCGGGGGTCAGCGGGAAACCAGGTGAGCAGATGGTCTGCTCACACAGCTGATCGAACGGCTGAGTTCCGAAATTCGGCACAGCATCGGGGTTGACGAACGTGACTCCGTCCGGCGACGTGCACGACACCGCACCGCACGTGGTGCCGAGCGGAAATCCACGCGAATCGACGGGATTCGGCGGGGGCATCGACGGTTCGGGCGGTGCAGGGGATGGCGTCGCGATGCCGTTGTCGACGGGCGGTGCAGGAACGTACTCCGTCGTCTCGGCAGGCGGGATCGCGGGAACGTCGTAGTCGACGGACGGAACCGGCTCTGCCGTCGCGACGACGCTGGGCGGGATCAGCGGGGGAGGCGTCGAGGGCGTCGTCGGCGCAGGGGTCGGCGTGGACGACGCGACCCTCGTGGGGGATGTGGTCTCCACGACCGGCGTCGGTTCGGCGACGTCACGTGCGCCGGCGGTACACGCCGTGACGCCGTACAGCGACGCACCTGCCAGCAGAATCATGGCCGACGACCGGAGCCGGCGACGCGCGATCGGTACGCGTCCGGTTCGATACGGCATGAGTCCTCCGGAGCACCCGAGGTGCCGTGTGTCGTCGTCGATGGTCGAGTAGTTCATCTGATCGTGACCTTAGTTCATTACAAAACCATCGGTTCGCTGCTGCGGGCGGCGCGTCGAACTCGATCCATTTCGGGCCCGCACATCGCCGGTCCGATGTTCAATGAAGTGTTCGGTACCTGTCGACATGGGAGGCTGCGTGACTGGAAACGGGGATGGCGACGGTTTCCCGGTCGCCGCCGTTCTCGGTACGTATCGCAGCCTCCGGATCGGCGTAGTGATTCTGGTGCTGATGCTCTTCGTCTCGGTCTTCATCCAGGTCGCGTCCGCCGGATGGTGTCTCCAATCATCCATCAGCGCCTACTTTTTCACCGACGTGCACACTGTCTTCATCGCTGTGCTGTGTGCCCTCGGCACGTTGCTGCTCGTCTACAAGGGCAGTTCGGATACCGAAGACGTCCTGTACGACTTCGCCGGCTTGTGGGCGTTCGTCGTCGCCACCGTTCCGACTGGATGGCCGACCAACCTCGGTCCCGACGGCGGCGGCCGGATGCGAGGCCTGTGCGGTGGGCCGGGTTTGCCGCTCGACTACAACGCAGGTCATGCGATCGGCAACAACGTATCGAGCGTCGTCGTCGGTGCTCTCCTCGTTCTCGTGGCGTCGGTGTCGTTCGCGTCCGGCGCGTTCGGGGCGTCGTGGACGCCGGTCGGCACGCTCGCACGGATCGTCGGCGGGATCGTCACGGCGGTGCTGGCGTACACGTTCGTGTTCACGCCGCACTGGTTCGAGCGGCACGGCCACAGCCTCGCTGCGGTGGCGATGTTCGCGTTCGTGATTCTTGCGATCTGGGCGGATGCCGTTCTCTCCGAATCGGATCGGTACGTCCTCGCGTATCGGATCGTCGGAATCGTCATGCTGGCCACGTTGATCGCCGTTCTCGTGTTGTCGGCGACGGTGGAGTGGACGTTGTTCGTGCTCGTCGCCGAAGCTGCGCTGATACTGGAATTCGCCGCGTTCTGGGCTATCCAGACCGCGGAGCTGTGGAACACCGTCTGTCGCCCGTCCGGGCATCAGGAACTGATCTGACGCGAGCCAAGTGCGCGTTTTTCGGGGATTCGAACGGTTTACGGATCGTTTCGAGCGTGACGGCCCGCGGAATGTCGCGTCGGACCGGTCGTGTGGTGCAAGAATTCGTCGAATCGGTATCGCGGCGTTCGCCGAAAGGCATTCATTCGATGAAATAAATCGATTCATCGATGATTGTCGATACCGACGCGGCTCGAATTCCATCTCGGTTTGACAACGATCGAACGACGGTGTGTCATTCCCTTGGATGACAGAATCGGCGTCGAAATGCCGTGTCGAGTCGTTCGAATCAGAGGTCGAGCCGTCCGGCCGTATCAGCGCCGTGTGGGCAGCTCGCTCATCTGTGCATGCAGGTTACACAAAGCGCACTTCGTCGGGGAGTTGCAGTGACACAACGAATTACGGGCACACATGTGTGCCGAGCGGATGTCCTTCATATTTCGGAGGCATACGGAGGCGGGGTTCAATCCGCCATTTCTCGCTACATCGAGAATTCTCCGTCGCTCGTTCATCAGGTTCTGGTGCGAACGCGGTCTGAACACGACATCGCAGAGCCGTGCGGTGCCGAATCGATCAGTTACAACGGGTCTTTGGCCGGTTTCATCCGGGCGGCACGAGCGCATATCCTCCGCACGAAACCGAATGCAATTCATCTGCATTCCAGTTTCGCCGGATTGTTGCGTCTGTTCGATTTCGGACCGGATATCAAGGTCGTCTACACCCCGCACGCGTACGCATTCTTGCGTCGTGACAGCTCCGGCGCCGCACGGTCGGCCTACCGCGCGATCGAGACGGTGCTGAGCAGACGAGCGCAGACGATCGCAGCGATCAGCCCGTTCGAGGCCGCGTCCGCAGCGCGCATGGCAGGCCCGTCCACCGAGGTCACCTACCTGCCCAACGTCGTACCCGACGCCGCACTCGTGCCGCCGTCCGACCACGGTCCCGACGGCAGACCCGAGGTCGTCATGGCAGGGCGGATCTCGGCGCAGAAGGATCCGCTGTTCTTCGCCGAAGTAGCCCGTGCGTCGCACAGCAACGTGCGCTGGACGTGGGTCGGCGACGGTGACGCCGACATGCGTGAGGTGCTCGAACAGGCAGGCGTCGCCATCACCGGGTGGGTGCCGTCCGACCTGGTCAAGAAGCACATCGCGGCCGCCGATCTGTACCTGCATTCCGCCGAGTGGGAGGGTGCGCCGATCACCCTGCTCGAAGCTGCGGCCGTCGGGACACCGATCCTGGCGCGCGGCATCGACGCCCTCGAAGGGCTCGGATTCCCGCTGACGCGGAACTGCCCCCGTGCCGCTGCCGACGCCGTCGACCGATTCTTCTCCGATCGGGCCTACCGGCACCGCGCGCAGAGGGAGACGAGGGAATCGGTGGCCGTTCATTCGCCCGCGGTCCAGTCGCTCGCACTCGACACTCTGTATCGGAGGGCAGGGTGAGAGTGCTGATGCCGGGACGCATCCTGGAGCGGCACGTGGGAGGCAACACGACCTACGCACGGGCGTTGGCGCATGGCCTACGCGCGAGGGGTACTGCCGTCGAGTCGATGCGCTTCCACGGTTCGGCACCGATGACCATGCTCTCCGAAACCGTGCAGGGCCTCAGGCGTACGGACGCGGTGCTGCACTACGTCGCCGACACGGGCCCTCTGCTGCGGACGAGAACGCCGTCCGTCGTCACGGTGCACGGCATCGCCAGCCGATGGATCGACGGCGTCCGTAGCGGTGCGCAGGAGAAGATCTGGCGCACACGCGTCGCACGTGCGGTGGCGAGTACCGACGCCGTCGTCACGGTGTCGGCGTCGAGTGCCGAGGACATCGCCGACGTGTTCGGTGTCGACCTCGCGACCATCCACGTGGTGCCGCACGGTATCGACGCCGACGCGTTCGCCGAACCGGTGTCGTTGTCCGACGACGTGCGTGGGCGGGTTCCCGACGAGTATCTGCTGTACGTCGGCAACATCGAACCGCGCAAGAACCTCGTCGCACTCGTCGAGGCGATGAGCCGTCCCGACGTGCGGGCGCTCGGGTTACCGCTCGTGATCGCCGGAAAGCCGGCGTGGAACTTCGAGGCGTCCATGGACGCAATCGCGAAGAGCCCGGACGTGATTCACGTCGGATTCGTCTCGGACGACGACCGTCGTGCGCTGATGCAGCGGACGTCGCTGTTCGTGTTCCCGAGTCTCTACGAGGGATTCGGTTTCCCGGTGCTCGAGGCGATGGCCGCGGGGGCGCCGGTTCTCACGTCGAACCGGGGCGCGTTGCGTGACATCGCCGGTCCGGCAGGGGTTCTCGGTGACATCGACGCCGACGCGATCGCCGACGGGATCGTCCGCGCGGCCGAGGATTCGGAGTGGCGCGCCAGTGTGCCCGCTCGCGGACGTCTGTGGGCGTCGTCGTTCACGTGGGATGTGAGTGTGGATGCCCATCTTCGGGTGTACGAGAAGGCGGCGGCATCATGAAGGTCGTCGTGCTGCACGGATACAGCGCCGAGAACGCCGGTGACGGACTGCTCGTCGACGAGACGCTCGCGTTGGTGCGTGCAGCGTTCGGCGACCGCGTCGACGTCACGATCGCCGCGTCGCATCCCGAGACCTTCACGGGAATCGATGCACGCGTGGTCGATTCGAGTCCGTCGCTCACCGGCTACGCCGGGCCGTATCGTCGACTGCTCCGCGAGCTCGACGACGCGGACCTCGTCGTCGCGGTGGGCGGTGGCTACCTGCGCGCCGGCTATGCCGTCGAAACGCTGAAAACCGCACTGGTGCACGGTCCGCAGTTGTGGGCGGCGAGCCGAACCTCCACACCGACGGTGTACCTTCCCCAGAGCGTCGGCCCGGCGAACTCCGCGGTGACCAGGCTGTTGGCGGGCCGCATGCGGAGGATCGACGCGTTCTACGTGCGGGACGATCGCAGTCTGGCGCAGTTCGCCGACGCCGGTGTGCGGCGGCTCAGCGATCTGGCCATTCTCGGCGCGGGCCACATCGAGCGCAGGGGGCTCGATGTGGATCCCGTGCCCGTCCTGACGGTGCGGGCCGTACGCGGGAAGGTCGGTCCGCTGGTGGTGGATCTCGCACATCAGGTGGGAACGTTCGACGGGTACGTCCAGAGTGCGACCGCGGGCAACGACGACGTCGACGCCATGGCCTCGGTCGGTGCGCGAAAGATTCTGCCGCGCGGTGACTTTCTGGCCCCGCAGACGCCGAGAGTCGTCGTCGCGGTGCGTTTGCACGCCGCGTTGATGGCGCTGAAAGCCGGGCACTTCGTAGTTCATCTTGCGTACGAGCGCAAGGGTTTCGGTGCGTTCGCCGATCTCGGTCTCGATCGGTACGTGCACAACGTCAACAAGTTCGAGCCCGCGCGTGTGCTGCAGCAGGTGCGTGCCCTACTGGACGACGAGTCGGAGCGCCGGCGCTACGTCGCGGATGTGGACGAAGGGATGCGCCGCGCGGTACCCGCACGGGACGAGTTGGTGCAGAACCTGCGCAGTCTCGTTCCTCACGTGGAGGCCACGCCGTGAGCACCGTGTACGTGTGCGCGCCGGGACGCACCGGGAACATCGCGTCGTCCATCGCGCGGCGCGGCTATCTCGACTATCTGCGTGAGCGCGGGCACCTCGTCGTGTGGACGGGCACGTCGTCGCCCGACTACGTCGCCGGACTCGGCCTGGACGCGAACGACGTTCGAACGGGCAGCTTTCGAGTGTGGCTCGGGCGGGCATTCGTCAGTGCACTGCGCGGGCCGACGCGCATCGCCGTCGACACCGGACGCGTCGAGGTCAACGTGCGCCACTCGATGCACATGTGGATGCTGGCGGTGTTGATGATCGTCGCGTTCCCGCGCGGCGGGCGCGGGATCTGGCGCGGCCGTGGCGTCGACGCGTCGTCGGCGAATCCGTTGGTGCTGTTGCCGTATCGTCTCGTGGCCGCTCTCTGTCGCAGGCGGCATCCCCGTCCGCTGCCCGACTGGGCTTTTCGGCTCGGCACGCCCGTCGACCGATGGGAGACCGATCGGCCGTTCGCGGCAGTGGTGCTGCGTGGTGATCGCCCGAGGCCGTCGGATACCTGGATGGAGTGGTTCACCGCGACGACGTCGGCACTGGGGCTCGAGCCTGCGGTGCTCGTGCACTCCTCGGCCGACTATCTGACGTCGCAGCATCTGTCGCGGGCGCTCGGCGGGCAGTACCGTGCCTGGTTCGTCGAGAATCACGCCGACCAGGAACAGACGGTGCGCGACGTCTACGCGCGCAGTGCGCTCGTCGTCAGCGACCGGGTCCACGCCCTCGTCGCAGGCGCGACGGAAGGTGCCGTGCCGTTCGGATGGGTCGAGTCGTCGTCCGACACGGTCGGGCCGGTGTTCGACGCCGTCGGCATGCCGTGGGTCGGCCGGTGGGAAGGCGATGCCGCCGAACGGTTTCCGACGATCGACGCCGATCTGTTGGCCGAGTGCCGCGCCACGATGACCGAGTCGGTCGAACGCTGCCGCCGAGTGCTGGGCCGGCGGCAGTGACCTCGACCGAAGCGGGTGTGCGCAGTCTTGCGGTTCGGTTGCTCAAGGGCGGGTTGCCTGCCATAGCCGCGAGTGCCTTCGTGGCGTTCGTGCCGATCCTCGGATCCGCTTATCTGAGTGTCGACGACTACGCCGTGTGGGCTCTGGCAGCGACGTTGTCGACGATCTTCATCGTGTTCGACTTCGGCACACCGACACTCGCGACCAAGCTCTCGGGCGGTGGCCACCTCGACTTTCGCACGTCGACGACGTTGTGCGGGTTGTCGGCTCTGCCTCCGATCGTGTTGGGAGCGTTGGCCATCGGGATCTGGCCTGCGTATTCGACTGCGGCCGGCCTGACCGCCGATGGTGGGTCGGCCTACATGCTGATCGCGCTCGTCTCGCTCGGCGGTGTGCTGCGCAGCATCGGCGTCGTCTACGGTGCTGCGGCGTTGGGGCGCAGCCATTTCTATCGCCGGACCGCGGTGTTGTTCTTCGGCGGATCCGTGCAATTGGTCGCGACCCTCGTCGCGCTCGAGTCCGGGGCAGGCATCGTCTCGCTCGGCATCGGAACCGTCGTGGCAGGCGGCGTGCAGGCGGTTCTCGGATTCGCGCTCGAAGGGGGCAGGCGCCGCAACGATGCTGCGCTGGCTGCCGATACGTCGGCATCGGTGCGGCAGACGATCGTACTGTTCATGAAGACTCGCGTCGTCGTCGCGATGCTCGGGCTGTTGATCACCCAACTCGACAGGTGGGCACTCGGTCTCGTCGGAGACGCGGAACTGCTCGCCCGCTACGACATCGTGACGCGATTCGTCATGATTCCGAAGATCGTGCTGATCGCGCTTGCTGCCGGACTTGTCGCCGACTCGTCCCGTTTGACGACGTCCGAGCAGGGCACTGTTCTGCTCGTCCGAGTCCGGAAACTCGTTCTGCTCGTGATGGTTCCGTTGATGATCGGGGCAGGCGTCGTGGCGTTCGTGGCCCAGCGCGTCGCGCTCGATCTGACGCCGTCGCTGACCGTCGTACTGCTCGTCGCACTGGCACACGGCGCGAACTGCGCCACCATCGCGCCGGTGAACATCCTGACCGGCGCAGGTAGGCCCGACTTCGAGCTGCGCTACCTCGTGCCCCTGGCGGCCGTCGTCGTACTCGGTTACGCAATCGGCATCACGACGGGCGCGGGGATGACGCTGATCACCGTCTGGGCTGTCGCCATGGTGGCGTTCTCACTGTGGTTCTGGGCGGTCTCAGGCCGCTACGTACGGGAGGTGTTCGCATGATCGATCATGTGCTGAGGGTCGTCGACCCGAACCGGTATCGCCGACGCGTTCTGCGGAACCTGATCGCGTCGGGACGCGTCGAGATGGGCGCGCACAGTTACGGAATTCCCGAAGTGCGCCTGTACGACAACGATCCGACGCGGCTGCGTATCGGTCGATACTGCTCGATCGCTGCGGGAGTGAACATCCTGCTCGGCGGCAACCATCCGACCGATCGGCTGACGACGTTCCCGATCCGTCACAAGTTGGGTCTGCCGGGAGCCGGAACCGATGGATACCCCTGCAGCAAGGGCGATGTCGTGATCGGCAACGACGTGTGGATCGGGTTCGGCGCCACCATCGTCTCGGGAGTTCACATCGGCGACGGCGCGATTGTCGCGGCGGGAAGCATCGTGGTGCGCAGCGTCGAACCGTACTCGATCGTTGCCGGTAATCCGGCAACATTGGTACGCAAACGATTCGACGACGACGTCATCGCGCGTCTGCGAGCGTTGCGCTGGTGGGATTGGGACGACGACCGAGTGGCGGACGGCGTCACCGATCTTGCGGGGGAGGACCCGCTGGAAGCGTTGGCGCGGCTCGAGAAAGGTGCTGCTCGATGACGCTCCCGGCGAGGCCGGTGATACCGGCGCAGGTGAGACGCAGCACTCGCTTACGTACACCTGCACCTGCGGAGACCGTGCGGACGGAGCGACGCGGGAGGCGGAGCATTACGCTGCTGCTGCCTGCCGCAGCGATCGTCGTCGCGATACCGGTCGACTTCGTCACGGTCGGGTCGTTCTGGCGCTACCTCGGACTGGCCGGTCTGCTCGTCGGGTCGGCGGCCGCGGTGTGGGCGATTCGTCGCGCCGAGACGACGATCGTGGTGCCCGCGTTGCTGTTCGGCTTCCTCGTGCTGACGTTCAACCAGGTGATGAACTTCAACCCGGTCGGATACGTGACGCTGCTCGCGCCCATCGTCGTCGGCGCCGGACTGGCCGTGGCGCTTCGGCAGCCGCTGGTCGTCCTCGTCGTCCTGTCCGTCGCGCTGGCCGTGACGATGGGCGTCGAATATCTGGTGCAGCAGCACGTCTTCGGCGAGCTGTTCGGCGACCCGCACTACACCGCGTACTCGCGGGACACGTTCCGGTCCCGCGGGCTGATCGGCCAGGCGGTGCCCGCAGGAATGGTGGCGGTCGGTGTCGGTGCCGCGGCTCTGGTGCTGTCGTCGACGATGGCGTCGAGGCGCGCCGCGGTGCGATGGGTCGTCGTGGTGTCCACGGCAGTGTCGGTCTCGACCTCGGGCACCCGTTCGGCCGTTCTGTGCGCTGCAGCCGTCGCCGTGCTGACGGTCGCGACGACTGCGTATCGACGTCGGCAGGGGCAGCTGGCCGTCGGGTACCGGACGGCGTGGCTCGGGCCGCTGCTGCTGGCAGCTGCCGTCACTGTGGTGGTGCTGTACTGGTCGGCGCTGGCAGGCCAACGTGTCTTCGACTTCGGCGGCCTCACCGGGTCCGCGTCGCTCGACAATCGGAACTACGCCGCGATCGTGTTCGACGAATGGTCCGACACCTGCAGCGGCGCGTGCGTCGTATTCGGTTCCGGTGCACGCAGTTTGCTCGACGCACTCGGCAGCGGACTCGGCATCCAGGGGTTCACGACCGTCGACAACCTGTTCCTCAGTCTGCTGTGGGATTTCGGCATCGTCACCGTGCTCGGCATCGTCGCCATCGCGGTCATCGCGATTCGCGCTCTGCTGCGGTCCGATTCGACGAGGGTCCGCGCCGGAGCTGTCCTGATCCTGGCAATCGTGCTGTCGGGCTTCTTCTACGACGCGCTCTACATTCGACCGGTGCTTCTGTTGTGCGGCTTCGGAATCGGCCTGCTCGGATTCGACAAGAAGGACGTGAGCTCATGACGCGCAGTACGACCGTGGACGTCGTCGTGGTCTGCTTCGAATCCGACCCCGACCTGCTCCGTGCGTGCACCGACTCGGTGCAGGCGTCGTATCGAGCATGCGGCGTCGACGGATCGATCCTGTTGGTGGACAACGCAAGTTCGACCCCCGTCGAGGACACGATCGACGCGTCGACCATGCGGGTGTTGCGGATGGACCGCAACGTCGGATTCGGCCGCGCCGTCAACCACGGCGTCGCCGCGTCGACCGCGGATTCGGTTCTGATGCTCAATCCGGACGCGGCACTCGCGCCCGACGGGCTCGCCCGGTTCCTCGACGCGGCCGACCACCACCCACGATCGCTGGTGGGAGGATGGCTTCACCGTGACGGCCGGGTGCAATCCGATGCGTACATGCAGTGGAACTTCTCGATCTCGCGCAAGCGGAAGCGCGACCGCTTCGCTGCCGCGCTCGCCGAGGTCGACGCGGATGTCGTGGTGGTCGAAAAAGTCTGTGGCGGTGCGTTGTTCGCCGACCGCGAGCTGCTCGCAGAGCTCGGACCGTTCGATGCGCGATTCTTCCTGTACGGCGAGGATGCGGACCTGTCGCGCCGGGCGTCGTCGCAGGGAATCGAACTCCTCGTCGCACGGCGAGCGGAGATTCAGCACATCGCCGCGTCGTCGCAAAAGAGTCACGGCACCCTCGTCGAACGAGCACGCGCCGACGCCGCGATCCGCCTGACGTCGTATCACTGCAGCAGACTGACGAGCTACGTCCAGCGTGTGGAACTCGCTCTGGTCACGCTCGCCGGTGTGGTTGCCGGTGGGGCGTCGTCGGCGTCGCGACGCGCGCGGGTGGCGCGCCTCGGGCAGGTGTGGCGGTGGGGCCTGAAGCGAGATGCCCCACCGTTCACTCCGTGATGCAGCCGCACTACTGCTGGTTGATCGAGAAACCGCACGTGCTCTGCGCGTACTGATCGACGCGGGTGCTCGCATCGATGGCGGCCTGAGCGGTGTCGACGTCGATCGACGTGGTCGACTGCTCGTTGAACACCTCGTACGACGGTGCGTCGGCCGCGCTCGCGGTGGCGGCGGCGCTGGCGTCGCGCAGCTTGGTCAGGTCCGATGCGGTCTGCTCGTCGGCGACGTCGATGGCCGGGTCGTAGTGCTCGGCCAGACCGGACGAGTACGCCGTCAGCGCGGACTGCAGTGCAGGCCAATCCGCCGGATCGGCGCCGGCCAGGGCTTGCATCGACTGCATCTCGTAGTCCGAGATGTCCTGCAGCTTGGCGCAGACTTCGTTCGACGGGTCGCTGCCGCCCGCGGCCTGCGACGGCGCGGCGCTCGTCGTGGTGTCGGCAGCTGCTTCGTCGGAGCCGCTGTCGGAGCTGCAGCCGACCAGGCCGACCGTCCCCACAGCGAGGGCAGCAGCGACGGACCAGACCGGTCGGGACTTCGGCAACATGCGGGTACATCTCCGTAACTGTTCGTGGACGCGTATCGCCTCCACATTCACAGTTCAGGGGTCTCGATGTCGAGCCAGCACCCGAAGGTTGGGAAATATCACTGGAAAATTTCAGGAACGGCTACCGGCATTCGGGGACGTCGACGGTGACGGCAGGGGTGTCGACCAGCGGCTGGACCGGGACGCTCGCCTGTCCCGGCACCGAAGGCTCCTCGAGCTCCCACGTGACGGACGACGATTCGCCTGGTGCGATGGACAGGTACGCCGCCTTGACCGGACGTCCGAGTTCGGTGCCGCTCTGCACCGAGAACGCGGGTGCGCCGTCGATCGACATCGACGTGATCTTCGCGCCCTGGGTTCCGTACAGGTAGGCGATCGACTCGTTGGTCCCGTACGGCACGCCCTGCAGGAACGTGCTGGCGACGTACGTGGTCAGTCCATCGGCCTGGACGTTGTTGGTGAGCGTGGCCGTCACCGTCGACTTCCGTGTCGGCCCGGTGCAGGCCTCGGCCGTGTACGTGATGTCGCGTGTCAGGTAGTAATCCAGCTTGTTGCCGCCCGCATTGTTGACGACGACTCCGGCATACGGCGCCGGGTCGTCGGGAAGCGCGTGTCCGATGGCCGTGCCCGCGAGAATCTCCTGCGCCGACGCGTCCGCGCTCCACACGGCGATGCGTCCCTCGCTTCCGGCGCGGCCGAGAGCGTCGATCAGCGCTCGGGTGGGTGCGACACCGCTCGTCATCTTCGTCACGACGGCCGCTGCGATCTCCTGCAGGTACATCTTGCGCGCGAGTTGGTCGTCGCCGAAGCGTGCGTAGGAACTGGACAGCGTCACCTCGACGACGTTGTCCGCGGTGATCTCCTCGCCGTCGGCCAGCCGGACCGGGCCCGTGGCACCGAGCAGATAGCTCAGTGCGATCGGGTCCGTCGCGATGGCACCGTCGAGCGACTCCCCGGTCTGCTCCGTCCACATCGACGTCCAGATCTGCCCCGCGTACGGAAAGTTGGCGCTCGCGTTGGAGTTTCGGAAGTCGACGGTCGTGTTCCGCGGTCCCCACAGCGCGTTGTATTCGGAGCCGAGGTCGATCGGGCGCTCGGCGAACTTCAGTTCCCTTGTCGTCCCGAGCTTGTCGATCTCCGCCGTACCGTTCTCGGCGCGCAGAATTCCGTACCCACCGATGAGCCCGCCGGTTCCGCGTGCCTCCGCAGGCGTCTGGAATGCGAGGAAGTACGAACGTGGACCGTCGGCGCCCATCATCTTCGGCAGCAGACGGGTTGCGGTGTAGGTGTTTCCGAGCAGGCTCGCGAGGTCGTGTGTCTGATTCTGCAGTTGTTCGCGAGCTTCGCCGACCACGGACAGGAACGCCGGGTCGTCGATGGACTGCGCGCGCCGGTACAACTCGTCCGCAGCCGCGGAGGTTTGCGCGAGAACGGGTTCCGCGTCGGACAGAGCCTGCAGGTTCACTCGGCCCCCGCCCTCGACGACGCTGTCGGGCGAGATGGTGGCGCCTGCTTCCGTCGCAGGCTCCAGCACGTCCACTGCAAGACCGTGCACGACGTCGGTGATCTGCACGACGGTGTCGACCGGACTGCCGAGCCACGGAACGGCTGCCGCGACCGTCATCGGCAATGCCGACGTGTTCGCGCGCGCCGCGTCGGCAGCATCCGCGGCTTCCGCGGCAGCGGTGCGGGCGGCAGGTACGTCTCCGGTCAGCAACGCATCCTTGGCTCGTGTCGCGGCGTCGCGTGTCGTCTCGAGATTCGTCCGTGCCGAGTACGTGCAGTAGCCGAGCCAGAGCCCGAAGCCGACGACGATCAGGACTGCGACTGCGAGTCCGATCAGTAAAGGACGTCTTCTTCCCGACGCGGGCGTTCCACTGTGCGCATTATCGGACATGACAGAAATGCTCCTGACGGGAGAAAACCGGACCGCGTGGTACTCGAGAATGAGTGTGAATTCTCCGTGATCGTAGCGTGATGACAAATTTTGTCCATCCCGGACGTCGTGGAACGGGTGGCACGACGTCGCCCAATTCGGGTGCGAACTGACACCTGCACGGCCACTCACCTGCGAAACGGGCGATAGGACGATTCGAGGGGCTGCGCCGAAGCGACGGCGTCGAAATTTCCCGAAATATCGATTCATATACGGAATTCGGGCTCATTCACCGAGTAGAACAATTCATGGAAAAGAACTAACTTGTACGAGCGGGATTACTCAGCTCGCATTCGTTCGGCCCTTGTCGGGAGGGGATCGTGTGGCGTCGAAATCGACTCGTGTCGCGGCGCGCTCGCCTGCCCCCAGCGCCTTCCCGCTGTCTCCCGCGCAGGCCGACATCTACCTCGCACAGACCGTGGATCCGCACGTCCCGTTCACCATTGCTCAGTACGTCGATGTCGTCGGGGGCATCGACGTACCGACGCTGACCCGCGCCTCGTACATCACGACGCGGGAGCTCGAATCGCCGATCGTGAGTCTCTGCGAGCGCGACGGCGTCGTGTACCAGCAGGTGGATCGACACGCGACGTACGGCCTGGAGTATCGGGATCTGACCGGCGAGGCGGATCCCGTCGAAACTGCGTTGGCGTACATGGAGTCTCGTTGCCGACAACCGGTGGACATGCTCCACGATCGACTGATGATCTCGGAGTTGCTGCAGGTCGGCCCGAGGAGATGGTTCTGGTTCAGTCGGGTCCACCACGTCGTCATGGACGGGCTGGGCGCGATCGCCCTGCGGGAACGCACGGCCGCCGTGTACGCGGCGATGATCGACGGCGCCGAGATCCCGCCGACGCGTGGGTTGTCCCTACGGGCCATCCGAGACCACGAACTGGCGTACGAGACCTCGACGCGATTCGAGTCGGACCGGACCTACTGGGAGGCGGTGCTCGCGAATCGCCCCGAACGGGTGTGGCTCGCGGGCCGGTCCGCCCCTGTCGGGGGCGCGGCGATCTCGGTCGGTGCCACACTGAAAGACACTGCTGCGGTAGGTGTTCCGGACGTCCTCGCGGCGTTCGCGCTGTACCTCGCGCGCCTGACCGACACGGACGATGTCGTGCTGAGCCTTCCCGTCTCGGGTCGTACGACCGCGCGGCTACGAGCGTCGATCGGCATGCTCGCGAACGTCGTACCCCTTCGTGTTGCCGTCCCGTCGACGACGACCGTGGGCGAGTTGCGCCGCCGCGTCGAACTGGCACTCTCGGGAGCTCTGCGGCATCAACGCTACGACGCCGGACACAGTTTCGGTCCGACCGTCAACATCATGACCTTCGGCAACGAGATACGTCTCGGCGACACCGTCGGTGACTACCACGTCCTGTCCAGCGGCCCTGTCGACGACATCATGGTCAACGTGTATCCGGGCCTCCCGGGCGCCAGCACCAGGGTGGACCTGTTGGGTAATCCACTGCTGTACGACGTCGTCGCACTGACGACGCACCGGGACCGCTTCCTGTCGGTGCTCGACGCGTTCGTCGCGGCCGACGACGGTGTTGCGGTGTCGGCGATCGCACTCCCGCCCGCCGATCTCGGTTGTGTTCCCGCACCGGTCCCGCCGTGCACACTGCCCGAATTGCTCCGCGGGCGGGCGGGCGATGTTGCGCTTCGGTACGGTGAGACGTCGTACACCTACGATCGACTGCGCGGCGAAATCGACCGTCTGGCAGAACAACTGGTGGCCGCCGGTGCGCGTCCGGAGGTGCGTGTCGCGGTCGCGATGGCCAGGTCGCACCGGTCTGTCGTCGCGTGCTGGGCCGTCGCACGGGCAGGGGCTTCGTTCGTGCCGGTCGACCCGGCCGACCCACGGTCCGTCGACATGATGCGCGCCGCCGACGTACGACTCGGACTCACGGACGTGCAGCCCGTGTGTGACGACATCCGGTGGATCGCTCCCGGCGCCGACGCGGCCCCGGTGGTGGCGTCTGTGTCGGTCGACAACGAGGCGTACGTCGTGCACACGTCGGGAACCACCGGAATCCCCAAGGGCGTCAGTGTCACTCATCGCGGGCTCGCCGCACTCGCGGATGCGGTCGTCGAGCAGTACCGCGTCGACCGCACGTCGCGGGTGCTTCACCTCGCGTCTCCGGTGTTCGACGCGTCGATCCAGGAAATGCTGATGGCCTTTGCGGCGGGCGCCACCCTCGTCGTCGCGCCGACCGACGTCACGTCCGGCCGGCGACTCGCCGATCTGATTGCGGCAGAACGCATCACCCACCTGATCACCGCGCCGGCGGTACTCGCGACCCTGGCGCCGGAGGATCTCGACGGCGTCGCCGTGTTCGACGTCGGGGGCGACGTCTGCCCACCCGCGCTCCGCGACCGGTTCGCGCCGGGGCACACCATGCTCGACGCGTACGGTCCGACCGAGGCAACCGTGGTGGCGACGGTGTCCGCGCCGATGCGCGTGGACGAACCGGTGGCGATCGGCCGCCCGATTCCCGGGGTGCGGGCAGTGGTTCTCGATCGAGCGCTGCGCCCCGTGGCCGCGGGAGGCGTCGGCGAGCTGTATCTCGGTGGCGACGGAATCGCACGCGGCTACGATCGTCGATTCGGCTCGACGGCAGCAACATTCGTCGCCGATCCCTTCACGCCCGGGCAGCGGTTGTACCGCACGGGTGATCGGGTGCGGACCTCGGCGGCCGGAGACGTACTCGAGTTTCTCGGCCGCACCGACACTCAGGTGCAGGTCAACGGTCGACGCATCGAGCTCGGAGAAATCGAGGCGTGCCTCGTGCGTCATCGTTCGGTGCGCGATGCCGTCGTCGTCGTTCGCGGTACGTCGCTGGTGGCGTTCGTCGTGGTCGACGACGACGACGATCATGTCGCCAATCTCGATGCACATGTCAGATCCTCGCTGCCACACTGGATGGTGCCGTCCACGATCACCGTCGTCGACGAGATTCCTCTTGCCCCCAGCGGCAAACCGGACCGCGGGGCGTTGTCGAACCCGGACGACGACGCACAGTACGAAGCACCGATGTCGCCGACGGAAATTGCTGTGGCCGAGGTGTTCTCGACCGCCCTCGGCATCGACCGGGTCGGCCGCCACCACAACCTGCTCGATGCAGGCGGCGATTCGCTGACCGCGTCGACCGTGCTGGCCCGGTTGGGCACGTCGGTGACGCTCGCCGAGTTGTTCCGGCACCCGACGGTCGCCTCTCTCGCGGCGCTGCTGGACGAGAGACACGCAGTGCCCATGACGCCTCTGGCGTCCGTCGTCGTACCGGATCGGGTTCCGTTGTCGGCGGCGCAGTTCCGCATCTGGATGGCCGAGCAAACGAACGAGTCGACCGTGTACGCACTGCCGGTCGCCGTTCGTCTTCCGGATGGACAGGCGCAGAACGCGATCGCGGCACTCCGCGATGTTCTGGGGCGGCACGACATCCTGCGCACGTACTTTCCGGCGGACGAGGACGGAGCGCATCAGGTTGTCGTCGATGCGTCCCAGGTGCTAATCGACCTACCCGAGCTCGAGGCGGCGTCCATCGAGGCCGGCCTGAACCTCTGTGCGGCAACGCCGTTCGACCTGACCGCCGAGGTCCCTCTCCGGGCCACCGTACTGCGCACTCCTGACGGCGACGCCCTGGCGATCGTCGCGCACCACATCGCCGTCGACGGTCGATCGGTCGAGGTGGTGCTGCGGGATTTCGCACGCGCGTTTCAGGCCCGCGGCGTCGGCCGGCCGCCGGAGTGGGTACCGCTCGCCGTGCAGTACGCGCACTTCGCGTCATCGAACCACGCCCACGTCGACGTCGCTCCGCTGGACGACGCACCGACGGCGTACCTGCCCGCGGACGGGACGCGCGGGAGCCTGCGCATCTCTCGACGGCCCGTCGACATTGCCGTGAACGATGTGAGGATGCTCGCGCAGAACGCGCGTGTCACACCGTTCATGGTCGTGCACAGCATCTTCGTGACGACCCTCGCGCGATTCAGCGGACTGGGCCGAACGGTGATCGGCACACCTACGTCGGGACGCACGCACCCGGACACCGTCGACATGGTCGGCATGTTCGCCCTGACGGTCCCACTCGTGGTGCAGGTCGACCGGGAGGCGACCTTCGTCGAACTGCTCGATCAGGTCGGACGGTCGGATCTCGCTGCGCTGTCGGACATTCGGCACGCTGCGCCGAGGATCATGCTGTCGTACGAGAACCAGGTCGATCTGCCGTCCGACGTCGTCACCGGAACCAAGAACGTGTCCGAGTTCGATCTGGGCCTCGTGCTGACCGAGTCCGAGAACAACATCGACGGGTGGCTCGAGTACGCGTCGGACATGTATCGACGTGAGACCGTCGACGCGTTCCTCGCGGCGTTCCAGCGCACTCTCGGGGCCGTGGCCGCGGACCCGGCCGTCGTGGTCGGCGATATCGAATGGGTAGTCGGGGCTACAGCCCCGAGCCATGCACGTGCGGGGGAGGGCACGCTGCTCGACGTCTTCCGATCGGTCGACCTCGACGGCACCGTGGCCGTGGCCGCCGACGTGCTGGAACGGCGATCGAATCGATTGGCGCGCAGTCTGATCGCGCACGGTGCGGGGCCGGAAACCACGGTCGCGATCTCTCTCGAACGTTCTGCCGATTACATCGTCGCGATGTGGGCCGTCGTGAAGTCCGGTGCGGCGTTCATGCCGGTCGATCCGCAGTACCCGGCGGCACGGCGCGCTCAGATGCTCCGCGGGACGTCGCTGGGAATCGGCGGATCCGAATCCGACGTCACGTGGGTGTCCGAGGCGGATGCGGGTGCATGTCGGGACGCGGCGGTCACCGATGCCGACAGGCGGGGACCGCTGAGACCGGACAATGTCGCCTACGTCGTACACACCTCCGGGTCGACCGGCACGCCGAAGCGGGTGACCGTCACTCACCGGGCGGTGCATGCGCTTGCGCGCCAGGCTGTTCCGCGGTACCGGGTCACATCGAAATCACGAGTGTTGCAGGGGTATTCGCTCAACTTCGACGCTGCTGTGCTGGAGATTCTGTTGGCATTCGGTTCGGGCGCGACGTTGGTGGTCGCACCGCCGACGCTCGCCGGTGGCGTCGAGACCGCGGAGTACCTGCGCGCACACGGCGTCACACACTTTCTGTCGACTCCCGCTCTGCTGGCCACGGTGCCGCCCGTCGACACCATCACCACCGTCGCGGTCGGCGGGGATGTACTGCCGGACAGTGTGGTTGGGCAGTGGTCGACGGGACGAACGATGTTGAATGCCTACGGGCCCACGGAGTCGACCGTCGTCGCAACGCTGACCGAACCGCTCACGACGACGGCCACCATCGGCGCACCCCTCGACTCGGTGCACGCGCTCGTGCTCGACGCCCGGTTGCATCCGGTTCCCCTCGGCGCGATCGGCGAGCTCTACCTCGGTGGTGACGGCGTGGCGAGGGGCTACGGCGAGGCGGCGTCGACTGCCGCGTCGTTCGTCGCCGGTGCCGGTGGACGACGGCTGTATCGCACCGGCGACCTGGTCCGTCGACGGCCCGATGGTGCCCTCGACTTCGTCGGACGAGCCGATGCGCAGGTGCAGCTGCGTGGCGTCCGCGTCGAATTGGGCGACGTCGAAGCCGCCCTCACGTCTCATCCGGCGCTGACGCGTGCCGTCGCCGATGTGCGGGACGAACGGCTGGTCGCATGGGTCGTCGGCGACGCGGCGGTCGATGCGCGAGCGTGGGCGTCGAGCAGGCTGCCTGCGTCGATGGTTCCTGCCATGATCGAGTTCGTCGACGACATCCCCGTTACCGCGAACGGCAAGGTCGACCGAGCCGCGCTGATGGCCCCGGATGTCGTTGCTACACAACAAGGGTCGCCACGCACCCTGCGCGAGAGCATCGTGCTGGGAATTCTGTCCGACGTGCTGGGTGTCGACGACCTGACCGTCGACGCGGACTTCTTCGCGCACGGCGGTGATTCGTTGACGGCGCTGCGGGCAGTAGGACGCATCGGATCCACCTTCGCGGTCGAGGTCTCGCTCCGTACCTTGTTCGACGCGCCGACGGCGAGAACGCTTGCCGCTGTGCTCGATACGTCGTCGGGCCGTCGCGTGGCGCTGCCGGTGTTGCGGCACAGCCCGGACGGCGGCACCGATCTGTCGGCCGCCGAACGGCGAATCTGGTTGCACAACAGACTCGACAGTGCGTCCAGCGCGTACAACCTGGCGTTCGCGCTAGCGCTGCCGCGCGACGTCGACACCCGTGCCCTGCGTCGAGCGATCGTGGACGTGATCGACCGACACGAGCCGCTACGGACGGTGTACGCGCCGGGGCCTGTCGTGTCGGTGCGCGCCGCGGACGACGTGGTTCCCGATCTCGCACTGCGGGTCGACGACATCGATCGGATCGCGAATGCCGGATTCGACCTCACCGTCGACGCACCGGTTCGAGTCGCACTCGTGGACTCGGGACGCGAGCACGTCGACCTCGTCGTCGTCGCTCATCACATCGCGGTCGACGGTGCATCCGTGGCACCACTGGTGCGGGACGTGCGCGTCGCGCTCGACGCGCGATTTGACGGTCGCTCGCCCGAGTTCCCCTACCTTGCAGTCGATTACGCGGACTACCGTCGTTGGCACCGCGAAATCCTCGACATCGTCGCGCCGACACAGCTCGCATTCTGGGAGCAGGCGTTGCAGGGACTCCCCGACTACCTCGAACTTCCGAGCGGCACTCCCACGGCAGACGGCCCGGCGACGCCGGCCAACTTCACGATCGACGACGCCACCGCCGTCGAACTGCGGGCGTTGGCACGTCGGCTCGGCGCGACGACCTTCGTCGTCGTCCATGCAGCCGTCGCCCTGTTGCTCGCCGATCTCGCGTCCACGGACGACGTCGCCGTCGGAACCCCGGTGTCGGGTCGCACCGATCCGTTGCTCGACGATCTCGTCGGAATGTTCGTCGGCACAGTCGTTCTCCGGACTCCGATCGATCGCGCGCTCACGTTCGAGCAGTTCGTCGCGGATGTGCGCGGTCGCGACCTCGATGCATTCGCGCACGCCGACGTGCCGTTCGACGACGTCGTGGAGCATCTCGCGCCGCCGCGTCGGGGCGATGCCCACCCGTTCTTCCAAGTCCTGCTGTCGGTGTCGTCGCAGCCGGTCGTCGACGACCTCACCGTTCGCCCTCTCCCCACCGGCGACACCCAGTTCGATCTCGAGATCGTGCTCGACGACGCGTCCATGACCGGCAGTATCGCGTTCGCGCCTGGGCGGTTCGACATGGACACGGTGCGCATGGTCGCGTCGCGCCTGACGGCGTTGCTGCGGGCCGTCGTGCGCGAGCCCACGACCGAGCTGAGGCGCATCGACGTCCTCGGTACGTACGGTCAGCTTCCTGCACACACGGTCGGTGTCTCCGAATCCTGCACGTTCGCAGACGTCTTCGACCACGCCGTCACTCGGTGGCCCGACGCGACCGCCGTGGTCGACGGGACGGATCACCTCA
Source organism: Rhodococcus sp. Eu-32 (assembly GCF_003336925.1). Lineage (NCBI taxonomy): Bacteria > Bacillati > Actinomycetota > Actinomycetes > Mycobacteriales > Nocardiaceae > Rhodococcus > Rhodococcus sp. Eu-32. The sequence continues at coordinate 207,947 of NZ_QGNK01000002.1, read as the reverse complement.
CCTATCGCGAACTCGGTGCGCGTGCAACGGAATTGAGCTACGCGCTGCTGCAGCGCGGGGCTGCCCCGGGAACCGTCGTCGCACTGGCACTGCCACGATCGATCGATCACTTCGTCGCGGTCTGGGCCGTCGCCAGGACCGGTGCTGCATTCCTCCCGGTGGATCCGGCGCATCCGGCGTCCCGCATCGCCGACATCGTGAGCGAAGCCGCGCCGGTCGCGGGTGTGTCGAACGAGCCGATCTGCGACGGAACCCACTGGCTGCCTCCGGAGTCGACGGCGTCCCCGTCGGCAGCGGTACGGCCCACGCCCGACGACCCGGCCTACGTCATCTACACCTCCGGGTCGACGGGGACGCCCAAAGGTGTGCGCGTGACCGGACGCGGAATCGCGAATCTGGTGGCGACACAACGTGAGACATTCGGCGTCGACGATCGGTCGGCGGTGCTGCAGTTCGCGTCCCCGGGGTTCGACGCCTCGGTGTTCGAGATTCTGCTCGCAGCAGGTTCTGGCGCGTCCCTCGTCGTCGCGCCGCCTGCCGTGCATGCAGGACGCGAACTTGCGGACTTCATGACCACGGCCGGCGTGACACATGTTTGCCTCACGCCCGCCGTGCTTGCCGCGACGGATCCCGGCGCAGCGCCGACCGTCACGACCGTGATCACGGCCGGGGACGTCGCCGGCTCCGAACTCGTCCGACGCTGGGCGCCCGGCCGATCGGTGTTCGACGCGTACGGTCCCACCGAGGCCACGATCATGGGTACGTGCAGCGACGACCTCGCTGCCGGCGTCGACTCGGGAATCGGCTGGCCGACGCGGGGTTTCGACGCGTTGGTTCTCGACCCGGTTCTGCGGCAGGTCCCGACGGGCGTCGTGGGCGAGCTGTATCTGGCGGGACCTGCGCTGGCCGACGGCTATGTCGCGCGGCCAGGGCTGACGGCGTCACGGTTCGTGCCAGACCTTCTGGGCAAGCCGGGAGCACGCATGTACCGAACGGGCGATGTGGTGCGCTGGCGTCTCGGTTCGGGTGGGCCGTACCTTGAATTCCTCGGCCGCGCGGACACCCAGGTGAAGATTCGCGGGCACCGCGTCGAACCGGCGGAGGTGGAAGCCGCGCTGCTGCAGCATCCGGCTGTCGACCAGGCGTTCGTGACAGGTCGGCACAGCGACACCGGCACGGTTCTCGATGCGTACGTCACCGGGGACGGTACGCACACCGATCTGCGCACGTTCCTTGCGAGGATGCTGCCGTCGTACCTGGTTCCGAGCACGGTGACGACGGTCGACGCGCTACCGACGACACTTGCGGGCAAGATCGACGTGAGCAGGTTGCCTGCCCCGGTGCTCGCGTCGTCGTCGACTCGCAGGCCCTCCACCGAATTGGAAACAATCGTGTGCACCGCTTTCGCCGATGTACTCGGGATACATCCCGACAATGTCGACGTCGACGCCGATTTCTTCGATCTGGGCGGGCATTCCCTTGGGGCCGTGCAGGTTTCCGATTCGCTTTCCGGGCTTCTCGGCCGCGAGGTCCCGGTGGCATGGATGTTCGTCGACCGCACCGTGTCGGCGATGGCCGACAGGCTCGAACGGTCGTCGAACATGCTGGCCCAGAACATGTTCGACGTGCTCCTCCCGCTGACGCCCGGCCGTGACGGAATCCCGGTGTTCTGCATTCACCCTGCCGTCGGGATCGCGTGGAGTTACGCAGCGTTGGCCGCCCACGTCGATGCGCCGATCTACGGGCTGCAACGGCCCGGCGTGGCAGGAGACGAGATCGCCCCGACGTCCATCGACGACTACGCGGATCGCTACGCCGACGAGATCCGCGCGGTGCGTCCGCACGGGCCGTACGTCGTGCTCGGCTGGTCCCTCGGCGGCGTCATCGCGCACGCCGTTGGAACGAGACTCCAGAAAGGGGGAGCGGAGGTGACGCTTGTTCTCGTCGATGCGCATCTGACCGAACCCGAGAACGCCCCGCAGTTCACGGCCCGGGATCTCGGTCGTCATCTCGGGGCGGAGGGTCATTCGTTCGAAGCAATTTCTAGGAATTTGGCGGCGACGTATCCCGGCGCCGCGACCGTCACCAGCGAACATCTGCGCCGCATGTACGAGCCGGTCGTCGCTGCGCCCGCACTGGTCGCTGCGAATGCGCCCGAGAAGTTCTCGGGCGATACTATTTACCTCTCGGCGCGGAACTCCGACGGTGCATCCCAGTGGCACCCGTTCGTGGACAGGCCGGTTCGGGTGCGCGGTCTGGACGTCGAACACGACGAGATGTTGGGGCCGGTGGGGGCGAGTGTGATCGGGGAAGAACTGCGCGCGGTGTTGAGTCCGCAGGCGGCCGAAGGGCCGGGTGTCGGAGGCGACGTGCATTCATGAGGAAAGGCAGTCCGTACGACGCTATGAAATTATCGACACGAATTTTTCGAGTTTAGGAGCACGACGTGGAAATCCAGGACTATCTCAAGATATTGAAGACCAGATGGATGATCATCGTCGTCACTGTCGCCGTCGCGATTCTGGGCTCGCTGGCCGTCTCGCTTCTCACCACACCGACGTACCAGGCATGCAGCCGGGTGTTCGTGTCGACGTCCGGCGGCTCGTCGGTCAGCGAGACGTACCAGGGCAACCTGTTCTCGCAGCAGCGCGTCGCGTCGTACTCCGAACTCGTGACGGGGGAAACCCTGGCCGCACGTGTCATCGACGAGCTGGGATTGACGGCTACCCCGGCCGAGGTCGCGCGCGACACCACGGCCAAGTCGACGCCCGACACCGTCCTGCTCGACATCTGCCACACCGGAACGGACGCGGCGACGGTCCGCGACGTCGCGAACTCGATGGCAACCCAGCTCACCACGCTCGTCCGTGAACTCGAAACCCCGGAGGACGGCGGCTCTCCGACGGCAGGCGTCCGCCTCGTCGAACAGGCGCAGACACCGTCGACGCCCGTCAGCCCGAAGACGAAGCGCAACCTCGCGCTCGGTGCTGCCGTCGGTCTGCTTCTCGGTATCGCACTCGCCGTCCTGCGCGACCGTCTCGACAACACCATCAAGGACCGCAAGACGCTGGAGAAGTCCGCGAATTCGGCGCTCGTCGGCAACATCCCGTTCGACAAGAGCCTCAAGGATTCGTCGATCGTGTCGTTCGGTGCCGGACATTCGTCGAGCGCCGAGGCGTTCCGCGAGCTGCGCACCAACCTGCAGTTCCTCGAGGTCGACAATCCGCCGCGCGTCATCGTCGTCACCAGTGCCGTCCCGTCGGAGGGCAAGACGACGGTCGCGATCAACCTGTCGCTCGCGCTCGCCGAGGCCGGCCACCACGTCGTGCTCGTCGAAGGCGACCTGCGTCGTCCGCGCGTGTCGAAGTACCTGGGTCTCATCGGGTCCGTCGGACTGTCGACGGTCCTCGCGGGCCAGGCGGGTCTCGACGACGTCCTGCAGCCCAGCAAGTTCGTCGGACTCGACGTGTTGGCGTCGGGGCCGTTGCCGCCGAACCCGAGCGAGCTGCTCGGCTCGGAGGCGTCGCGCCGCGTCATCGAAGACCTGCGTGGCCGGTTCGACTACGTCATCGTCGACGGCGCACCGCTGCTGCCGGTGACGGACTCCGCGCTGCTGACGACGCACAGCGACGGCGCGCTCGTCATCGCACGCCACGGCCACACGTCCGAAGCCGAACTCGAGCGCGCGACAGGCAATCTGACCACCATCGGTGCGCACATCCTCGGCGCGGTCTTCACGATGACGCCCACCTCCGGCCGTCGTGGCGGAGACGGCTACGCGTACTACTACGAGACGGACAAGTCGGTGCCGAAGCAGGTGTTGAGCCCGGCGCAGCCCAGCGTCCACTCGACTGCCCAGCCCGCTGCCCAGCCCTACGACGGCGGCCCGGCTCGCAACGGCGTCAGCGAGGCGTCGCGCTACAAGTAACTCGAGTGGTCGTCTCGTTTGAGTCGATCATGCTTTCGAACATATGATCGATCGGTGGACGGATGGGATGGTGGTGCGCACCCGCGGCGGCAGCCGTTCAAGGTGCTCACCCCACCGGTCAAGGTGCTGGTGGATCTCGCGGTGCTCTACCCGCAGCCACCGCACCACACCGGCCGCTACACCGCGGACGGGTTCGAGGTCCGCACCGTCGTACCGGCTGATCTGACGGAGTGGTCGATGACGGTCGACGGCGACTGGATCGGCCGCGTCACCTATCAGTTGATGTCGAAGGATCGCAGCGAGACCGTGACGCACTGGGTGCCGAGCCGAGTGCTCAAGCCGCTCCGGTGACCGACACCGTCAGCGTCGGCGGATTCTGCTGCGGCACGACGACGATGTCGGATCTGTCGACGGACGTCCCGATGAACGCCTGGAACACCCCTTCCGACGCCTGGGCCGTGTGCACGAAGATCGGCCCCTCGGCCTCGGGAGCCGTCACCGTCGACCGGACCATCTGCGTGGTGTCCGCGGACGGATCGGTGATCAGGTCGAGCTGCAGAATCGACCGCCCCGGCACGTCCACCGTCTGGTCGCTGCCGTAGACGGCTGCCTCGTCGACGTAGCGCGCCACGTAGTTGACGACGCCGTCGCCGTCGAACGTGAACACGGCCGCGCCGTCGGCGATGTGGACGTCGGCGATGGTGAACGTGCTGTCGGGCGGCTGATCCACGAAGCCGGGAACGACCGACGGCGAACCCGTCGGCGGGGGAGCGGGCGTGGGATATCCGACCGTCATCGATCCGGATGCGTAGTAGACCTGATGCGTCGTCGAGGATTCGGTCCGCCCCTCGGTACTCGTGTTCTGGTCGCCGCTGCACCCCGCCACGAGCAGCGCTGCAGCCACGAGCGCTGCCGCCGTTCGCATGGCACGACTGTATACCGAGCCGTGCGATGAGAAGATACGGCGGTGAAGACCGGTGAACAGGTGGTGCAGGAGCTCCCCTGGAAATGGGCAGTGCAGGGACGAATCTTCGTCATCGGCGGACTCGGCTACATGTTCGATGCCTGGGACGTCGCGCTCAACGGGTTTCTGACGCCTCTGCTCGGAACGTATTGGGATCTCTCGGAGGCCGAACGCGGACTCGTTGCCACGGGCAACCTGATCGGCATGGCCGTCGGCGCCGTCGTGTGGGGCACGATCGCCGACCGCGTCGGACGCAAACGCGCGTTCTCGCTGACCCTGCTGATCTTCGCGCTCTTCTCGGTGCTCGGTGCGTTCTCGCCGAACTTCGAGATCTTCGTGTTGCTCCGATTCTGTGCCGGATTCGGCCTCGGCGGCTGCATTCCCGTCGACTACGCCCTCGTCAGCGAGTTCTCGCCGCGTCGGATACGCGGAAAAGTGCTGTCCGCCATGGACGGATGGTGGCCGATCGGCGCGACCGTGTGTGGCGTCGTCGCCACGATGCTCGTGCCGATCGACGGCGACACCCGCTGGCGCGTCATGCTGCTGTTCATGGTTCTGCCTGCGCTGCTTCTGTTCTGGGTTCGCCGCGGAATCCCGGAATCGCCGATCTATCTCGCCAAGGTCGGCCGAGAAGCCGAGGCGCGGGCGGTGATCGACGACATGGTCGTGCGCACCGGAGCCGTGCTCCAGCCGTACGAGATCGTCGCCGAGACCGCGCCGAAGCGGTCTGCGCTCGCAGGACTGCAGGCAGTGTGGAGTTACAGCTCGCGGATCACGTCCGCCGCGTGGCTGCTCTTCGTGTCGATCATGTTGCTGTACTACGCCGCACTGAGCTGGATGCCGTCGATTCTGCGCAGACAGGGCTACGACGACTTCGCCGCATTTGCAGGCACGACACTGATGACCGGGGTCGGCATCGTCGGCGTGATCGTGTCCGCGTACCTCGTCGAGGTGGTCGGGCGTAAGTGGGTCATCGGTATCTCGGGGCCGGTGGCGGGCGCCGCGCTCGTGGTCTTCGCGATGATGCTCGACGCCGGATCCGGTGCACTGGTGTGGCTTGCGGTCTTCGGTTTCGTCGTGCAGATCGCGATCCCGGTGCTCTACTGCTATGTCTCCGAGCTCTATCCGACGACGTTGCGCGCCTCCGGTTTCGGCTACGCGTCGTCGGTCAGCCGTGCCGCGACGGGATTCGCTCCGCTGCTGTTCGGATCGGTTCTGTGGCCGGTGCTCGGTCTGCCCATGACGTTCGCGATCGTCGGCGGGCTCGTCCTCGTCGCCGTCCTGTGGATGGCGTTCGCGGCCCCGGAAACGAAGGGCCGCGAACTCGACACCCTGGTCGACGACCGCGAGGCCGTCAGCGGCAGGTAGGCACGTCCACCGTCGACGTCGACGGCTGCACCTGCGGTTGCACCGGTGCCTGCGCCTCGCCCGGCGCCGTCGGTTCGATCAGGTCGAACTCGAGCACGTTGGTCTGTCCGGGCTCGGTCACGATCGGCGTGTAGAAGAACGGGTGCCCGCGCTCGCTCGCCGTCACCAGGAACACCGGGTTGCCGTTGAGCGTGACGTTCTCGAGCGTCGCGCCCTGCGTCGCGTACAACTGCACGACGCTGCGGTTGGTGCCGGGAGGGCCGCCGAACCGAGTGGACTCGTTCTGACGCCCCGCGACGTACACCGGATAGTCCTGAGCCGGTGCGTTGTTGGTGATCTCGGCGACGACCTTGGTGGGACGCGTCGGCCCCTCGCACGATCCGCCCGTGTACGTGACGTCGCGCTGCAAGTAGTAGTCGAGTTTTCCGCCCGCACCGTTGGTGACCGCGACGGCCGCGTACGGGGCCGGGGAATCGGGAATCTCGTGCCCGATCTTCGTGGGGCCGATGATGCTCTGAATCGCGGGGTCCGCACTCCACACCGCGATGTGACCTTCGCTCGTGGCGCGGCCCAACGCTTCCAACAGTGCTGCGGGAGAGCCGATGTCACCCTGCATCTTCGTCACGACCCGGGCCGCGATCTCCTGCAGGTAGTCCTTGCGGGCACGGTTGTCGTCCTGGAAGCGGAAGTAGGCGTCCGACTGCGTGATACGAACGACGTTGTCGGCGTCGATGACTTCGCCGTCGGCCATCGTCACGGGCCCGACGACGTCCAGTACATAGCTGAGCGCAACCGGATCCGTCGCGAGGGCGCCGTCGACGATCTCACCGGTCTCCTGCTGCCACATCGACTGCCAGATCTGCCCCGCGTACGGGAAGTGCGGACTGATGTTGCTGTTCTGCCAGTTCTGGGTCGCCTGGTAGCGCTCCTCGTACGCGGCGTAGAAGTCGGGGCCGAGGTCGATCGGGTCGTAGCGTTCCTTCAGCTCACTGTTCCGGGCGAGATCGTCGACCTGCACACGGCCGTCGACGGCCGTCACGATGCCGAAACCGCCCATCAGCCCGCCGGTTCCACGCGACTCCGCATTGGTCTGAAACGCCATGAAGTAACTACGCGGCCCGTCGGCGCCCATCATCGACGGCAACACCTGCGACGCGATGCTGGTGTTGGTCAGAAGCGTCGACAGTTCGTGCACCTGATCCTGCAGTTGAATCCGTGCATCGTCGACCTGGCGGAGGTACGACGGCTCGGCGATCTCGGCCGCGCGTGCGTTCAACGCATCCGCCGCCGACGCGGCCTCGGTGAGCGCGGGGGCCGCGTCGCGCAACGCCTGGACGTCGATACGGCCGTCGGGAGTGCGAAGACGCTTGGGATCGAGCGCGGTTCCCACCTCGACCGCCGGTGCGAGCACATCGGTGGCGAGCCCGTCGACCACCTCGGTGATCTTCGAGACCGTGCGCAACGGGCTGCCGACGAACGGGATCGCCGACGCGGCCCGCCAGATCGGCGAACCCGTCGCGCTCGCGGCGTCGCTCGACGTGCGGACCGCTTCCGACGACTGCGCGGACGCGCGCTCGCTGTTGCCCGCCAGCAGGGCAGCCCTGGCAGCACTCGCGTGGTCCTTGGCCGCAGTCAGATTCGAATATGCGCTGTACGCGGTGTATCCGAGCCAGCCGCACAGCGCGAACAGCACGAGGACGACGACACCCGACCCGAGGAGGACGCGTCGACGTGTCCGGTGCCGGTTGCGACGAGCATCGGCATGACGACGTCGCCGTAACCGATTACGCCGACGGGAATCGTCGGTCCACCCGCCGTACGCGTCGTAGGAGTCGAGACTGCGTCTGCTCATCGTCGAAAAGGGTCCCTTCGTTCGCGTAAGCGTACAAAGCGGGTGACGGGGAGGCGAACTGGGAACGGGTCGGGTGCAGGCACGCCTCGGCCGCGCAGGTTTCAGCGAACGCGCGGGTTGCAACGTGCGCATCCGCTGAAAGGTGCGCGGGGAGCGGGGTCGGCGACCTCGACCCCGAGGGCAACAAGGTGGCCTTCGTCGAGGAACTGACCTCCTGACCCGTTCTCGCGACCGAAGCCGGGAATTCTTATGTTCAGGCTGATTTCAACTACTGACAACGTGCGCTGAAGGTTCGACGATCGAACGCATGACCACCGCAGTAGACAAGCCCGTCGGCGTGCTCGTTCCCGGCTCGACCGAATACCGCGCACTTCTCGCGACCATCGCCGAGGGAGCGAGCAGGCGTGACCTGGAGGATCAGAACCCGTTCGACCAGATCGACGCACTCCGGCGGGCGGGCGTCGGAGCGCTTCGACTTCCGAAGGACATCGGCGGTGGCGGGCTCACCGTCCGCGAACTGTTCGGCGTCATCACCGACATCGCCGAGGCCGACCCGATCGTCGCGCACATCCTGCGCACCCACTTCTGGTTCGTCGAGGAACGACTCCGTCAGGCGACCGCCGTCGACTATCCGGGATTCGAGAACGACCGCTGGATCCAACTGATCCTGCAGGGCAAGATCTTCGGCAACGCCAGCAGCGAGCGCGGCAGCCAGGCCGTCGGCAACTTCAAGTACGGAACACACCTGACTGCATACGGTGACAAGTTCCTGCTCGACGGCGAGAAGTTCTACAGCACCGGCACCTTGTTCTCCGACTACGTCAGCATCTGGGCCGACATCGACGGTGTCGCGGTGGCATCCGTCATCGTTCCCACCGATCGCGACGGCGTCGAGATCGTCGACGACTGGGACGGAATCGGTCAGCGCCGAACCGGTACCGGAACAACACGATTCACGTCCGTGTCGGTGACCGAGAACGACATCGTCTCGCGCATCCCGCTCGACGCCGCGCCCGACCCGTCGTACCAGTTCGCATTCCTCCAGCTGTACTTGCACGGCCTCGTCAGCGGAATTCTGCGCAGCGTCGTGACCGACGCCGTCGACCTGATCGAGAGCCGTACCCGCGGGTTCGCGCACGGACCGACCGAAGAGCTGACGCGAGACCCGTTGCTGCAGAACGCAGTCGGACAACTGGCAAGTACGGCGTTCGCCGCCGAGTCGACGACGCTCGCTGCGGCGGACGCCATCGACGCCGCCTACGCGTCTCTCGTGAACGCCGTTCCCGACGCCGATCTTGCGGCCCTCGCGTCGCTGCGTGCGTCGCAGGCGAAGGTGCACATCGACGACATCGCCACACGTGCGGCGACGGTTCTGTTCGAGGTCGGCGGCGCATCTGCCGCGTCGCGCGCGAAGAACCTGGATCGGCACTGGCGCAACATCCGCACGATCACGCTGCACAACCCTGCCGCGTACAAGGCCGCTGCCATCGGCAACAAAATTCTCAACGACGAGCCCCTGCCGTTCAACGGCTACTTCTGATCGCACTCACGCACAAGGGAATTCACATGTCACGCGAACTGCACCTCGCAGGCTTTCTCATCGCCTCGCACGTCACCCACTCTCATGCCGCGTGGCGGCATCCGGCGTCGGAAACCGACTATCTCGGGCCCGACTACTACACGCGCGTGGCGAAGACGCTCGAACGCGGCAAGTTCGACTTCCTGTTCTTCGCCGACCTGTTGGCCACTCCGGTCCGCTACGGTAACGACATTCGCGTTCCGTTGAGCAGTGGAACTCAGGCGTCGGCGACCATCGATCCGTCGTTGGTCGCGGCCGTGCTCGCGGGCGTCACCGACAAGATCGGCCTCGCGATCACGAAGTCGACGACGTACTTCCACCCGTATGAACTCGCACGCATCTTCGCGACGCTCGATCACCTCAGTCGCGGGCGCGCAGGCTGGAACGTCGTGACGTCGCTCAACCAGGCCGAGGCGCAGAACTTCGGAATCGACAACCATCTCGGTCACGACGAACGCTACGCTCGCGCACAGGAATTCCTCGAAGTCGCGTACAAGCTCTGGGGCAGCTGGGAGCGCGACGCCCTCGTGCAGAACAAGGAATCCGGACTGTTCGCCGATCCGGACAAGGTGCACACCGTCGACCACGACGGGGAATTCTTCAAGACGCGTGGCCCGCTCACCGTGCCGCACTCGCCGCAGAGTCGACCGGTCATCTTCCAGGCCGGATCGTCGTCGACAGGAAAGGATTTCGCGGCACGGTGGGCCGACGCGATCTTCGAGATCGACCCGACGAGGGAAGGACGCAGGGCCTACTACGACGACGTCAAGTCCCGTGCGTCGAATTTCGGCCGCAACCCGGACGACATCAAGATTTTCCCGTCGTTCGTGCCGTTCGTCGGCGAGACCGAGTCCATCGCGCGGGAGAAGCAGGCGTTCCACAACGAACTCGCCGACCCGATCTCGGGCCTGATCACATTGTCGGTGCACACCGACCACGACTTCTCGCAGTACGACCTCGACGCACCCATCGAGGAGGTCACCGTCCCCGGTAGCCAAGGCCTGTTCGACGTCGCACACCGCTTGAGCGACAAGGACTCGCTCACGCTGCGCGACATCGGAAAGCTGTACGCGCAGGGTGTTCTGCTGCCGCAGTTCGTCGGGACGGCGTCGCAGATCGCAGACCAGATCGAGGAAGGGTTCAACGGCGGGGAGGCCGACGGCTACATCCTGTCCGCAGCACAGGCTCCCGGCACGTTCGACGACTTCGTCGACCTCGTGGTCCCGGAACTCCAGCGCCGCGGGCTGTTCCGTACCGACTACACCGGAACGACGCTGCGCGATCACCTCGGCCTCGCCGACGCGAGCTTGGAAGTGCGCTCCGCACCCGTGCGCGCTTAGTCGGACCCTGGGCCAACCAAGCACGCACGAGCGCGCAGCGCCTGGGTTTCGCCCACCTCGGACCGGGTATCCGCCCGGTCCGCAGTGGCCGATGGGCGGTCACGGGAGGGGATGTGAAGTCATGCGAATCGTCAGTTTGATCGTCCTGATCTGGCTCGTCATCGGAGCCGTCGCAGTGTTCCAGAGGGGATACGCCTCCAGCGCGCCGGAGAACTGCGCGGGCGTCGGGACCATCGCCCTCACCGTCGTGGCCGGTCCGCTCAACTACGTAGGGGTCAATCCCAAAGTGACGGACTGCAACCTCCCGCAGCCGAGCCAGTAGGTCCGCGGCAGACGACATCGATGCGCCGTGGCAGCCGTCTACCGGTTGCTGCGGCGCATCGATGCGTGTTCGGGTAAGTGAGCTTCATCGCTGGCCGAGGCGTCGTCGCGCGTCGCTGCCTACGCTGGACGGGTGATGCGGAGAAGCCGATGGATCGTGGTGGCCATCGTGCTCCCGGTCATCGTGATGTCGGTGGTCGGAATCGGCGGCTATGTGACATTCACCAAAGCGCGCATCGATCCGATCTCGCACGCGGACGCCATCATCGTCCTGGGCGGCGAACACGACGGCCGCGAGGCATACGGAGTCTCGCTCGCCGAGCAGGGCGTCGCCGACACCGTCGTGCTGTCCGACCCGTACGGGCCGAAAGACCCCGTCATGAAGAAGTACTGCGGCGCCGACACCGAGAAGTACACGGTGCTCTGCATTCCACCCGAGCCGAGTACGACGCGTGGCGAAGCGATCTTCACCCAAGAGCTCGCGCGAGAACGAGGGTGGGATCACGTCGTCGTCGTCAGTTGGCGCTACCACCTGCCGCGGGCGCGCTACATCTTCGATCAGTGTTTCGACGGCGACGTCACGATGCAGGCCGTGCCGCGCACCTACAACTTCTCTCTCGTCTTCTGGGAGTACACCTACCTGTACCAGGTAGCTGGGTTCGTCAAGGCCGCAGTCCAGGGCGACTGTCAGAACTTGGAGTAGAGCGTCACGCCGGACTTCAACAGCAGAATTCCGAACATCACGCACGCGACGCCACCGACGACGTTGGCCGCGAGGAACAGCGCCGCGTCGCGCAGTCTGCCGTCGCGTATCTGCGTGACCGTGCACAACGCGACCGACGACATCGGCGCCAGGCCGCCCAGGAATCCGAAGCACACGACGCCGACGATCCATTGCGGCGGTGCCGCGGCGATGACGACGCCGAGTATCCCGCACGTCGAGACGGTGAGAAGGAGAACGCGTCGACGATCGGTGGCGGCCTCGGTCAGCGCGACGTGCGTCAGAGCTGCGGCGCCGCCGCCGAGGGCGACGAATAGAAGAAGGATCATCGACGCGCGGCCACCGGTCGGGTGATCAAGGCGCCCACTGCGAGAGCGACGACCGACAGCACCGGCGTCGTGACGATGTAGAGGACCGAGTGCCATGCTGCGTCGTACGTGACGCCGTGCAGCGCGTAGAAGCCGAACGTGGTGAAGCCGCAGGCGAGCCCGAGCACGCCGGCGCGCAGCACCGGAGCGCGTGAGCCCGACAGATATCCGAGCGCGGCACCGAGCAGCAGGCACCCGACCACGTTCACCGCGAACGTGCTGGCCATCAGCCACCGCGACGAATCGCGTACCTGCCAGATCTGGAATCTGGCCACGGCGCCCACAGCTCCACCGAGGGCCGTCGCCGACAGCGAGGGAAGGCGATCGGTCGTCACCCGATCGACTCTAGTGTGAAACCGACCGAACGCCAGGTGAGCGCGCAACAGCACCATGTGAGGGGCCGCGAGCCCTCGGGTATCTTGTTCTTCTGTGACCGTGGACGAGTCGGGCCTTGGGCCTCAGCATTTCGACGTAGCAGTAGATTGGCGCGACGACATCGTCGTCGTGACCGTATCCGGTGAGCTGGATTTGGTGACCGCACCGCAGTTGTCGGAGTCCATCTCCTTGGTTCTCGGGAAATCGCCGGCGGCTCTCGTCATCGATCTGACCGACGTCGGGTTCCTCGCGTCGGCGGGAATGTCGCTGCTCGCCTCGACCCACCAGCAGCTCGGTGAGAAGGCGAGCTTCGCCGTCGTCGCCGATGGGCCCGCAACCGGTCGACCGCTTGCTCTCGTCGGCCTCGACCAGCTGTTCGGCATCTACGCGACCGTCGACGAAGCACTTACTGCACTCGATGCGGGTAAGTCCTGAAGTTTCGGGTATGACGCTCTCATGAAGGTCACAGCACTCGGTGGAGACGACACGCCGCTCGACGCTGCCACCGGACAGTTACTCAGCCCAGGTCGAGGGGACGTCATGCACCTGAACTTCGACGGCGAAGCCGCGGCCCCGGACCGGGCGTCCGCGCTCAGAGTCGCACTCGGAGAATGGCTCACCGGTCTCGAGGTAGATCCGGAGCGTGTGTACGACGTCGTTCTGGCGACGTACGAAGCTCTGGCGAACGCCGTCGAACACGCTTACCAACAGGACGGCGCGACAGGGACTCTGGATCTGCACGCGTTGTACGCCCCGGAGACCGGTCGGATCGAAGTGACGATCTGCGACCACGGCGTCTGGTCCGTGCATGCCCCGGATGCGACGCGCGGCCGCGGCGTTCCTCTCATGCACGCGCTGGCGGACTCCACAACTGTCACGTCCGACCACGACGGCACCGTCGTGCGCATGGTGTGGGGCGCACCGCAATCCGCCTGAGGAGTTACCGCAAAGCCCGGACAGTCGCAGTTGTGAAGTAGCACAATCGCCTCAGGGTCAGCAGTGCCGGGCGTGGGGGATGGACCACGGGGGACGGCGCCGGCGATGACCCGCACGGTAGTGACTCTCCTCGGCCTGTCGTCACGGCGAGGTGAGTCGCCGGGGTGGGAGGCGACGATGAGCGCGACGGTCACTGCGGGAAGTGTTCTGGCCGACCGATATCGGCTGCTCGAGAAACGCCCGTCGCCGTCGTTCGCCTCATCCTGGCGCGCACGAGACCTCGCGACGGGCCGCGAACTCGGAGTCAAGGTCGTACACATGGACATGGTGCGACCGAACCGTCCGCGATCCGACGCGCTGGAGAAATTCGCGACCCCGTCCGCCGTCCCGCCGCGGGTGATGGTGACCCCGCCCTACGTTCTGTTGATCGCCGATCAGCCTGCGGTGCCGATCGAGAACGGTCACGTCGAACCCTCGGACGCACCACGAATGACGTCGCGAACGCGACTGGCGGCGGCGATCGGTGCAGTGGTGGTGCTGCTGCTGTTCGGCGGTGCAGGGTGGTTGATCTCCACCACCGTGTTCGGCCGCGGCGTACAGAGCGTCGCGGTCCCGTCGTTGTCGGCTCCTCGTGGACCCGGGCCCTCGTCGGCCGACGTACCGTTGCGGCCCGCGAGTGCACAGGCGTGGTCTGCCGTGCGCTACGCGGACAACGCGAACGACGCGGGCCGAGCCGTCGATTCCAATCCGGCCACACGGTGGTCGACCGACACCTACCGCAGCGCGTTCGGCAGTACCGAGCAGGGCATCGGCCTCGTCCTCGACTTCGATCGAACCGTCGACATCGACGAGGTCTGGATCGCATCCGACGACGTCGGAACGGCCGTCGAGATCAGGACTGCGCCGGAGAAGGACGAGGATTTCGACGTGACGCGGGTTCTCGGCTCGGGCGTGTTGAAACCCGGTACGACGCACATCGCCCTCGACCAGGCGACCGAGACTCGCTCGATCCTGGTGTGGATTTCGGAACTCGCCCCGGCCGAGAACGGGTTCGAATCCTCGATCGGTGAGGTCGGCGCGTCCGGATCCGTCACGTAGCGCGCGACTCGGCGACTCAGCGCCTGGGCGTCGCCGTCTCGGTGGTCGTCTCGTTCTCCGAACGATTGGCGGTGGTTCTGCGGGGACTGCGCGTCGTCGACGTGTCGTCGGTACCGGTCGGCGCGGTCTCGGTGGTGGTCGGGGGCGTCGTGGTCGTCGTGCGCGGCTGCGTGGGCACGGCTACCTGCCAGGTGGGTGACGGCGGAACGGTGATGGCCGACGGCGTCGCCGTCACGGCGGTACTGAGGTCCGACCGCAACGCCGGTGGCGCGACCTGCTCGGCGGAATCGTCGAACGCGCCTCCGAGAGCGCCGATACCGAGTCCGACGGCTACTGCGAGTCCTGCGATTGCCACCGCAGATGTCGCGATGACCTTATCACGCATCGTCTTGTCAGCCCTCACGCGAAGTTGCCGTCCCCTTGTCGGCGGCACCGATATCGGAACGTTACCTCAGCGGTCGGTGGTGCGCTCAGCTCGCGACGACGTACAGCCGGACTGCTCGTCAGAAGAGACGAACGATTCCGGGCAGTGCATCGGCTATCTGCTGCCCCACGCTCTCGTACACGTCGTGAGGTCTCGTGTACGGATCGGCGATGTCGGTCTCGTCGACCGAGTGTCGCGCCCGTGCGGCCGCGAGGTCGTCGAGCGACTGCGCTCCCGACTGCTCTGCGAGAGACACCGCCTCGAGGAGAGTGAACGTCCGACGCAGTTTCCTCGGTGCCATTGCGAGCACCTCGTCTCGATGCCGGGCTGTCATCGCCAGAATGAGGTCGGCGTCGTCGGCGATGCGCGGTGAGATGCGGCGTGCGACGAATCCGTCGGGTTCACCGCCGAGCTGACGCAGCACCAACGCGGCGGTCTCGTCCATGGCGTGGCCGGTCAGACCGTGCGTCCCGGCGCTCGACGCCGTCAGCTGCACACCCGCCTCGTCGGCGTAGGCCACCGCAAGGCGTTCGGCGGTCGGCGAGCGGCAGATGTTCCCGGTACAAACGAAGAGGACATGCACTGGGACAGGCTAGTGCCCCCTCGTCACTCGCTGCATCCGGCAATCGCATTCGAAGAACGGTCAGGCTACAGTGATGCCCGAGCGACGGCTTCGAGATGGGATCGTTACCAAACCGGTCGGCGAGTCCGTTCGCTGCCAACCAAGTGAGGCAGGTCATGACTGAGGTTCTCGGTGTATCGGTCGGGTCCAGTGCCGTTCGAATGGCACGGCCCGATCTGCGCCTGCACACGTCCGGGCACCGAGAGTTGGATTTCCAGAGCGATACCGTCGACGCGCACTGGGACCGCGCCGAAGAACTGGCAGCGGAGTCGATCGGCGTCGTGCTCTCCCAGAACGACGGCAGCCAGGTGGAAGCCACCGGCGTCGCGTACCGCGATCAACAGCAGTTCGGCGACATCCAGCAGGCGATGGCCCGTCAGCGGTTGTACAACTATCGGTTGGTCCCCGAGGCCAGAGCCGCGCTCGCGTATCTCGATGCCTCCGGTGAAATCGGTGACTTCTCGACCATCGCCCTGTACGACCTCGGCAGCTCCGGATTGACCGTCAGTGTCATCGATCGGGCGTCGGGCAACGTTCTGCTCGCCGAGCGCACCATCGACATCAGCGGAGACGATTTCGATCGTCTGATCTGCGACAACCAACTCGCCAAGCAGGGCGTGGACCCCCAGAACACGCTCGGCGTGCAGGAGTTCACGAGCCGCTGCCGCATCGCGAAGGAACAGCTGTCCACCAGCGGTGCCGTGTGCCTGCCCGGTGAAAGTGGCGTCATCCTGATCTCGCGTGAATCGTTCGAGGCGCTGGTGACCGTCCCGATCGAGTACTCGGCACGTTTGGTGCGCGACGTCATCAGCCGTTCGCCGCAGCACGTCGACGCCCTCTTCCTGATCGGCGGCGGCGCACGCATTCCGTTGGTCGAGGCCATCCTGCGGTCGTGGACCGGATTGCCCGTCGTCACGCCGCGGGATCCGGAAGCCGTCGCGGCCAAGGGCGCTGCGCTTCTGGCGACACCGGTCGAGAACCCCGAGCCGACCGTGGCAGCTCCCGCACAGGCGCTGACCGGTGCTCCCGATTGGCTCAGCCCGGAGCCGGTGGACCGCACGGCCACGTCGAAACGGAAGATTCGCGGCGCGGCGTTGGTGGCGGGTGGACTCGCTGTCGTCGCAGCCCTCGGACTCGCGCTCGGCTACGGCGGATCGGAAGAACCGGCGAGCGCGCCGACGGAAACGGCCGACACCGTCACCGGAGTGCCGTCGACGTCGAGCTCGGCGGCGTCCACCACGACACCCGACACGACCGTGACACCGCCTCCCGCGACGACGGAAGCTGCGCCCGCTCCCGCTGCACCCGTCGAGACGTACGAGGCTCCGCAGTACGACGAACCCGCTCCGGCGCCTGCGCCCGCACCCGCTCCTGCACCGCTGATTCCGGGATTGCCGCAGATTCAGCTTCCCCAGATCCAGCTGCCGCCTCCGCCCGTGTTCGAGCTGCCCAGGTTCTAGGTCATACTTCCTGTCCTAGAGCTGCGCCGTGCGTCCGACATGCTGCGCACTCCGATTCGGGAGGATTCACGTGGATCAGCGCAGCGGGCAGGACCGACGTGTGGTGAGCAATGTCTGGTACGGCGAATCGTTGGGTGCGGACATCCTGGCGCAGCCGTCGGGAGGCTACGTCAGCGCGGTCGTGTCGGCGCTGTCCTTGCTGTCCGCGGCCGGCAGGAACGGCATCGTCGTGACGTCCGAAGGCGTCGCTCGGCCGGCAGGCATCGTCGTCCTCGCATTGATCTGCGCGCTACGCCGCCACCGCTCTCTCGTGATCGTCGAATTTCTGCCCGGGTTGAAGTCGGGGCTCACGGGCAGGACCGTCAGGTTCCTGTACCGGCGACTACTCCATCGGGCCGCCCGATCCATTCAGGTGATGACGCAGTGGGAACGGTCGCTGTACATCGACGAGTACAACCTCGACCCGGCGGCCGTGACGGTGGTTCCCTTCTACTTCTACGACGATTCGACGTCGCGGACCCCGACGCCGGACGCGGACCGCGTCGGTGTCTTCGCCAGCGGACGCAGCTCGTGCGACTGGAATCTCCTGATCGATGCGGCCCGCGACCGACCGTGGAATCTGACCATCGTCTGTTCGGCGGACGATCACGACGACGTCGTTCGGTCCGCCGCCGGCACCGACATCGTCGTCCGCAGCGAAGTGTCGGAAGAGGAGCACGCCGACATGCTTGCCGCGGCGAGTGTCTACGTCATCCCGCTGCAGGACCGGTCCGTCAGTGCGGGCCACGTTCGGATCATGAGCGCCGCGACACTGGAGACGCCCGTCGTCGTCACCGACGTTCGCGGACTCGAGGGCTACAAGCATCTCGCGGCTGCGGTCGTGCCTGTCGGCGACGCCGTGGCGTTGCGCGAGGCCGTCGACCGTTTGACGAACGACCCGGTGACCCGTGAGCGGGTGCGCAGTCGGGTGCGGGACCTCGCGAGCGCGAACACACGCAGCATGTACCTCGCCGACATCGGCAAGCTGCTCGATCCCGCGTAGCGCTCAGCAGTCCTCGAACACGGCGCGCGCATAGCCGGCGGTCTGATAGACGTACTCCCACGCCCACTCGAACACGTAACGGTCGGTGGTACTGGGCACGTAGGTGACGTCGCCGTCCCAGCACTTGCCGATGATGTACCTGGCCCGCGAGAGGTGCGGCGTCGACGTGACGACGACGACCGACTTCCATCCCTCGCGCCCCGCGCGATCGCGGATCTCGCGAGCCTCGCCGCGCGTCGTCCCCGGTTCGGGCACGAAACATTCGACGGTGACATCGCTGCGACCGTCGCGACAGATCTCGGTCAGCCGGTCCACCGAACCGTACGGATTCGAGTACACGAGCTCCGGCGCGTACCCGTCCTCCGCGAGCTCGAGGCCGAGTTCGTCGCGATTGTCCTCCGATCCGCCGAGGACGACGATCGCGTCGGCATGCGCAGGCCGATCGGCTACCGGATCGACGTATACGGGGTATCCGACCGCCGACGCCGTGGCCACGGCGACGGCAACGGACACGACGACGACCCGTCTCGTGGCCTTCACAGCGGCCGAGAAGTATCGGTTTCGATCACGCACCCTAATTTACCGGCAGTTCTTGTACTATCGGTCCGTAGAGTGCGCCGTTCCCCCCGAGGTGCGCTGTTTCTGTTCCGGTAGAAGGGCCTCATGAACGTCGACGCACGGCTCCCCGCTTTCCTGCGGAGGGCGTACGAGAATGCGACGTCCGCCGTTGTCTGACCGAAGAATGCGCGGTCGATGGCTGATTCTCGCGCCGGTGCTCGCGGTGGCCACTGCCCTGGTCGGGACGGTCGCGCACGAACCCGTGACCGACCATCCCGTGTTCCGTGAGATGGACGGCCCCGACGTCGTCAACCCGATGCGCGGCCAATTCGACAACATCGGAACCGGGTTGTTCCCGCAATCGAACGTCGGCCAGCAACACTATCCGGACTGGCCGGGTTCGAAAGATGCTGCCATCCGAGTCGATTGGCGTTCGCTCCAGCCCGTCGACCCTCGAACGCTGCCCCCCGATGCGCCGGAATCGGCGAAGTACGACTTCTCGGCGATCGACGAGGCGTTGGAGACGTACGCGGCGCAGGGAATGCGCGTCGGCCTGCGGGTGTCGTCGTACGACTCGTGCTGCGAGACGTCCCCGGAGGGCAACGTCAACATCGGTGTACCCGACTGGCTCACGACCGTGCCCGGTGCGACGGCCACCTACGAGTACGACGGCGTGCAGCAGGTCATCCCGAACTGGAACGACAACAACTACGTCGGGAACTTCGAGGCGCTCCTGGCTGCTCTCGGGCGTAAGTACGACCGAGACGAACGACTGTCGATCTTCGAGATGTCCGGCTACGGCGACTTCAGCGAGAATCATGTCGCGTTCATGCGTGACCAGCTCGGAATGCCCGCGCCCGACGAGCAATCGAGTGAAGCGGAACTCGGTTACTACAGTCAGTACCGAGATCAGTACATCACCAAAGCAACGGTGATCCGGTTGGTCGACGCCAATCTTCGTGCGTTCAGGAACACCCAGATGGTCACGGCCACAGGTAATCCGGAGATCGTCAAGCAGTTGCTCAGGGACAGTGCGGAGCTCGCGGGCACCGTCAAACCCGTCGGCCTTCGCTCGGACTGCCTCGGCGTCTTCTCGCCGGTACCGACCTGGGCCGAGAACCAGTACTCGAAGTACGTCGAACGCTCGGATCCGATCGTCGACGTTCTGCTCGAACGCTATTCGACGGCGCCCGTGCTGACGGAATGGTGTCAGAAGCCCGACGACATGACGTCGACCGAGTATTACGAGCGTGCGCTCTCCGACGTCATCGACCACCACGTCTCCATGACGGCGAGCAGCGGATTCCCCGACCAGTTCAACGGCGACACCATGAGCCGGGATCTCTATTCGCTGTGGTCGAGGGCGAACGTCGTGTCGGGGTACCGCTACGTCGCCGACGCCACCGCAGGTGTTCCCGACAGCGACGGAACGGTGTCGGGCACGGTCCGGTGGACCAACAAGGGCACCGCCGCAGTTCACGAGAACTGGACCGTGGAGTACCGGCTGCTCGACCCGAGCGGAGCTGTGGTGCAGACCGTTCCGTCGGCGATCGACCTGCGGACCATGACCTCACCGCAATCGTCGTCCGACACCGGTGGTGTTCCGGCTCCGACCACCGCGCAGGAGAACGTCGAATTCGACGTCTCGGGTCTGTCGTCGGGTTTCTACACGGTGTCTGCAGCGGTGGTGTGGAACGAGCACAAGGCAGGTGCGACGTCGACCGTGAACTACGAACCGATGAGCCTGGCCCAGAACGGACGTGGAATGGACGGCGGCTACGGGCTGGTGACGTTCGAGATTCCGTGACCGCGCGTCAGTCGAGCATCGCGGTCCACAGGTGTCGACGAGTGCCCATGACGTCGTCCACGTAGCCGGGAACGTCTCCCTCGCAGGCGAATCCCCGTAGACGGAGTGCGCGCGACAAGCCGATGTCGTCCGGGTGGACTGCGATCGACGCCCGTCGCAGCCATGGGTCGGAGTGCCGAATGGAGTCGACAAGGGCGCCAACCGCTTCCGGTGCCACGACGTCGTAATCGTCTGTGTCGATGGTCGACACAATGGTGGCCGACGCGGTGCCGTGATCGAGAAGAGCGATGACGAACCCGACCGGAACGGTGTCCACCTCGACGGAGTATCGGTAGTGCGGACCGATGTGACCGCGACCGGCTGCGTGACGCTCGGGCGGTGTCCGCACCAGCTCGAGCACGCCTGCCGTGGTGACGGCCTCCGCCTCCACGGCGCCGAAGTGCACGGACGGGCGACGGGCCTGCCTGATCCGGGCTTTCGCGAGACGAACACCGATCTGGAGCAAGCCGAACCCGAGCTCGAGGGTTCCCTTGGCGGATGGGGGCATGAACCGACTCTCGAGCTGGAGGACAGGAAAAGACCAGTTAGACTATAACAGTGCAGAAATCGCTTCGTGTGCTGGTCATCGGGCCTGCTGCATCGTCACCGACCAGCCGTGGAGGGATGGCGACCGTCGTGTCGCTGATGCTGGCGAATCCGTCCCCGGACGTCCGGACGATCAGCATCGCCACCTACGTCGATTCCACCCGAGCTCGCAAACTGTGGGTCGGTGTGACCGGCATGCTGCGTGCGTCGTGGACGATCGCGCGTCGTCGCACCGACGTGGTGCACGTCCATCTCGCCCACGGTGGCAGCGTTCTCCGTAAATGCCTGCCCATGGCGGTGGCTCGACGCGTCGGCGTTCCCGTCGTCGTGCATGCACACAGCTACGATTTCGCCGGGTGGTTCGACGGACTGCCCTCGGCGGGGCGATCTTTCGTTCGACGCGCCTTGACCGCGGACCGGTGGCTGGTACTCGGTAGCGCTCTCGCCGACGAATATGCGGAGCGCGTGGGGCTGGACCGTCGTGCGGTGACGGTACTGCACAATCCGGTTCGGCTACCAGAAGTGGTTGCCTCGCAGATCGATACGGACACCGTACGCATCGTCACGCTCGGAAGGCTCGGGCAGCGCAAGGGATCGTTCGACCTGGTGGACGCGGTGGCGTCGCTACCCGAGGACGTTCGACGACGCACGTCGGTGACGATGTGCGGCGACGGTGACGTCGACGAGGTACGAGAAGCCGTGCGCCGTCACGGAATCGGCGACGTGGTGACCGTCGCGGGATGGATGTCACCCGAGCAGTGCGCGGAGATCCTGTCGCGATCGCACGTGTTCGCGTTGCCGAGCTACAGCGAAGGCCTGCCGATGGCGCTGCTCGAGGCAATGTCGCACGGGCTCGCTCCGGTGTGCACCCCGGCGGGTAGCGTCGGCGAAGTGGTCACGGACGACGTCGACGCGCTCGTCGTGACCCCCGGAGACGTTCCAGCACTGGCGAAGTCGATCCGACGCCTCGTCGAGGACGGTGACGCGCGACGTCGCATCGCCGCCGGGGCGCGGGCCACCGCATCAGAGTTCGACGTCGACGCCTGGTACGCGGGGCTGGACGAGATCTGGCGCGACACCTGCCGTCGCCGCGAGCAGCGCATGTAGACGAGCACCGGCGACGGCGGAGGAGAACTGCGCGTCGTAGTGCTTCCGAGCAGCAGATCCGGATCGAAAGGCAATGTCGGAGTTCGCAACCCGATCGAGTTCGGCGACGAGCGCATCCACGTCGTCGACTCCGATCACCGGTTCGCCCGGAGTCTGGAATTCGGGTAGTGCACCCCGGTCGCTGACGATCGTCGCGACACCGAGCTGCATGCACAACACCTGAACACCGCTCTGCGACGCCCGACGATAGTGCACGAGAGACGCTTTCGCGCGCGAGATCGCGCCGAGTTCGTCGTCGTATCGGAACGGTTCGTTGCGGTGAATCGTGTGCGGGGGCAGCGGGACCCCGATCTCCCCTTTGCCGATGACGACGAGATCGTCTCCACGCCAGCCCGGTCCACCGACATGGCGTCGCCACGCCTCGAGAACGACCTCGATGTTCTTGTACGAGTTGATGCGTCCCAGCAGAACGACGTCCCGACGCGCATCCGCGGGAACGACCGTCGAGACGCGTGTGTCTTCGACATCGCTCGTCAACGGGATCACATGGACCGGTGAGCCTGCGCCCGGAACCCGCCCGTGGCGTACCGCATCGGCAACGTAGTCGCTGAACGCTATCGTCGCAGCGGAGCGTCCGCCCCACCGGTCGAAGATCGCACGCTCCCAGGCCGGTCGATTCTCGGACGCATCGTGCGGTCGGTCGTCGTGGATCAACTGCACGCGAGGGGCGAGAGCGCCGAACGCCGTCCAGCGCGGATCACGCACGAGCTCGGTGACGACGACGTCGGGTGCGAATGCGCGCGCGGCCCGCAGGGCACGCAGGAACGGCACCCAACTCGACGGCTGTTTGACACGCGCGTCGAGCACGATCTCGTACGGGCGGGCCGCGTCGGACTCCGGGTGTTGGTCGGTGGTGACCAGCATGACGTCGTCGCCCTGGGCGCGCAACGCTTCCACGTGTATACGAGCCAGCGGCCGCATCCACGGGGACAGCCACAGTACCTTCATCGAGAACCCTCCGACAGCACGGCGTCGAACGCTTCCTCGTAGGCGTCGGCCATCGATTCGATCGTGTACTCCGATCGCATGCGGTCGTACCCGGCGAGACCGAGTGCAGGCCACGTCGACGTGTCGCCGAGTAGATCTGCCAGAGTCCGACGCCACGCGTCGACGGTGATCGGTTCGACGAGGCGGCCTGCCTTGCCGTGATCGAGCATGTCGGGAACCGCGCACACCGACGACGCGACGACCGGGATGCGACGCGCCATCGCCTCCAGAATCACCATCGGGAACGCCTCCGACCGACTGGGGACGCACAGAAGATCGGCGTCGGCGAGCGCATGCTGTGGCCCGGGAGACCAACCGCGCCAACGAATTCGATCGCCCAGATCCGCCGGAGTGAGTGCTTCGAGCCGCTCGCGATCAGGTCCGTCGCCGTAGATCGACAGTTCCCACGGCAGATGACGCAACCCGTCGAGCGCCTCGACGAGCAGGTGAGGATTCTTGTGTTCGAGAATGCGCGAGAGCATGACGAGGTGCGGGACGTCGGCGATCGGACGTCGCGGTTCCTCGGCGGGAAGAGACCGACCGGAGACCACGCCGTTGGGTGCGACGAACACGCGGTGACCGAGATCCTGGTGCGCGGTGGCCTGATCCCAATGCCCTCTCGACAATGCGACGAAGCCGTCGGCGCGCGTCATCGCACGTGCCAGCGGAGTCGAGTACGTGGGTCCGTCGAGTTCCGGCGGAATGTGCGCCGCCGCCAACCACTTCCGATGTCTGCCCGCCGCGCGCCAGAGGCTCGCGAAACCGACCTCGGTGTTGGTGTCACCACTGACGACGATCGCATCCCTGCTCGCCGTGTCGATCATCGGGGCCCACCAGGGTTGGCGCACCACCCGCACCGTGTGCGGAATCTCGGCCACGAGAGGTCCGAACCGCTGCATCGCGGCGATCGTGACGTCGTACCCCCGTCGGTGCAGCTCGGTCGCCAGCAGTACGTGATGGCGTTCGGCGCCGCCGTAGACGAGCCGATTGATCGTGAACACGATGGACGGCCGAGCGTGCGCACGGGTACGTTTCCTGGCTGCTCGACGCGAACGCTGCACGCGGTCGAGCAGGGAGGTGCCGGCGAGATAGATGTCCGCGCTGTGGACCCCGCGTCGGTGCTCGAGACCGAGAGCGACGTTGGCGCGCAACAGCTCCGCGGATCGTGACGTGCCCTGCTCGTCGCCGGCGACCGTGCCTGCGCCCGAGTGCGCGATCGCGGTCTCGTCCACGAGCCGTATCGTCCACCCCGCGGCCCGAGCGCGTTGCTGCCAGTCGAATTCCTCGCCGTAGAGGAAGAATTCCTCGTCGAAACCGCCGACGGAGTCCCACGCGTCGCGGTCGATGGCGAGGCACGCACCCGTCAGATAGCCGTCCACGTCGCCCGGTGCCGACGCGTACAGGTCCGACAGCGGTGTGCCCCGGAGCCTTTCGGCGTAGCCGGCCTTGGACACGAGAGATCGAACGACACCGGAATCACGGTGCGCGACATCCCAACTACGATGACGGCCGGTGCGTTCGGAGTGGAACCTCTCCCCGTTGGGGACGACCATGGGCGCGGCCGCGGCCACTCCGTCGCGGCGCAGTGCAGCGAGGGTGCGGTCGAGCGGTGCGAGAACCTCGGCGTCCGGATTCAGCAGCAGCAGATGGTCGTTCGGAGCTTCTGCGGCGAGTGCGTTGACCGCTGCCGCGAAGCCCTTGTTGGTGCCGTCGCCGAACCAGCGCGACGTCGGGTGGCTGCGTCGGACGTCGTCCATGCCCGGGTAGTCCGGGCCGGAGTTGTCCCACACCAGAACGGAATCGGACGGCATGTGCTTGTCGAGAGAATCGAGGCACGTCCGGAGTTGCTCGGGGCTACGGTAGGCGACGATCAGGACGCTCACCGAGCGCTCGTCGTTGCTGGGCCGGGTCACGGCGTGGTCCTTCCTCGGTCGGTCGCTGTGGGAACGTCGATGGGTTCGTCCTCCGGATCACCTTCGGTGTCCAGCAGGGTCTTCAAATTCCCGATCTTGGCAGGCCCGAAGATTAAGTTCGCCGCCGCGTAGACGACCACGGCCACGACACCGGAGATCACGAGCGGAAGATCCTGCACGAAGTAGACGGCGACGCCCGTGACGGTCAGGGGGAGAAGCACCTTGGCCATGTACTTGACCGGCGTCCGGTACGGACTCTTGCGATGCAGTCGCCAGGTCACGACGACGAGGCCGCTGAGTTCGGCGAACAACAGCGCGGCGCTGGCGCCGATGGCACCGAACGTCGGAATGAGCGCGATGTTCAGACCGATGTTGACGACGAGGTTGACTACGTTGAGCCGCAACAGGAACACCTGATCGTGCGCCGCGAACAACGCCTGACTGAGGACGCCGTTCATGAAGGTGACCGCTACCGCGCAGAAGAGCAGAGCCAGGGTCGGCCGTCCGTCGGACACGAATTCGTCGGATCCCATGGTCGCGACGATCGGACCCGCCAGCATGATGCCGACCAGACCGATGGGAAGTGCCACGAGCGACAGGGTTTCGACGCTGCGCTCGACGAAGTCGGCGAAGCCCTTCTTGTCGACGGCGAACTTTCGCGTCATCGACGACAGCGTCGACGACAGGAAGAACTGCGAGATGACCGACGTCGTGAAGGCGACCGTGTACGCGAGGCCGTAGACACCGACCTGGGCAGGGGTGCTCAACAGACTGAGCAGGACCGCGTCGGTGCGCCAGTACAGCACGCCGATGATCAGGACACCCGTCTGCGGAAGGCTTTCGACGACGAGACCGAGACTTTCCCGCCACGAGAAGATCGGCCAGAACGGAATCATCTTGCCCGCGGCCCAGAACTGGACGACGAGTTGCACGACGAGAGGGACCACCTGCGCGGACGCGAACCACACCAGGGGCGCGTCGATCTGGATCATCACGAGCGTCGCGGCCAGTGATGCGATACGTCCCACGAGGTCCGACACCGCCACCGCGGTGAAGTTCACCTTCGTGACGAAAATCGGTTGGACGCAGGTCAATACGGTCGACACCGTCAGCGTCGTCGACATGATGATCAGCATCGCGCGTACTTCGGCGTCGCCCTGGTAGATCAGCAGACCCGAGGCCATGGTGATCAAAGACAGTGGGACGCAGTACACCAACGACAAACCGGTGTTGATACGTATCAGTCGTTGCAGGTCACCTTTGCCGGATGTCACGCGTCGCACGATCACCGAGCCGATTCCGAGTTCGGTGAAACTCGTCCACAGACCGACGAACACGATGGCCGTCGTCAAATGGCCGTACGACGTCGGGCCGAGATGACGAGTCGTGATGGCGACGGTGAAGACCGATGCGATCATTCCGACGACACGGAAGATCAGCTGTGTTCCGAAGGCCTGCGCGATCTTTCCGGTCGACACCTCGTCGTCGCTAGCCTCGGGCGGACTGGGCTGCGGAGCGGGAGCGGTGTCGACTATTCGGTCGAATCGTATGGTGGATTGCTCCGGAAACTGCCAGAATGCCTCTCGTGCGGCCATTTCCTGCGCACGCTTCGACGGGTCACGGTGCGCCGTGGCCTCCGGAAGGTGATAGGCGAGTTTCATGCCGTCACCCGTTTCAGAACAGATCGTGCCGCACCGCAATCGAACGCAGAGACTATTGTGGCGGGATGGTCGATCGAGTCCACTTTCGGGGAGAGGACGTTTCGAGCATGCGGGCTCATGTTCCGCTGGCGGGGATGCTGTCGGCTACGCAATGGCGTCGTCGTTACGACGCGGGGGAAGTTCCGGACGCAACGCCGTACGGTCTGCACAAACTGGCCGAGAACGGTATCGAGACCACGTTCGGCACTGCGAAACTCGGACGCGCGCGATCCAGAGTCGGTGCGTCCGTGAGATATCGAGTGGACGGGCTCGAGCTCGTCGAAGCGCTGGGGGAGCGCAGAAACTACACGAGAAGCAAGACCGACGCCGTGCTGTGTTACGACGAGCGCACCGGCATTCCGGCGGCGCTGCTCGCCGAGTCGTCGCGCAGATACGCGCCCGTCGTGTCCGGCATCGGTTGGATCACACACAGATCCGCTCCGTACCCGAAGTGGAACGGTCTGTTCGCGCATGCCCTCGCGAAGACTCCGGCGTTGTGGTCGCAGAGCCGTCCCGTTCTCGACACTCTGCACCACGAGTGGGGCGTCGAGAAAGAAAGACTTCACTTCGTACCTCTCGGAATCGATGCCGACTTCTACGGTGTCCAGACCGACCCACCTGTGCCCGGACGCATCATGAGTGCAGGCGAGGACCGTTTCCGTGATCACGCCCTGCTCGTCGACGCGGTAGCCGCCGTTCGGCGCTCGGTGCCCGAGGCCTTCCTCGAACTGGCCACCGGGCTGCCCGTCGACGTGCCGGAGGACCTCGGCACCGTGCACACCGAACGCCTCGACGGCCGGATGCGAAATCTGTACCAGCGCGCGAGCGTCGTCGCGCTCGCGCTCCGACCGACCATCTCGGGATCGGGGCTGACGGTGGTGCTCGAAGCGATGGCGAGTGGCCGGCCGGTCGTCGTCACCGACAACCCAGGGATGAGCGACTACGTCGAGGACGGCGTGACCGGCGTGCTCGTCCCGGGTGGCGACGTCGACGCTCTGGCCGATGCCATCGCTCGACTGCTCGCCGACCCGGATCGGGCCGCGGCGATGGGTCATGCCGCGGCGGCCCGGGTGCGTTCGCAGTTCACGTCGAGCGTCATGGCATACCACCTAGCGCAGATCGTTCGGTCGGTGTAGCGACGTCGGCCCGGCGGAAGAGGGGCGAATCGTCGACTACCTCGATGTGTGCGTGTCGAAGCTGCATCAAAGCACGCGGGCCCTCGAGAAGATAGCGACGTGACAGACGTCTCGGCTCGGTGACCAGCCGGTAGAACCATTCGAGACCGTTCTCCTGGAAGAACCGGGGTGCGCGCTGCGACTCGCCGGCGAGGAAGTCGGCTGCAGCTCCGAACGCGAGAAGCAGCCGGGCTCCCGTTGCGAGGCCGTACGTGTCGATCCACTGCTCCTGGCGCGGCTTGCCGAGCCCGACGACCAGGATGTCGATGCCGGCAGCCGAGATCTGCGCGGCGATGCGCGACGACTGTGCCGGATCTGCGAGTTCCTCCGCCGACGGCGACCAGAAGCCGGCGACGTCCAGATCGGGATGGCTACGGCGCAACACGAACCGCAGACGCTCGTGCATGCGGGAGGTACCGCCCAGGATGCCGACGGTACGACCCTCGGCCGACGCCATGTCGACGATGGCGGGCAGCAGGTCGGATCCGGTCACCCGCGACCACGAGCGCCCGGTCAACTTCTCCGCTTGATTGACGATCGGTGCGCCGTCGGCGAGGAACGCCCACGCCAGGTCGTCGCGCTCGGTGTCGATGTGGTCGACCGAGTGGGGCATCGGGCGAAAGTGGTGAATGTGATCGAGGTTGACCGACCCCAGTGCGAGGGGAACGTGACCGGGATCCGCCAGACGACGGGTCACTGCCTCGACCACCTCGTCGAAGGTGCACAACTCCACCGGGGTGCCGCCCGCAACCAAGCGGACCGTGGATCCGTTGCGGTAGTCGTCGTATCTGTCGATGCTCATGCGTTCTCCATCAGTTCTTGGAGGCGGATCCGGTTACGCGGGGTGTTCTCGCACACCCACAGGTTGTGGTCGGTGGGGCTGCCGTCGTAGTCCCGTTGCCGTCGGAGCCTGGCGGTCTTCTCGAATCCGGCCAGGGCCAAACCCTTTGCCGGACGGGGGTTGTCGACGGCGACGGGGGCGATGACCCAGCGCAACGGATTGGCGCGGGTGAAGGCCTCCAGTACGACGACGTGTCCTGCCCAGCCCGTGACTTCGGACTGATGGACACTGGGCGTGCACCACACACTCAGTTCTCCGGCCTGCGACAGGCCGTCGACGCGGGAGATGTTCACCTCACCCGCAACCCGCGGGCCGGCGACGTCGGTGTGTGACGATTCGAACAAGAGGTGGGGAAAAGAAAGACCTCGTCGTGACAACCGACGGTCGGTCACGTACTTCTCGATCCAGGCGGCCGGCGTGTTCAGTTCGGCCCAGGTGCGACCGGCCTCACCGAAAGCCGGGGCCAGGAAACGGGAATGGTCGATGCGCGTCGCGCGCCACCGTTCGAAGTCTGCGAACCGGGGGACGCGAAGGCTGAAAGTGCTGGTACCGAACCTGCGAGTCAGTGCTTCTCGATCGATTTCTCCCGTGTGCTCGGCGTGTGTTCGGATCCCCGACTGTTGATACCCGACCAAAGGTATGTTTTGGGCGTGGTTAACGGTCATGCAAACAGAATACAGACCAGTCGCACTACTGCATATCCGGTTTGAGAGGCAAATACCGTCGCGGACTGGTATCAATGAAGCTGTAACATTCCACAATCACGATCGAAAGCAGAGATGTGAACGTCGACGAATTGGTGAGAGCCACGCTCCGCCGCAAAGTGGCATGTCTCGTCGTACTGCTGTGTGCCGTCGCGGCCGGCACGTACGGAGTCATGTCGTCGACCGACACGTACGAGTCGTCCGCGGTGGCGGTGGTCTACCCGCCCGGAGCAGGCGATATCGACGCCAAGCTGAACCCCTTCGTCAACTTGAACGACAACATGGGCCAGCTCGCGGCCGTCGCGGCCACGTTGCTGCAGTCGCCCGCTGCGGTGGCGCTGGTCGAAGAGGCAGGCGCCTCCGGCGAGTACACCGTCACGTCGACGCTCGGAGACACCGCATCCGCGCTGCGTCTGTCGCCTCAGCTGATGATCACCACCAGCGGACCCACCCCGGAAGCGGCGCAGGCGGGCGCGCAGGCATTGCTCGACTATTCGTCCACCGCGCTCGCACAACTGCAGGTCCAGACGGGTGTGCGACCCAATACCGAAGCCTCCATCACGGCCGCCGTCATGCCCGAGCCGGGAGCGCTCGTCGCGGCCAGCCCCCTCAAGGCGGCGGGCTCGTACGCGTTGGCGGTGCTCGTCGTCGGACTGCTCGGCATCGTCACCGTCGGGACGATCCTCGACCGCCGCAGGCCGAGACGCGACGCTCGGTCCGCGGTTCCGGTGGCCGACGAGACGATCCCCGAGACGACGGTGCCCGAGGCGGCGACCCCCGAGAAGGCAGCTCCGCCTGCCCGCCGCGCGACCGTCATCAGCGCATCGAAGTCTGTGACGGCTCACAATCCTCGGCGTGTCGCGAAACCCGCTCCGGCCCAGCCGGTTCGATCCGAATCAGTCGACGACGCGTCCGACGCCGACGATCAGACGGTCTCGGTCGGCGCCGAGTCGCATGAGACCGAGGCCGATGACGCGGACACCGCGGCGTTCCCCGCTCAGGTCGACTCCTGGTCGGCGTTCGGGAATGCCAAGGCAGCCGAACCGACGAAGACCGAGTCGTCGTCCGACGACGCCAAGCCTGAGCGAGACCGTGTGTCGGTCCGGCCTCCCGGACGTGTTCATTCGACGGCCGCGCCGAAGCCGCCGGACTCGTCGAGCTACCAGGATTTCGATCCGTTCAACGTTCCGACGCCCCGGGATCCGAGGGTCGTGGAACAGCGGCGGACGGACTCGACCGATGGTTTCCCGGCGCGCACGACGACACCGGTGCGTGAGATCGAGCACGAGATCGACGACTACTACGGCGTCGAAGAGCGTGTGCACGTGCCGATCCGGTCGGGCCATCACGACTACCCGCGGTCGTCGATCAGCGGAGGCGGTCCGCGGCGGTGACCGTCGACCTTCCGGGACGGCAGATCCGGTTCGGTGCGCACGCGATACCGATCGGCGCTGCCGTCGTCGTCGTGGGTTCGGTGCTGCTGCTCGGTATGCGGCAGTCGTTCACCGTTCCCGGCGCCCTCGGCTTCAGCCCGGCGTCGCTGATCTTCTTCGGGTGCGGCCTGCTGTGGGTGCTGACGCGTATCGTCGGCCAGCGTTCGCGGGCCGAACTCGGAATCCTCTCCGCTGCAGTCGTTCTGTACGCCGTGGCCAGCCTCCTGTCGTTCGCGTCGCTCGCCTCGAAGCCGACGGAGCCTGCGGTGCTGGCGAGTTCGCAGACCAACTTGATCACCGAGTTCGCGCTCGTCAGTGTCTTCTTCTTCGTCGTCACGGTCATCCGGACACGAGAGGCCCTGGAATGGGTCGCGAAGGGTCTGGTCATCGGCGGCGCGATCAGCGCGACGTTCGGAATCATCCAGTACGGCACCGGAATGGACCTCGCGGCGATGCTGAAGCCGCCGCTGCTGAAAGACCACGGCTCGGTGCTCAGCGAAGCGCTCATGCGGGAAGGCTTCGCTCGGCCGCAAGGAAGCGCCGGTCACCCGCTGGAACTCAGCGCAATTCTGACGGTACTGGTGCCGATCGCGCTGGGCGTCGTGTATTCCGCACGCGCGCAAGGACGTCGGTCGTGGCACTGGGCGGTACTCGCGGTCGTCCTCGTCGGTGGGGCAGCGTTGACGTTGTCTCGCTCGGCCGTCGTCGGCCTCGGTGTGGCGGTGCTGTTCATGGCGTGGAAATGGCCGGTGCGACGCGTACTGGCGCTCGTCGGCATCGTCGGCGTCCCGTTGGTCGTCGCCTACGTGACCGACTCGAAGCTGCTCAACGCGTTCGTGCAGATCTTCGCGACGAGCGGTACCGACTCCTCGCTGCAGTCTCGCGACCGCGGCCGCGCCTACGTGCTCGAGCACTTCTCCGACCACCTGTGGTTCGGGGAAGGCACCGCGACGTACTCCGCGCGCGGCTATCCCGTCCTGGACAACCAGTACCTCGGCAGGCTCATGGAGGCCGGCGTGATCGGGGTGCTCGCGTTCGTTCTGTTGCTCGGCGCGGGATTCGGCGCCGCACTTGTCGCGTCACGACGCTTCTCGCAGCGAGCCGCACGAGCCGAGAATCGCGCCGACGCAGGCATGTTCGAGCTGACCCGGGGCATCGCGGCCGCCATCGCTGCCGTCGCCGTGATCGCAATCATCCTCGACATATCCGGATTCGCCCAGATCTGGCTGCTCATGTGGATCTTCATGGCGCTCGCGGGCTCGGCGTTCTACATCGTCCGCGCCGAGGACCGCAACGATGCCTCCGGTTCGATCACCACGCCCGACGCGGATCGGCGAGCGACCGAAGAGCCGGAGCCACAGGCCGTCCGATGAGCAGACCGTCGGTGGTCCCGGCCTCGATTGCCTTGCGGTAGGCGACCATTGCGGCCTCGCATGCCGCGATCGTGTGATCGACGTCGGCCTCGGTGTGCGCCGCCGAGATCACGAACGACTGTCCGAGAACGCCACGCGTCAACAATTCCTGGAGGAACAGGGTCCGATATGCCTGCGACGGAACGCCATCGGCGTCGCGGGTGACGAACACCTCGCACGACGGCCGTCCGATGACCTGCAGGTAGTCCGACAGTCCGGCGCGGTCGGCAGCGTCGTTGACGCCGTCGGCGAGTGCAGTGCCCCTCGCCTCCATCACGGCAACGGGGTCCTGCTCGCGGTAGGTCTGGAACACCGCCTTCATCGCGGCGAGTGACGTCGTCTCGGGTCCGTACGTCGTCGACATCAGGAACGCACGCGGCAGGTCGGTGCGTAAACCGCCGCGCTCCATGTACTCTCGCTTGCCCGCCAGGGCGGACACGGCGAACCCGTTGCCCATCGCCTTTCCCCACGACGACAGATCCGGCGTGACGCCGTACACCGACTGAGCGCCGCCGGTGGCCCAGCGGAACCCGGTGATGATCTCGTCGAACAGCAGCAGTGCGCCTTCCTCGTCGCACAGTGCACGGACGCCCTCGAGGAAGCCCGGTTCGGGTTCGGCGGTACCCGTCGCGGCCTCCATGACGACGCATGCGATCCGTCCCGGATGCGCGTCGAAGACCGCACGCAGCGAATCGAGGTCGTTGTACGAGAACGGCAGCGTCAGATCGCGATAGGCCGACGGGATGCCTGCGTTCATCTCGGTCGTGCCGATGAACCAGTCGTCGGTGGAGAAGAACGGCTGACGGCACACCGCGACGAAGTCCCTGCCGGTGTGCGCGCGAGCAAGTTTGACGCCGGCAGAGGTCGCGTCGGAACCGTTCTTGCCGAACTTGACCATCTCTGCAGTCGGAACCAGATCCAGAAACGACTCGGCCACCTCGGCTTCCAACGCCGTGGGCCTGCTGAAATTGTGGCCCCGGCGCGCGGCCTCGGTGACGGCGTCGACGACGGGCGGGTACGCGTGCCCCAGGGTGACCGAGCGAAGACCCATGCCGTACTCGACGTAGCAGTTGCCGTCGAGATCCCACACGTGTGCAGCCGATCCCGATTCGAGAACCGGGGCCATGTCGTCGGGGTACTGGTCGGCGCCGCGTGCATACGTGTGCGCGCCGCCGGGGATGACATCGTGCAGACGCGACTGAGCCGCAATCGATTTCGTGAATCCGCGATGACTGTGCAATGACGGCGATTCGTTGACGTTCATCGAGTGCCCTCTCGTATGTCGGTGCCGTGCAACCACCATCGCCCGCGCAGCTCGGGAATCGACGCGTCGAGTTCGCCGAGCAGGTCGGGCAGCGTCAGCAACACGACGTCGGGCTGTGCCGCAACCAGTTCCGCGGGAGAGATGATCGGAATGTCGGTGCCGGGCATGCGTCGGCCCTGCTTCGACGGGGACGCGTCGGCGACACCGGCAAGCAACGACCGCGTCAATTCTGCCATCGCGAACAGCGCGACCGCGCGGGAGGCAGCACCGTACGCGAACACGACCTTGCCCGCACTCTTCAGCTCGACGAGTGAATCGTGCAGCATCGCCCGGTCCGTCTCCGCGGCGGTATCAAGCGCACCGACGGTCTGCGCGTCGTCGATACCCGCTGCACGCTCCGCCTCCAGAATCTCGCGGATCGACGCGTCGGGAACGCCGGTTCGGGTGGCTGCCACCAGGACGGTGCCGCCGTACAGCTCGAACGTCCACGCGGATCTCGCGACGAGGCCGACGCCCGCGAGCAGGTGTATCAGCGACGTCAGCGAATAGTACGCGAAGTGTCCGTGGCGCAACGCGTTCCACTGCCCTTCTCGCACGATCGCCGACAGCGTGTGGAACTGGATCAGCAGCACTCCGTCCTCGGCCAGTGACGCTGCGCGCACGGCGAACGCGTCGGCCTGGTCGGGCTCGTGCATGATGCCGAAGCAATCGAGTACGACGTCCGCCCGTTGCCCGGGCTCCACCTCGTCGACGCCGCGGTCCGACAACAGAGGGAGCCACGTTCCGCCGTGCGGGCTGCCGAACTCGCGAACGGTACTGCCGCGCAGCCATCCCGAATCTGCAACCACGGCAACGGCCTCCGCGGCCTGATCCGTCAGAGCCTTGGGTTCGATACCGCGTGGTTCGTCGGCGACGGTGTCGTCGTCGGCCAACTGGGCCAATGCGCACCTGCCGCACAACACCATTGCGAGCGGGTGGCGGGCATCGTCGGACCCGGCACTCGCATATTCGGGAAACTGATCTGCGGCGGGCACGGAGTGCAGGTCCAGGACGATGTCGAGCTGATC
Source organism: Rhodococcus sp. Eu-32 (assembly GCF_003336925.1). Classification (NCBI taxonomy): domain Bacteria; kingdom Bacillati; phylum Actinomycetota; class Actinomycetes; order Mycobacteriales; family Nocardiaceae; genus Rhodococcus; species Rhodococcus sp. Eu-32. The sequence continues at coordinate 172,936 of NZ_QGNK01000002.1, read as the reverse complement.
GGAACCGCACCCGCGGCAGCGACGGCCGGTCATCGAATTCTCGCCATCGACGTGACGCGGCGCGCGAAATCGTTCATGATCGACGCATGCGAGTCGACTCCAGTGACATCGAGGGCGTTCTGCTGTTCGTCCCCCAACCGTTCCGAGACCAACGCGGTTTCTTCACAAGGACTTTCGACACCGAGATCTTCGACGCGCACGTTGCCGGCACCGAAGTGTCGTCGACGAGTTTCACGCAGGACTCCCAGTCGCGTTCCGTGCGGGGAACGATTCGAGGGATGCACGGACGGCTCGGCCGAGGTGAGGCGAAGCTCGTTCGATGCGCGCACGGCGCGGTGCTCGACGTGATCGTCGACGCCAGGCCCGGTTCCCCCACCTTCGGTGAGGTGCGTACGTTCCGGTTGGACGACGACACCCACGCACACCTGTACATTCCTCCTGGCCTGCTGCACGGCTTCCAGGCGCTCACCGAGACGGCGGACGTCTGCTATCGCATCGACCGACCGCACGACCCGAGCGAGGACATCGGTGTCGCGTACGACGACGCCACCCTGGCCATCGAGTGGCCGCTCGAACCGACGGCCGTCAGCGACCGTGACCGCACCGCAGGCACGTGGAAGGATGCAGTCGAACGGCTCTGACCGAAGCGAAGGGGGCACGGCCGGTCAGACTTTCGCTCGAACGAATCGCATCGATTCGTCGATACGACCGGCATCCTGCAGGGCCTTCAGCTTCTTCAGGCGGGTGAACTGGTTGTCGAAGTTCTCGCGTGTGAGACCGGCGGCGGTGTACTCGCGGTAGAGCTCCTCCGCCCCGTCGAGCACACTCCACCGCGCCTGGTAGCCGGGAAGCGCCTCGCGGATCGCGGAGAAGTCGACGCGGTACGAACGCGGATCGGCGCCGTGCTCACCGGTGATGTTCAGCGTGGAACCGGGAACGGTACGCACGACGGCGTCCGCGATGTCGGCGACGGTCACGTTGTTCGACTCCATGCCGACGTTGAAGGCGCGGGTGTGGATGCGGTCCACCGGGGCGGCGAGCGCCTCCACGAATGCCGACGCGATGTCCTGGGCATGGACGAGCGGACGCCACGGGGTGCCGTCGGACAACACGAGTACCTCGCCCGACAGGACGGCGTGGCCCACGAGGTTGTTGAGCACGATGTCGGCGCGCAGTCGCGGCGAGAACCCGAATGCCGTTGCATTGCGGAGGAATACGGGGCTGAAGCTGTCGTCTGCCAAGGCTGCGACGTCGTCCTCGACGCGCACCTTGCTCTCGGCGTACGGGGTCAGCGGCTTGAGGGGCGCGCTCTCCGACACCAGGTCCTCGCCCGCGGAGCCGTATACCGAGCAGGTCGACGCGTACAGGAACCGGGACACACCCGCTTCCTTCGCCAGGCGCGCAAGGCGGACGGAGGCGAAATGGTTGATGTCGTAGGTGATCTCGGGAGCGAGGGCGCCGAGCGGGTCGTTCGACAGCGCAGCGAGGTGGACGACCGCGTCGAAGCCGGCCAACTGCTCGGACGTCACGTCGCGTAGGTCGACTGCGAGGGTCTCCGGGTCCTGAACTGGCCGGCCGAGAACCGAATCCGCGAACAGTCCCGAGTCCAAACCGGTGACGGTGTGCCCGGCCTCGACGAGCGCGGGGACCATGACCGTGCCCAGGTAGCCTTGATGTCCGGTGACCAGTACTCGCATCAGTCAAGCTCCTACGAAATCGATGACGGTTTTCTCTACGACGAATGCTTCGGCGTAGCGAGACTTGCATTGCACTCCGCGTATGCGGCACAGGCCGAGGAAGGCGTCGGCGTCGAACCAGTCCTTGTCGGTCTGCGACGGGTACGACGCGTGCAGGAGTTCGACCTTCTCGCGTGCGATCTCGTCCGAGATCGGGTGATACAGAGAGGGAGTCGGCAGATCGGATTCCCATTTGAGAATTTCGTAGCCGAGGATCATGTGATCGCGGAACTCGGTCGGCGCGAGCGTCGCCAACTGGCGATGATCCTGGTGAGCGTCGTTCTTCTGGGGTGCGAACACCACGTCCGGCTCGCACGTGCGTCGGAACGCAGCCACCGTGTCCTTCGCGGCATCCCAGTGCGCGGGGGACCGGCCGTCGGGAATGTCGGTGACGGTGAGCCGCACGTCGGCACCGGGAAGAAACGCAGCCAGCGCCGTCTTCTCCTCGACCTCGCGCGCGCCACCGCCGCCGGTGAGGACGAGCGCATGAACCGTCAGGCCGGGGTTGGCCCGAGCGATCGTCAGCAGGGTGCCGCCCGCTCCGATGGCGATGTCGTCGCAGTGCGCGGCGAGCAGCGCTATCTCGCGGATCGAGCCGGAGGCGAAGGACTTCACGGAACGGCGACCAGTCCGAACGGGGCGGGCTCGGTCTCGGGGTCCTTCTCCCACACCATCCATGGGCGAACACCCTTGTAGTAGTTCGCATCCAGCTCGGCGCGCTCCTTGAACGTGTCGGCGGGCTTCCAGAAACCGTTGTGCTGGTACGCGAGAAGTCGACCCTCTCCAGCCAGCGTGCCGCATGCATCCTCGACGAGATCGCCGTTCGGGGGAATCAGATCGAACACTTCCTGGGACAGGGTGAAGTATCCGCCGTTCTCCCAGATCGGGAATTCGCTCACCGGCGTTATCTGCTTGACGGCGCCGCCCGGAGCGACATCGATACAGTGGAACGACGACTGCGGCGGCACTGCGAGAAGCGAAGCGGCAGAACCGGAATCGACCGTGCGCGCGATCATCTTGTCGATCGGTGCGTCGGTCAGCGTGTCCGCGTAGTTGGCGAGGAAGTAGTCGTCACCGCCGACGTACTTGCGGACGCGGCGCAGACGCTCCCCGATGGGGGATTCGAGCCCGGTGTCGACGAACGTGATGGTCCAGTCGGCGATGTCGGAGTCCAGGAGCTCGACAGTGTCACCGCGCATGACGAAGTCGTTGGACTCGGTCTCCTTGTAGTTCAAGAAGTACTGCTTGATGTGCTCGCCGCCGTACCCGAGGCACAGGATGAATTCCTTGTGTCCGTAGTGCGCGTAGTACCGCATGACGTGCCACACCAGCGGGCGCGGGCCGACCAGCTGCATCGGCTTGGGCAGAGTGTCTCCGCCGTCGTTGCGCATACGCATCCCGTATCCGCCACAGAAAAGTACGACCTTCATTTCAGTGCTCCTCCTTCGCCTCGGGCCTGCGGGATTCGTGCAAGGTGGGCAGTGGATAGACGATCCGGCCGCCCCACTCGCGCACGTAGTCGAGTTGTGCGCTGATCTCGGTTTCGAGATTCCAGGGCAGAACGAGGACCACGTCGGGCCGGTCGACCGCGATGCGGTCGGGGTGATGGATCGGGATGCGCGTGCCGGGCGTGAACCTGCCGTGCTTGTACGGGTTTCGGTCCACCGTGTAGGCGAGCAGGTCGGGGCGGATGCCGCAGAAATTGAGGAGGGTGTTGCCCTTGCCCGGTGCGCCGTAGCCGACGACGGACAGTCCGTCCTTCTTGCAGTCCAGCAGGAAGGAGAGCAGGTTTTGCCGGACCGCTTCGGAACGGGACTGCAGATCGAGGTATCCGGACGGTTCGTGAAGGCCCGCAGCGCGTTCGACGGCGATGATCTCCTCGACGGCGGCGGACGGCGTCGCACCTGCTTCCGACGGTCTGGCCCACAACCGGATCGAACCGCCGTGTGTTCCGAGGCGTTCGACGTCGACGAGCTGTAAATCGGCCGTGGCCAACGCATTTCGCGCGGCGAGTACCGTGTAGTACTGGAAGTGCTCGTGATAGATGGTGTCGAACTGGGCGTGCGTCACCAATTCCATCGCGTGATGGACCTCGATGCTGACCGTGCCGTCGTCGGCCAGCAGGGTGCGCAGCGCCCGCGTGAAGCCCAGAAGGTCGGGGATGTGCGCGTACACGTTGTTGGCGACGACCAGATCGGCAGGCCCGTGCTCGTCGCGCACCTGCTGCGCCGACTCCTCGGTGAGAAAGGCCGTCAACGTCGGTACCCCTCGGTCGACTGCTGCACGACCGACGTTGACGGACGGTTCGATGCCCAGGCAGGGGATACCGCGCTCGACGACGTGCTGAAGCAGATAACCGTCGTTGCTGGCCACCTCGACGACGAACGACGACGCGTCGAGAGCCAGGCGGTCGGTCGCGGCGTCGACGAACGTGCGCGCGTGCTCGACCCAGCTGGTGGAGTACGACGAGAAATAGGCGTACTCGACGAACGTGTCCTCGGGAGTGATCAGGCCGGGAATCTGCAGAAGCAAGCAGCGCTCGCACAGGCGTAGATGCAGCGGGTAGGTAGGCTCCGGGTCGTCCAGCTCGTGTGCGGTGAGGAACTTCTCGCACGGTGGGGTCGCCCCGAGGTCGAGAACACTGAGCAATTCGGTGTTGCCGCACAGCCTGCACGCAGCGGCGCTCTCGACGTCCGCCACGGTCGAATCGGCTTCCGGGTGTGTCAGATTCATGCAGAGCTACTTTCACGCGGACTCGACGCGAGTCGAGTCGGTTTCGTCGGTACGTCCGGCACCACCGCCAGGCGCGGAGCGAGCCGCACCGAACCGTGTGGTGACCGTTGGCATGCGACGACCCCGGATCGCAGTACCGATGCTTGCTATCTACCGACAATATAGTCGAACGGTCTGTTTTGCACGAAATTGGACGCTTCGATCGGATCGATCGTCCTTCGACGTGTCGCGAAACCGCTGCAGAACCGAATTGAAGGGCAAAAACAAACTCGAAGTAGGATTTTCTGTTAGCCTGGCGATCGCACCGCTCGACGCGGTGCAGCGGCCGCGTCGGGGGCGGTCCGTTGCTCGTTGTGCCGGGAGATCAAGTCTCGTCGGGCGGCCCATGCCCACGCCGGCCGGCCACGAACGCGTCGACCGGTCATAGGGACGATCACGACGGAAGGCGACCACTTGACCAGCATCGACAGGGAGCTCCGAGCCCCGTCGGTTCCAGGAAGCCTCAGCGGCCAGTCCCGCGCAGAGTGGCAGAAGCGCTACTCGCACAGACTGGTCGTCAGTGACACGCTGGTCGTCGTTCTGTCCGTGACCTTCGCCCACTTCGGTCGCTTCGGCGCGGACACGGACTCCGGGTATCTGCCCGTCACCGTGGGCCTGATCGTCGCGTGGCTCATCGCCCTGGCCGCGTTTCGCAGCAGGTCTCCGCGCATCGTGGGTTCGGGTCCCGACGAGTACCGGCTCGTTCTGACCACGTCGTTCCGGTTGTTCGGGCTGCTCGCGATCGGAAGTCTGCTGTTTCAGATGGACGTCGCCCGGGGCTATCTCGCGATCGCGTTCCCGCTGGGCACCGTGGGTCTTCTCGTCACGCGTCGCGCGTGGCGTAAACGGCTCGCGCACGAGCGTGCACGGGGAATGTCGACGACGTCTCTTCTCGTGGTCGGGTCTCCCAGTGCTGCCACCGGCTTGATCCGGTCGCTCGAACGCGATCGGACGTCGGGATATCGCGTCCTCGGCTACTGCGCCCCCGACGCCGCCGGTGCGCCGGAATTCCTGACGGTGCAGGGTCGTTCGGTCCCGTTGCTCGGCAACGAGGACACGGTTCTCGACGCGGTGCGCTCATGCGGCGCGGACACCGTCGCAGTGACCGCCACCGAACATCTGGGGCCCGTCGGTATCCGCAAGCTGTTGTGGGCGCTCGAACCCCACGACATCGACCTCGTCGTGGCACCCGGTGTCATGGACATCTCGGGCTCGCGCCTCGTGATGCGCCCCGCCGCGGACATTCCGCTCATCACCGTCGAGAAGCCGCAGTACGACGGGGCGGCGAAGTTCACCAAGAACGCATTCGACGTGGTCTTCGCGCTCACCGCGCTCGTGGTCGCTGCGCCGGTGATGCTGGCCATCGCCGTCGCCGTCAAATGCACCAGCCCGGGTCCGGTCTTCCATCGATCCGAACGCATGGGCCTCGACGGCACACCGTTCGAGATGATCAAGTTCCGCAGCATGGTCGTCGACGCCGAAGCCCACCTCGAGGCGCTGCTCGGGCGGAACGACTCCGACGGCGGCGTCCTGTTCAAGATGAAGGACGACCCGCGCGTCACCCGCGTCGGGAAGATCATTCGACGCCTCAGCCTCGACGAGCTTCCGCAGTTCTTCAACGTGCTGAAACGCGACATGAGTGTGGTGGGCCCGAGGCCGCCGCTGCGCCGCGAGGTCGACGGCTACGACATCGACGTTCGACGACGCCTTCTGGTCAAGCCGGGTGTCACCGGATTGTGGCAGGTCAGCGGCCGGTCCGATCTGTCGTGGGAGGAATCGGTTCGGCTCGATCTGTCGTATGTCGAGAACTGGTCGATGAGCCAGGATCTGGTGATCATCGCCCGCACGGTTCGCGCTGTCACGAGACGCGAAGGAGCCTACTGACCAGGCGATCGATCAGGTGTAGTACACGACCCTCGGCCGTCCCAGGTAGCGTGTGACGCAATCGGGGCGATTCGAGCATGCCCCGCCGGACACGAACGAGGGTCTTTGCATGACTGTGTTGCTGGGGGTGTCCATGGGTGCCCACGCCGTACGTATGGCGCTGCCGCGTGGTGGTGCGGCCGTCGCGACACGCGTGGTTCCGTCGGACCCGCCGCAGCCGTTGTTCTTCAAGAACCAGGTCATCGACACCGTCGACGACGAAGTCGAGTACCTGGCCGCCGAGTCGATCAGCGCGGTCGCGGCGGAGTCGGAACCGTACCTGAGCACGGGCGTCGCCTATCGCGACGCGCGGCAGGCCGACACTCTGCATCGCGCGCTCGAGAACCAGCACCTGCAGAACTACTCCCTCATCCACGAGGTCGAGGCGGTCATCGAGTACCTCGTTGCGAGCGGTGAAGCAGCGGGGCACTCGACGGTCGCGCTGTACGACCTCGGGAGCTCCGGCCTGAACGTCAGCGTCGTCGACCTGAGGGCTCGCCGGGTCGTCGCGTCGAGTCGTAGCACCGAGTTCAGCGGCGACCTGTTCGACGACGTTCTCCGGGACAACCAGCTCGACAGGCTGGGTAAGCCGAGTGACGACGCCGACATCGATCTGTTCGAACGGCGATGCCGTGTCGCGAAGGAACGGTTGTCGAGCAACGATGCCGTGTGCCTGCCCGACGCGAGTGGAATGATCCTGCTCTCGCGTGACAGCTTCGAGTCGCTCATCGGCGACACCGTGGACAGGTCGATCGAGTTCGCGCGCGACGTGCTCATCAGCGCGCACGTGCCCATCGACGCCGTCGTGCTCATCGGTGGCGGTTCGCGTATTCCGCTCGTTCGCGAGCGCGTCGGACGATCGCTGGATCTGCCCGCGATCACCCCGAACGAGCCGGAGTCGGTCGCTGCCCGCGGCGCCGCGCTGTCGGCGAGGTCGACGGCCGCACCCGCCGTCGAACGGCCTCGGCCTCCCGCGCGTCCGATACCCGTGCGTGCTCCGCGTGAAGGCGCGCCGCAGCGATCTCCGCGGCCGACGGACGCGACACCCACCATTTCCATTGCGCGAGAAGATCTTCCGCGACTTCAGGAATCGATGCCCGTCACGCAGCAGGTGCCCGCAGTGCCCGCAGTGCCAGCTGTGTCCGGCGAACCGCCGACGGGTGGGGCTCCCGTGGCACCCGAGCCTGTGCCCGAGACGAGCTCGGCTCCCGCGAAGTCCGCGCATTTCGCGCTCTCCAACGTCTACTGGCTCGACGCCGACTTCGACGACTCCGACGGCGAGAACGACGAGGAACGCAAGCGTCGCCTCGTCCGTGGATGGTCGGTCGCGGGAGTCGCGGCCGCGGCCGTCGTCGCCGCAGGTGCGTTCCTGTTCACCCAGCAGAACGACGCTCCGGTGGTCCAGACGTCGGTGACGAACACGCAGACCGAAGCTCCGGCTGCGACGTCTGCCCCGGCCCCGACGACATCTGCCCCGGCTGCGACGTCGGAGGTTCCGGTCGTGCTTCCTCCGCCGCCGGCCCCGGCCCCCACGACGACCGTGGAGGAGCCAGCGCCTGCACCCGCGCCTCAGGTGGTTCCGGACACGTCGGACGCAGTCACCCAGCCAGCGCCGACGCAGGAGGCGCCGACTCAGCAGTCGCCGCAGCAACCGGCGCCTGCACCGGCTCCACCTGCACCGTTGATTCCGGGTCTGCCGGACTTCACGCTGCCGGTGCTACCGCCGCTGTTCCCGCCTGCTCCCTGAATCAGTCCGTGACGGGCGTGCGATGTCCGCGCGGCCGAATGTGTTCGAAGATCAGAATCGTCTCGGTCGCCGCGACGGCGGGGTGGGCACTGAGGTTGTCGACGACGAAATGTCGCAGTGCGACGGTGTCGACGGTCGCCACGTGGATGAGAAAGTCGTCGGCGCCTGCGATGAAGTAGATGTTCGATGTCTCCGGTAGGGCGGCGATCTGCTCGCCGAACTCGCTGATGCGTCGTCGGGCGTCGGCCTGTAGCCGCACCGAGATCATCGCCTGGATGCCTTGCCCGAGCGCGTCGGGATCGATTTCCGCGTGAAAGCCTCGGATGACGCCGCGTTCTACGAGTGACCGGACGCGGCCGAGTGCGGTGGACGGCGCGATACCGGCCGCGGCGGCGAGAGCATTGTTGGGCATGCGGGCGTCGCGGCGTAGTTCGTCGATGAGGATGTGGTCGATCGCGTCGAGCGGTGCGCGTCGAACATCGTTCGATCCCGGCGAGCCCGAACGTGCTGAATCCGAATTATCTGCCACCATATCGCCACTCTACAGAATTATGTTCACACCTGTTGTGGGTATTTCTTTCGATAATTCATAGTGGGGACATCCATCGGACCCCTGCTCTGGAGGCGGCAATGAAGATCGGAATTCCGCGCGAGATCAAGAACCACGAATACCGGGTGGCGGTCACTCCGGCAGGCGTGCACGAACTGATCTCGCATGGACACGACGTGGTCATCGAGTCCGAGGCGGGCGTGGGTTCGTCGTTCTCGGACACCGACTACAAGGCCGCGGGTGCGCAGATTCTCGTCGATGCGAACGACGTCTGGGCAGAGGCGGATCTGCTCGTCAAGGTCAAAGAACCTGTAGCAGAGGAGTATTCGCGATTGCGGGCGGATCAAGTGTTGTTCACGTACCTCCATCTCGCCGCGTCGAAAGCCTGTGCCGACGCGCTGTCGGCATCGGGGACGACGGCCATCGCGTACGAAACGGTCACCGCACCCGACGGGTCGCTACCTCTGTTGGCGCCGATGAGCGAGGTTGCCGGCCGTCTCGCGCCCCAGGTCGGGGCGTATCACATGATGGCCAGCGGCGGTGGGCGCGGCGTTCTGATGGGTGGTGTGCCGGGGGTCCGACCGGCAAACGTCGTCGTCATCGGCGCGGGCGTTGCGGGGCGAAATGCGGTCGCGATCGCGCACGGTATGCACGCCGACGTCACCGTCCTCGACCTGAACGTGAAGGCGCTGCGCGCGATCGACGACGCGTACCACGGGTCGGTGAAGACCGTCGTCTCCAATGTGCTCGAGCTCGAGCAGGCCGTACTCGGTGCGGACATGGTGATCGGTGCCGTGCTGGTGCCCGGGGCGAAGGCGCCGAAGTTGGTGTCGAACAGCCTCGTTCAGCGTATGAAGCCGGGTTCGGTACTCGTCGACATCGCTATCGACCAGGGCGGATGCTTCGAAGACTCGGTTCCGACGACGCATGACGACCCGACGTACCGCGTCCACGAATCGGTGTTCTACTGCGTTGCGAACATGCCGGGCGCGGTGCCGCACACCTCGACCTACGCGCTGACGAACGCGACGCTGCCGTACGTCGTCGCCCTGGCCGACAAGGGGTGGGAGGCCGCGACCGCCGCCGATCCCGGTTTGAGGGCGGGATTGATTGCGGCTGCGCCACCCATGCGCGGATAGTCGGCCTCTGGGCCAACTATCCACGCACGGCCGCGCAGCGGCACTATTTGGAATGCCGCCCGGACTTCTTCGTCGGAACGCCGCCGGGTCGCGCGAGAAGAGCCGCGATGGCCGTCGTGAGGGGTACGGACAGCGCGAGCGAGATGCCGCCCACCGAGGATCGGACGATCTCGATGGCCACGGCGTCACCCGTCAGCACATCCTGGATGGATCTGCCTGCAACCGAGAACAGCAGCAGCAGCGGCAGTGCGCCACCGGCATAGGCCAGCACGAGTGTGTACACCGTGCTCGCGATGTGGTCGCGGCCGACGCGCATCGCCGACGAGAAGATGTGGCGTCGCGTCGTCGTCGAATCGGCCCCGGCGATCTCGAACGCGGCCGACGCCTGGGTGATCGTGACGTCGTTGAGCACGCCGAGCGATCCGATGATGAAACCCGCGAGCAGCAGGCCGGTGATGCTGACGTGTTGGATGTAGGCCTGCACGTCGGTGTTCTGTTCCTCGGAGAGACCGGTCAGATGCGTCATGCGGATGGCGACGTAGGACAGAACGGCTGCGAGCGCCATCGACGTCAAGGTTCCGAGAAGAGCGGACGACGTCCGAAGATTCACTCCGTGCGCCAGATACAGCACGGCGTACAGAATGATCGACCCCGCGACGAGGGCGACCGGAATGGCAGGAGCGCCGTCGAGAAGCGCGGGCAGCATGAACACCACGAGCACGGCGAACGCGATGATCAGACCGATCAGTGCACGGAATCCACGCCACCGGGCGACGATGCAGATCACGACCGCGAAGACAGCGACGATCAATGCAAGTGGAAGGCCTCGCGAGAAGTCGTTGAACGAGTACTGCGTCGTACCGCTCGGGTCGGTCTGACGGACGAGCCGGATGCTCTCACCGGTGCGGAGATCGGGTTGCCCTGGCCCCGGGACGATTTCGAGCAGAGTCTTCGTGCCGGCGTTCGGCCCCGATTCGATGGCGACGATGCTGCGTTGACAGTCGTAGCCGGCGCTGACGGGCGGCGTCGGATTGCCGGTGAAGACGCGACCTGCCGATGCACTTCCGCACGCGCCGATGTCCTGCGAGACGACGGTCCCGGCCTCTGTGGTGACAGCGCCGCCGCCGGACGTCTGGAACGGAAGCGGGATGTCGACGTGCTGCTCGGACGGCCACAGCGCGATCGCACCCGCGACGACGGCGAGACCGATCGCGACGAGAAGTCCGACGACGATGCGGGCTGCGAGAGGGGTGAGAGGCGCCGGGGCGTCGGAATGCCCGTGTCCGTGACCGTGTGACTCCACAGGTGCAAGAGTAGGTGCCGGGATGAGGAGCGCGGTGGCGGGGAGCAGGGGGGGCGTCCCCCGCCACCTTCCTGATCGTCCCGGGGGGATGGGATACGACCAGTGCTCGGGCACACGAAGTGCCGCCCGCTAATCTACAGACTTCGCGTCGGTTTGGGGCCGATCGAGGTATGTTTTTTGCATCACTTTCAACCACTTCGATGGATTATCCACCGATTTTCGACGACGCGAACGCGCGACGAACTCGTTTTCGACGCTATTGCGTGTACGACGCGAGGAAGTTACCGAAGCGTTCGATGGCGACCGAGAGGTCCCGCGCCCACGGGAGCGTCACGATGCGAACGTGATCGTGGCCCGGCCAGTTGAACCCGGTGCCCTGCACGACGAGGATCTTCTCCTGCAGCAGCAGGTCCTGCACGAGCCGTTCGTCGTCGTGAATCTCGTGCACTTCGGGATCGAGACGCGGGAACGCGTACAGCGCGCCACGCGGCTTCACGCACGAGACGCCAGGAATCTCGTTGAGCTTCTCCCACGCCACGTCGCGCTGCTCGAGCAGGCGGCCGCCCGGAAGTATGAGGTCCTCGATGCTCTGGTGACCGCCGAGCGCAACCTGAATGGCGTGCTGTGCAGGCACGTTCGGGCACAGGCGTGTCGACGCCAACAGATCGATGCCCTCGATGAACCCGGCCGCGTGTTCCTTCGGCCCGGTGATCGCGAGCCATCCGGCTCGGTAACCCGCGACCCGATACGCCTTCGACAACCCGTTGTACGTCAGGCACAGCAGGTCGGGAGCGAGGCTCGCGAGCGAGGTGTGCTTGGCGTCGTCGTACAGGATTCGGTCGTAGATCTCGTCGGCGAGCAGAAGCAGCTGGTGGCGTCGTGCCAGGTCGACGATGCCCTGCAGCACCTCGGTCGAGTAGACCGCGCCCGTCGGGTTGTTCGGATTGATGACCAGCAGCGCCTTGGTGCGCGGGGTGATCTTCGATTCGATGTCGGCGAGGTCGGGGTTCCAGTCGTTGTCCTCGTCGCACAGGTAGTGCACGGCCTTGCCGCCGGACAGCGTCGTCATCGCCGTCCACAGCGGATAGTCGGGTGCCGGAATGAGCACCTCGTCCCCGTCGTCGAGCAGCGCCTGCATCGTCATCGTGATGAGCTCGGAGACGCCGTTGCCGAGGTAGACGTCGTCGACATCCAGCTCGGGAAATCCCGGCTCGAGCTCGTACCGGGTGACGATCGCACGACGGGCCGACAGGATGCCCTTGGACTCCGAATAGCCCTGCGCGTACGGCAGGGCAGCGATCATGTCGCGCATGATCACGTCGGGCGCCTCGAAACCGAACGGCGCAGGGTTGCCGATGTTGAGCTTGAGGATGCGATGTCCCTCGGCCTCCAGCCTCGCCGCGTGCGCGTGTACCGGACCCCGGATCTCGTAGAGAACGTTCTGCAGCTTGGTGGACTGCTGCAGCGGGCGGTGAATACGCGGCTGGTGGCTCTGGTGCGGATGGCTCACGACCCCATCGTGCCAGGTGTGCATTCTGCGCTGCCAGTCCACCTGGGTGCCGATGTCGGTGCTCGGTGCGACAATCGGTCGCATGTGCGGACGGTATGCCAGTACCCAGACAGACGGTGATCTGCGTGCGGTCTTCGACATCGCCGAGACGGTCGGCGACGAGCTTCCGCCGGCGTACAACGTCGCGCCCACGCAGACGGTGAGGACGGTTCTCGAGCGGGCACCCAAGGACGAACCCGAGGCCGACGCCGTCCGCCAACTCCGGTCGGTGCGGTGGGGCCTGATCCCGTCGTGGGCGAAGGACGCCAAGATCGGGAGCCGCCTGATCAACGCGAGGTCCGAGACGATCACCGAGAAGCCGTCGTTCAAGAAGGCGGCCGCCCGTCGCCGCTGCATCGTCCCCGCCGACGGCTACTACGAGTGGGAGAAGCGCGACGGCCAGAAGATCCCGTACTTCCTCCACGAGGAGGGGGTACTGGCAATGGCAGGCCTGTACGAGCTGTGGCGCGATCCGGCCAAACCCGAGGACGATCCCGATCGCTGGCTGTGGTCGGTGACGGTGTTGACGTCTCCTGCCGCGGACGCACTCGGACACATCCACGATCGGTCGCCCGTCATCGTCCCCGAGAACATGCGGTCCGATTGGCTGAATCCGGCCATCACCGATCTGAACTCGGTGCAGGAGATGCTCACGGCCATCCCGGAACCCAGGCTGGTCCCCTACGAGGTCAGCACGGCCGTCAACAGCGTCAGAAACAACAGTCCGGAATTGTTGACACCGGTCGGGTAATACTGGTCGTCGTGACTCGTACCGCGCTGCCCTTCGGATCCTGGCCGTCTCCCATTTCCGCGACCGACCTGTCGGCCAGCGGACATCCGGTGGAGAGCGGGCGCTTCGTCGACGACCAGATCTGGTGGTCGGAGATGCGTCCCACCGAGAACGGTCGCACGACCATCTGTCGCTACACCGAGGGCCGCGTCGAGTCGCTGCTCTCCGAGCCGTTCAACGCGCGCACTCGTGTGCACGAGTACGGCGGCGGCGCGTGGGCCGCCACCGACGACGGCCGAATCGTCTTCTCGGAGTTCTCCGATCAGCGCGTCTACCTCGCCGTGCCTGGCGAGACGCCGGTCCCGTTGACCGACAAGCCGGACATCGCGGCGTCGGTCAGGTTCGCCGAACTGTCGGTCGTCGGCGACGAGGTCTTCGCGGTACGTGAGACCCACGAGGGCGACGAGATCCGCCGAGACATCTGCGCAATCGCACTGAACGGTACAGGAATTCGATCGATCGTCTCCGGCTCCGACTTTCTGGCGTACCCGCGTCTGTCGCCCGACGGCACCAAGCTCGCCTGGATTGCGTGGAACCATCCGCAGATGCCCTGGGACGGAACGGAATTACGCGTCGCGGATCTGGCGACCGGGACCTGGGAGACCGTGCTCGGTGGCACCGAGGAATCGGTGCTGCAGCCGGAGTGGATCGACGAGACGTCGCTGTACGTCGTCTGCGACCGCACCGGATGGTGGAACCTCTACACGGTCGCGCTCGGCGGCGACGTCACGCCGTTGTACCCGGCCGAGGCGGACTTCGGCGCGCCGCTGTGGCAACTCGGTGCGCGCTGGTACTCGATTCTCGACGACGGAACGCTGCTCACCGTCCGCACTGTCGGCACCGAGACGCTCGGCGTTCTCGATCCCGCCACCGGCGCGATGGACGACATCGACCTCGGGCCACTGACGTCGGTGTCGCTGGGTGGCCGTCGCGGTTCGCTCGTACTGCTCAAAGCCGGTGGCGCACAGAGCCCGGGCGGTCTGCGGCAACTCGACCTGTCCACGCGAGAGGTCACCGACATTCGGTCGAGCATCGAAACGATTCCCGACGCCGAGTACCTCCCGCAGGGGGAAGCCAGAACCTTCCAGGGCCCCGAGCGCGAAGTGCATGCCATCGTCTACGCCCCGCGCAACCCCGAGTACGAGGGACTGGACGGGGAGTTGCCGCCGTACGTCGCCTTCGTGCACGGTGGCCCGACAGCGCACGTCGCGCCCGCGCTCAACCCGGTCTTCGCCTACTTCACCAGCCGCGGAATCGGAGTCATCGACGTCAACTACGGCGGGTCGAGTGGGTACGGCCGCGAGTACCGCAACCGGCTCCGTGGACAGTGGGGGATCGTCGACGTCGAGGACACCGTCGCGGCGGTTCGAGGTCTTGCCGACGCGGGCCTCGCCGATCCTGCACGATTGGCCATCGAAGGCGGTTCCGCCGGCGGGTGGACGGTATTGGCGGCGTTGACGTCGTCGGACGTATTCGCTTGTGGTGCTTCGTACTACGGCGTTGCAGAACTGGAACTGTTCGTCGCCGAGACGCACGACTTCGAATGCCGGTACATCGACGGGCTGATCGGTCCGCTGCCCGAGGCGATCGACCTGTACCGGACTCGGGCGCCGGTCAACAACGTCGACGGTTTGTCGTGCCCGGTGCTGCTGCTGCAGGGGCTGTCGGACCCGATCGTGCCACCGTCACAGGCCGAGCGTTTCCGTGACGCGATGGTACGCAAGGGAATTCCGCACGCGTACCTCGCGTACGAGGGGGAGTCGCACGGTTTCCGCAAGCTCGAAACACAGGTGAACGCACGCGAATCCGAGTTGTCGTTCTACGGCCAGGTGCTCGGATTCACCCCGCCGGGAATTCCCGAACTCGAGCTGTGGAGGCCGTGATCGGGGGAGGTCGGGAGCTGCGGGGTAGCTAGCACCGCTGTTGTCGAGCTCGCCTCTCTGCTCGGACGCTATTCGGCATGCCGGCTCTGCAAGAGAGGTGCCAGCTATCGACCGATCGTCAGCGTCGGCGGCGGGGACTTCCTCGCGCGGTCTGCGGCGGCGCGAATGCTGCGTGCGATCCGCTCGGGGTGCTGCAGGTCGTCGTACGTCAGGCGCACCACCTGTGCACCGCCCGAACGGATTCGGTCCTCGCGTCGCTTCTCCTTCCATGCGACGTCGGACGGTGTCTGCCCCTCGGGCACGAGTCGGCCGTACTTGATGCGGCCGTCGAACTCGACGACGGTGAAGATGTCGTCGAGGTAGAAGTCGACCCGAGCGAATTCTCCGTCCGCGTCGGCAAGACCTACCTGAAGTCTTGGGGCGTAACCCAACTCGTGCAGCACGATGCGGCAGAGCGATTCGCCGCCACTCTCGGCCCTACCATCCATGAAATTCGCTACCCGACGCGCTTTCCTGTTGTCGGGATGGGTCGGGCATGCATCGAGCACTGCGAGAACCTGGTCCCGCGTGAGCTTCTTTCTGCGTGCCGCGAGATCTGCAAGGCAGACCGCGTTCTCGAAGGTCAAGGACCGGCCGATGTCCGCGATCGTGCGGGCAAGCGTCGTGACTCGTACACCGTCGACAAGCGTGACTTCGGATGGAGAGTACGCCGCCGCGTGCACGATGCGTAGCTTGCTCTTCCGGCTACCGCCGATTCGGTTGCGGGTGAGGTGAACTCGTCGAAGATCGGATGCTTGGACGTCGAGACCGTGGAACACCGCAGCACTGACGTGGCTGACGACTGTATCGTCTGCGGTCGCCGAATTGTACACAGCTTCCGCGACGACCCTGTGCTTCTCCGTCGCGGACAGCGAGTCGAATTCGCTTCGGCTGACGAACTTTCCGGGGCGGAGCCGACGCCACGCTTTGGTGCGGCAGTACCGCTGCAGTTCGGCGTCGGAAAATCCGCGGGCAAGGGCGTCGGATCGGGAGACGATGCGAGTCATGAGCGAATAGTGGCGTCGGATCCGGCGTCGAACAAGACCGATTCGAGAATTGTGGACAAAGTATGTGCCTGTGGATAACTCGGCGATCGCGGACCAAGCACCCCCGTTCACGACTTCGCCCCCGGGCTCTGACGCGAGCGCGGGGGCGAAGTCGGTGAAAAAGGTGCCAGGTTACTTCCGTCGACCGGGTGCCTTCGCTCCGGCACGGAAACCGAGCCCACCGGGCTTCGCCGCCGGGGGAGCAGGAGCATCCCCGTTCGACGTCTCGGCAGGTGCTTCCTGCGTCGTCTCGGTTGCCGTCGACTCCGGCGCGTTCCTCTCCTGAGCCGGGGTGGTCGGCTCGGATTCGGCAGGTACCTCCGCGTCCTGGGTCGGCTGGGTCGGCGCAGCCGGTTCCGCGGCAGGCTCGGCAGGTGCCGGGGCTGCTGCAGGCTTACCGGGTGCCTTGGCGCCTGGCTTCTTGTACCCCGACTTCACAGCGAGACCCTTGGCCTTGACGGTCGGCTTCGACTCCTGAACCGGTGCCGACGTCTCCGACGTCGTTGCCTCGGGTGCAGATGTGTCCGGTGCGCTCGCCTCGGTAGACACATCCGCCGGAGCTTCCGATGTGGCCTCGGCAGAAGCCGGTGGTTCTGCCGAGGGCGCAGGCGCTGCGGCGGGCTTGCCGGGTGCCTTGGCGCCTGGCTTCTTGAAGCCGGACTTCACGGCGAGACCCTTGGCCTTGACCGTCGGCATCGACTCGGACGCAGGCGCTGCCGGCGTATCGGTCGACTCGGCCGGAGCGTCTGCGGGCGCATCGACTGTCTCGGCCTTCGGCGCCGCAGTTGCCGCAGGCTTGCCGGGTGCCTTGGCGCCCGGCTTCTTGAAGCCCGACTTCACGGCGAGACCCTTGGGCTTGACGGTCGGCTTCGTCTCCGTCGCTTCGGCAGGTGCCTCCGACGTCGCGTCGGCGGTCGACTCCGCTGCTGCGGGCTCGGCAGGCTTCGGTGCCGCAGACTTCGCGCCCGGTGCCTTGCCCTTGACCTGAAGACCCTTGCCGCCGGGAGCCTTCGCGCCGCCGGCAAGACCGAGACCCTTGGGCTTCGACGCGTCGGCGGCAGTGTCACCGTCGGCGTTCTCGGACTTCGCTCCTGGTGCCTTCGCCCCGGGCGCCTTGGCTCCCGGCGCCTTCGCGAGGCCCTTCATCTTCAGGCCGCCTGCCGCCTTGGCGGGCTGTGCCTTCTCGGTGGCTTCCTCGGGATCGACACCCTCGGCAGCGACCTCGACCTCCTCGACGCGGCCCTTCTCCTCGACCTCCGCGATCTTCTCGGACTCGAGCTTCTCTTCCGGGGTGAGCTCGCGGGGAACGACCTTGACGTTCTCGCTGAGGACCGACGAGTCGACGCGGGTGATCGACTCGAGCATCAGCTGCGCGACGTCGACGACCTCGACGCCTTCGTGTGCGCCGCCTTCCTGACGTGCCGTGACACCGTCGGTGAGCATGACGCGGCAGAACGGGCAGCCCGTGGCGATCTTCTTGGGGTTGGTCTCGAGCGCCTCGTCGACCCGGTCGATGTTGATGCGCTTGCCGATGTTCTCTTCCATCCACATGCGGGCACCACCGGCACCACAGCACATGGACCGCTCACCGTGACGCGGCATCTCCTTCAGGTTGGAGCCGGACGCGGCCATCAGCTCGCGGGGAGCGTCGTACACCTTGTTGTGACGGCCCAGGTAGCACGGGTCGTGGTAAGTGATGTCCTGGCTGACCGAGGCGACCGGGATGAGCTTCTTCTGCCGCACGAGACGGTTCAGGAGCTGCGTGTGGTGAACCACCTCGTAGTCGCCGCCGACCTGCGGGTACTCGTTGCCGAGAGCGTTGAAGCAGTGCGCACAGGTGACGACGATCTTCCGCTTCTCCCGTGAGACGCCGTCGAACACGGTGTTGAGCGTTTCGATGTTCTGCATCGCGAGCTGCTGGAACAGGAACTCGTTGCCGGCGCGGCGAGCCGAGTCACCGGTGCAGGTCTCGTCGGCGCCGAGCACCATGAACTTCACGCCCGCGGTCGCGAGCAGTTCGGCGACGGCCTTCGTGGTCTTCTTCGCGCGGTCCTCGTAGGCGCCGGCGCAGCCGACCCAGA
This sequence comes from Rhodococcus sp. Eu-32, assembly GCF_003336925.1. NCBI lineage: Bacteria > Bacillati > Actinomycetota > Actinomycetes > Mycobacteriales > Nocardiaceae > Rhodococcus > Rhodococcus sp. Eu-32. The sequence goes on along the minus strand of NZ_QGNK01000002.1, from coordinate 154,378 downwards.
AGAGGTACTCGTAGTCCTGGAACGAGTCGGCGTCCTGTCCGAAGACCGGGATGTCGAAGTCCATCTCGTTGATCCAGTTGAGACGGTCCTTCGAGTTCTGGCCCCAGGGGTTGCCCTTGTTCTCCAAGTTCTTGAACAGGCCGGCCAGCTCGGTCGGGAACTCCGACTCGATGAGGACCTGGTAACGACGCATGTCGATGATGTGGTCGACGTGTTCGATGTCCACCGGGCACTGCTCGACGCAGGCGCCACACGTGGTGCAGCTCCACAGAACTTCGGGATCGATGATGCCGCCCTCGACTGCGTCGGCGACGAGCTTGCGATCGGCTTCGTCGCGCGCAGCCTGCGGGATCCGGTCGAGCTTCGTCTGATCCGGGTTGCCGTCGGCGTCGACGAGACCCACCTCGTCACCGCTGAGATCCTTCTTGCCGCCGGCGAGGAGGTACGGCGCCTTGGCGTGGCTGTGGTCGCGCAGCGACATGATGAGCAGCTTCGGAGACAGCGGCTTGCCGGTGTTCCACGCGGGGCACTGCGACTGGCAGCGGCCGCATTCGGTGCAGGTGGTGAAGTCGAGCCAGCCCTTCCAGCTGAAGTCCTCGATCTTGCCCGCGCCGAACGCGTCGACGTCGGGGTCGGCTTCCTCCATCTCGAGGACCTTGCCGCCGGACATCATCGGCTTGGCCGGGCCGAGAGCCACGGTGCCGTCGTCCATGCGCTTGAAGTAGATGTTGGGGAACGCCGTGAAGCGGTGCCACGCGACACCCCAGTTGATGCGAGTCCCGACGATGTAGAGCCAGATCATGCCGGACATCAGTTTGATGAACGCGAAGATCGACACCATGGTGGGGCTGGCGGGCAGCAACTTCGCGAGGTTCATCGTGAAGAAATCGGTCCACGCATTGGCGTGACCGTAGGTGGCGATCTTGCCTGCCTTCACGAAGATCATGCCGAGACCCTCGATGAGGACGACGGCTTCGACGAAGTAAGCGGCCTGGAAGCGCGACCCGGCGAAGCGCGATTGACGCTCGGGCTTACGTGGGTGGTTCAGCTGACGAATGATGATCAACGTTGTGATACCGATGACCGTGCCGAGGCCCAGGATCTCGTCCAGGAAGTGGTAGACCGCCGTGTTGCCCACGAGTGGCCAGTGGAACTCGGGGTTGAACGTCTGGCCGTAGGCCTCGAACCACACGACCGCGCCCAGCATGAAGCCGATCATGACGAGCCAGTGCGCCCAACCGACGGTCCGGAACTTGACCATCTTGGTGTGAGCGAGGAACTCGACGACCATCTGCTTGAAGCGAGGGACGATCGGGCGCCAACGGTCCGGAGCAGGTTGGCCGAGTCGGACGATGTTGAACATCCGCAGTGCGCCGCGAATGAACGCGTACCAACACACGAGACTCAACAGCGCACCGACCGTGCCCAACGTGATCGTCAGGGCGTTCATGTAAGCGGCCTTTCGTTCAGCGGTAGCGGGGCTGCGCTACCTCGGGTCAGCCCGATCAGCCTAAGCGTAGTCAAGTTACTCATCGGTAACAACTTCGGTACTACCGGTGAGTAACTTCGCACGCCCCATGGGAGCAATGCAGGTGGTTCGTCGGATCGGCCTACGTCGCGGTGGGCTGAACCGGTCGGTAGGAAACGTCCGAAAGCTCACGTTAGGCCCATGCCTCGACAGCCCCCATCGGAAGGCAGACCTAAGTTGAGTGCATTGCTTTCATGGACGGTCTCGAATGGGTCACGTTTGCCCCCATAAGTAGGGGCATCGGCAGCTTTCGATGCCTTTTTCGATCGCTTTGCAGGCGTTTTACAAAGATCTGGACTCGGCAGGATCCCGAGACGATAACGCTCGGTCCGACTTGTGCGTTATGCTGCAGCGGCACCGACATATTCGCGGATTCAGTCTGGGTGTTTCTGCGTAGACGGGCCCCCTCATGATCGGTACTGCCAGGCTCCTGCATAGAAACGGAACAATCTCCACATGAAACTCAGCAAACTGGTCGTTACGGCGGCATTCGTGGCCGCCGCGATGGGTCTCGCCAGCGGAACTGCGTATGCAGACCCGGCAGCAGACGCCCCCGCCCCCGCAGAAGAGCTCAACTACGAGTCGCACCTGGAAGACCGCACGATCGTCACGACGATCGATGCCGGTGTCTTCAAGGTCGCCGACGACGGCAAGACGGTCGACGTTCTCGACCAGGCCGACAACGTCGTCGTCACCCTGCCGCTGTCCTTCAACCTCGGTGGCCTGAACTTCCCGTACGAGCAGAACGTCGACAACGACGGCAAGACGCTTCGTCTGGTCCCGCAGCTCGACCTGACCAAGGCGTCGGCTAACTCGAAGTCCATCGGAGCTACGCCGGTTGCGTCGCCCGACGAGAACCTGAAGGCGCAGCAGACCTTCGCCTCGCAGCTCGGACTGGCTACCGCTATCGGTGGGTTCACCGGCACGGCCATCGGTTTCGGCATCGGCGCTATCGGCTTCCTCGGCGGCCCAGTCGCACTGGCAACTATCCCGACCTTCGCGGCTATCGGTGGCATCGTCGGCACGATAGTCGCCGGTGGACCGACCCTGATCGTCGCCGGTATCGATCTCATCAACACCCTGAATGCTCCTCCGGGAAGCACCAAGTTCGCGAACTGATCAGCTTCACGGATACAACTCAGGCCCGTCACCTCCGAGGTGACGGGCCTGAGTTGTGTTCGGGGGTAGGTCAGTTGAAGGTGCCAGGTGAGGAGAGTTTGATCGCCTCGGCGATGATGGTTACGGCATAGCCGGCGAGGTCGAAAGCAACTCCAAGCAGTCCAAGCATGTGGTTCCCATATCTGTTCGGCGACGAGTTCGTCGTGGGTATTTCGAGGGGGTCGAGCTCGTAGTGTCCGAAACGAATTATATGGCGTACGAACCGAATTGCCGGTTTCTGTAGTTGGTGTCGTGTTCGTGAGGACGCAGATCGTGCCCTACGGGCTTTTGTGTGCGTAGGTACAAGTCCGCCTTCAAATAAGCGAAATGATGCACGCTCCTGTTCGGCCGTCGCGTCGTCGCTGTGCCTAGCCGCATGTCGGGTCGACATCGTGAAACCGCTTGCTTCCGTATCCGGACGTCGTTGTACACGGGCAGGCGCCGACTCGTGCGTCGCTGGGCACATTCGAACACTCGGTGGGCCGAATGCAAGGCAGAAGATCCGCCCGAATGGCAGTCCCGATCATCGGGACTTCAGGCTGTGAACTCGCATCGACAACGCGCAAGGTCCCTGTGTCAGCCATCACAGCGGTGTGCTGAAATAACCACGAGGTGAACCATGGCCCGCGATCGAATCGCAACCGAAGACCTACCGATATCGCAGAGAACAGTCCGCAAGGTCATGTTCCGCTTCATGCCGGTGATCGGGCTGGCATACATTGTTCTGTATCTGGACCGCCTTAACATCGGCGTCGCCGCGTTGACCATGAACAAGGAACTCGGAATCTCCGCGTCCATGTTCGGGTTTGCTGCCGGAATCTACTTCTGGAGCTACACGATCTGCGAGCCGCCCAGCAACTACATCCTCACCAAAGTCGGCGCTCGACGCTGGATCACTCGGATCATGATCACGTGGGGAATCGTGACCATCGGTACCGCCTTCGTCCAGGGCGCGACCGGCCTGGTCGCTGCTCGGTTTCTGCTCGGCATCGCCGAGGCCGGGTTCTCACCCGGCATGTTGTTCTTCGTCTCCAAGTGGTTCCCGAACCGGGACCGAGGCAAGGCGATGGCCTGGATCGTCACGTTCATCTGTATCTCTGGCCTCGGCACCCCGATCACGACGCATCTGATGGCGATCGACGGATTCCTCGGACTCTCGGGATGGCGCTGGGTCTTCATTCTGACGGGCATTCCTGCCGTCGTCATGGCCCTCGTCATCTACAGGGTTCTTCGAGACAAGCCGTCGGAAGCAGAGTTCCTTACCGTCGACGAGCGCAACTGGCTGTCGGACACACTCGACGCCGAAGCTCAGGAGCGCGAAGCTGTCACCGGTAAGCACAACTTCTTCCAAGGACTGATCCATCCACGCGTCCTGGTGCTGATCGCCGTGTTCATCTGTTTCACGTTCAGCTTGAACGGTTTCCAGATCTGGATGCCGCAGATCTACGCACAGTTCGGTTTCACCACGACACAGATCGGCTGGGTTGCCGCGCTGCCTGCGTTGATTGCCATCGGTCCGATGATTTGGTGGACACGTCATTCCGACAGGGCGGGCGAACGAGCGATTCACTTCGCAGTCGCGGCATCCGTAGCAGCGGTCGGATTCGCCATAGCTGCCCTGTTCTTCACCACTCCCGTCGTTGCGATCATCGGATTCTGCATCGCAGGAATCGGCCTGTACAGCTCGATGAGCATCTTCATCACCATGCCTTCGAGCTTCCTCACCGGCGCGGCGCTCGCTGCCGGATTCGGCGTGATCAACGGAATGGGCAACCTCGGCGGCTATTTCGGTCCGCAGGTGACCGGGTGGATCAAGGACGCGACGAGCAGCTTCACGCCGGCAATCGGCGTGTACTCCGGCGTTCTCGCCCTGGCGGCACTCATCGTCCTCAGCCTCAAACTGGCTAACAGGAACTCCGACAAGAAGAATGCGCAGCTGACGCTCGACTATCGGTCCGATCGCGACTCGGACGATCTGCTGGCCCCGGACCAGGGCTGACGCGTCCTAGGAGTTCCGGCAAGTCCCGATCAACGGGATTTTCATCTTCTCCGAACCCACTGATGGCGACATCATCGGGGTTCGCTCCCAACCGCATATTCGCTCCCAACCACGAACGGGGACACCGTGAGCAGACATCTCGGGCCGTTGCGCCAACTGGGATACGTGGTCGACGACATCGACACCGCAATGAAGTACTGGACCGACATGGCAGGCGTCGGACCGTTCTTCTACGTCGACGACCAACCGTTGAACGACTTCGTCTTTCGAGGCGAACCCAGCACACCACGATTCAGCGTCGCACTCGCCCAGAGCGGCAACGTCCAGATCGAACTGATCCAGCAGCACAACGACCAGCCCTCGGCATTCCGCGAATTCACCGCCAGCGGGCGTACCGGACTGCAGCACGTCGCATACTGGACGACCGAATTCGACCGGTTTCTCACCGAATCCACGCGACGGGGCCTGACCGAACTTCAAAGTGGTCGATCCGGCAGCGGTGCACCGGACGAACGGTTCGTGTACTTCGAAGAAGGCCCGTACCCCGGCACCGTGATCGAGGTGTCCGAGGTCAGCGGTCGTAAAGGCGATCTGTTCCGCGCGATCGAGTCGGCGTCGCAAGGATGGGACGGGACCGATCCCGTCCGCGACATGCGAAAGGTGTTGTAACAGTGAGCACCAAAGTAGCGGTGGTCACGGGCGGCGCGTCGGGCATCGGGCGGGCCACGTGCACGCGGTTCGCCGAACAGGGCTGGAACGTGGTGTCCGTGGACAGGGCGCACGAGCCTGCCACCGCACGGACCGGCAGCACGACCACAGTGAAGGCAGACGTGACCGACGAAGTCGACCTCGACCGGCTTCTCACCGTCGTGCACGAAGAGTTCGGACGAGTGGATGCGGTGGTGACCTCCGCAGGCACCGCAGACAATGCGCCGATCCGGCAGACAACGCCCGAACGTTTTAGGCAGACACTCGAACTGAACCTGGTGGCCACATTCACCATCGTTCGACAGTTCGTGGATTTACTGGCGGCCGACGGTGGCGGGTCGGTGGTCACGATTTCGTCCGTGTCCGGTATCCGCGGCAGTATCGATCGCGCGTCGTATTCCGCGTCGAAAGGTGGGGTTGTCGCGTTGACCACGCAGCTTGCCGTCGAACTCGCAGCGGAAGGGGTCAGGGTGAACTGCGTCGCCCCTGGATCCACGTCGACGCCATTGGCCGACAAAGCGCAGAGCCCCCGAATGCGGAGTGCGATAATGCAATCCATCCCTTTGCGGCGCTACGCGGTCCCCGACGAAATCGCCGAAGTGGTCACGTTCCTCGCTGGACCCGCAGCAGGTTTCGTCACAGGCCAGACCTGGACAGTCGACGGCGGTCAGTCGATCACTGCAGGTTGGCGACTACCGAGGGGCGGTCATGACATCTGAGACGAGAACGAGTAACAAGCCCGTTGTGATCGGCGTACACGTCAACGAAGGCACCATGCGTGATCCGAATCCCCGCATCCCCTGGACACCAACGGAAATCGGCGATACCGCACGCGAGTGCGAGGACGCCGGAGCATCGTTGATCCATTTCCACGGACGTACGTCCGACGGCGGGGCCGACCACTCGTCCGACACGTATGGCGCCATCATCGAACGGATTCGTGCAACGACCGACCTTCTACTCGCACCGTCACTTGCAAACGTGCCCGGTTATACCGTCGAACAGCGGTTGTCGAATCTTGTTCCGAATCTTGAGAATGCGAGCAGGCGACCAGACTTCCTGGTTATCGACATGGGATGCGCAGCAATGGATCTGGTTGATCCAGACACGGGCCGGTACGTCACCGACACCAGAACATTCGTCAACGACACCCGCACGCAGACCGAGCTTCTCGATCGCGCCGAAGAGCTGGAGCTGACGCCCTACATGGCCTCCTTCAACGTCAGTTGGACGCGCGCAATCGTCAATCACGCCCGATCGCGCAGTCTGACATTCCCGTTGGTGGTCGCGTTCATACTCGGCGGGGACGAGTTTCCGGCCGCGCACCCTGCCAGCGCGGCGGGGTTACGTGCGCAGCTCGATCTTCTGCCGCCCGATCTGCAGGTCGAGCCGATCGTGTCGGCGTACCGCGGCAACGTCCTGGAAGCCGCGGAGGAGTCGATCAGGAGAGGCGGGCACGTTGCGATCGGCGCAGGTGACCATCACTATGCAGAACTCGGCTGTCCCTCGACCGCCGACCTGGTGCGACACGTCGTCGAGATCGCACGTCGACACGGACGTGCACCGGCCACTCCGGAACAGGCTCGTCGAATTCTGGGGGTGAAAGCACATGCGGGTAATCGACAGTGAAAGCATTGAACCGACTTTGGTGCACAGCACGAGCGGGCATCGAATCTGGATCATGGACTCGATCGCTTTCGCATCGTCCGCCCAGGCAGGAGATGTGATCGTGACCGGGTCGCACGGCGGGACCAGTGCAGGCGAGTACGCAGTCGAGTTCGGCGTGAGTGTGGTGGTGTGCAGCGACGCAGGCATCGGCAAGAACAGTGCGGGCGTCGCCGGCCTGAGCGCGATCGACACGCAGGGTATCGCCGGCGTCGCCGTCGGGCACGACAGTGCGCGCATCGGTGACGGCACGGACATATGGGAGAACGGCACAATCACCTACGTCAATGCGACGGCCGAGGCACTGGGAATTCGAGTCGGGGCAGCGCTGTCCGAGCAAATTCTGGCGTTGGTCGACGAAAGGACACACTGATGTTTCGGCAGGTCATCGAGGTACAGCATGGTCGAAGCATCGTCGTCATGGACAGCATGTCCCAGATCGAACGATCCGACCGCGATCAGATCGTCGTCGCGGCCTCCAACGGTGGACAGGAGTCGGGTCGAATGGCGATCGCCACAGGTTGCGCGCTCGCAGTGATGAACGACGCCGGAGTCGGCAAGGACGATGCAGGCATCATCGGCATCGTTCACATGGCCGATGCAGGCATCCCTGGGATAGCGGTAGACCACGACTCCGCCGAGATCAGCAACGGAATCGACATGTGGCACAACGGGATCGTCTCCTACGTCAACGCGCCTGCGCAGGAGGCAGGAATCCGAGTGGGCGACGATGTTCGATCGAGCGTCGCCGGTTTCGCTGAACGCTTTCCACTCGACCGCACAACGGAATCCGAGAGATCGTCATGAGCAACCACATCATCAACAGGCCCGAGGATGTCGTACACGAGGCGCTCGAAGGCCTCGGCATTCTCTATCCCGACATCGTCGCATATCACCGAGACCCACGCTTCGTGACTCGGTCGGTTGCAAGCACGGACAAGGTGGCGCTGATCTCCGGCGGCGGTGCCGGGCACGAACCTCTGCACACCGAGTTCGTCGGCACCGGAATGCTCGACGCGGCAGTTCCTGGTGCAGTGTTCGCCAGCCCTACGGCTTTGCAGATCAAAGCAGCTGTCGAGAATGTCGAAACCGGCCATGGAGCACTCCTCATCGTCAAGAACTACACCGGCGACAAGCTGAACTTCTCGATCGCAGCGGAATTGCTCTCTCCCGAAAGAGAAGTCGCCATCGTTGTCGTCGACGACGATCTCTCCACTGCGACGGCGGACAGTGGGGGACCTGGGCGTCGAGGTACCGCCGCAGTACTCACCGTCGAAAAGATCTGCGGTGCAGCCGCAGAACGCGGCCGGTCGTTGACAGAGATCGCTGACCTCGGGCGTCGAGTAGTGTCCGCTTCGGCGACGTTGAGCGTCGCGCTTCGATCGTGCACGCCCCCGGGGCACAGCGTGCCGTCGTTCCAACTGAACGAAGGCGAGATGGAGTTCGGGGTCGGGATCCACGGCGAACGTGGTCGGGAAACCCGTGCGACGGCAGCAGCATCCGAACTGATTCCACAGCTCGCAGGACCCGTCGTCGCCGAGATCGCAGCAGTCGAAGGGGACGGAGTGATTGCAGTAGTCAACGGTCTGGGTGCGACCCACGGACTCGAATTGGCAGTCGCCACAGCGGAACTCCAGTCATTTTTGAAGTCGAAAGGAATTACCCTCGACCGTGTCATCGCAGGCTCGTTTGTCACTGCGCTGGACATGCACGGACTGTCGATAACTCTGCTTCGATCGACGGAAGAATTCCTCGACCTCTGGGATGCGCCGGTACACACAGCCGCGCTGACCTGGTAACAAGCGATCACTACCGAAAGAGCTTTCGATGACAATACTCGACGTCGACACCACCCTTGCGTGGATCACGCGGTTCGCCGATGAAGGAGAGAATCGATTCGATTCCCTTACCGACCTCGACCGACTCGTGGGAGACGGCGACTTCGGCATGAACTTACGTTCCGGACTCCGCGGCGCGGTACGCAGATTGGAGTCCGCGCCTCCGGAGACCCCCGGTGAGGTGTTCGCTCGCCTCTCCGATGCATTTCTCGAGATCGGCGGAACAAGCGGGCCGCTGTTGGGGCTGTGGTTCGGCCGGATCTCTCATATCACCGGGGATACCGTCACCACCCAGGATCTCGCGTCGGCATTGGCCGAAGCCACCGATGCCGTTCAGCGCCTCGGTGGAGCGCAGGTCGGGCACAAAACGATGGTCGACGCCATGGTGCCTGCCGCAGCGGCCATGAAACATGCTGCAGCCGAGGACTTACCCGTCGCGATTGCCTTGAAAGAGGCAGCCGAGGCGGCACTGCGAGGTGTCGATTCGACCCGGGAGATCCTGGCGAGCCGCGGACGCGCTTCGTATGTCGGCGAACACGCACGTGGGGTGGAGGACCCCGGTGCAGTGGCGATTGCCCTCTTCTTCACAGCATTTCATGATGCTGGAGAGATCGGATGATCAGCCACGACGGTAAGGTCATCGTCACGGTCGCGCCCACGGGTGGATTCTTGACGAAGGCGGACAACCCCTACATCCCGACGCAACCGGACGAGATCGCAGCAGACGTCGAGCGCTGCCACAGTGCAGGTGCGAGTGTCGCGGCGCTCCACGCGCGTCGTCCCGACGATCAGGCCACGTGCGACTCGGCCATCTATCGAGAGATCAACACCCTTGTGCGCCAACGATGTGACGTCGTCATCAACAACTCGACGGGTGGCGGGGTCAACGGGGACATGGTGCGCATCCGCGACGACGGCAGCCGCGTCGTGGATCGGGATGCGCGACTACAGGGCTTGTACGGCGGAGCCGATACCTGCACCCTCGACGCGATCACGGCATACGTTCGATCACCTCACGGCGAGATACTGATGGATACGCCGCCGAGCATGGCCACCGAATTACACTCCGTCATGCGCACTCTCGGTATCAAGCCGGAATGGGAGGCCTTCAGCTCCGCGCATCTGGTGCAAGAGATCGGTGAACTCACGAGAGGCGAACCCGGACCACACCTCGTGAACATGGTGCTGGGCCTCGACAAGACATTCCAGAACGCTGTTCCGTACTCGCCGCACATTCTGCAGGAGATGGTCGCCCACCTCCCCGAGAACGCACTCTTCTCGGTGAGCATCAGTGGCAGCGAACAGTTACGCGGACTCACTCATGCGCTGCTGCTCGGCGGACACGTCCGTGTCGGAATCGAGGACTATCCGTTTCTCGAGACGGGCCAACCGGCAGAGAACGCTCGGTTGGTGGAGAACATCGTCGGAATCATCGAGCGACTCGGCATGCAGACCGCGACACCGGACGAGGCGCGAGCCATCCTCGGATTGGATACCGACAGTGAACACTAGGCTCCGGTCACAGGATTGGTTCGGCGGCAACGACCTCAATGCCTTCATCCACAGATCGTGGATGAAGAATCAGGGAATTCCCGACCGAATGTTCGACGGCAGACCCGTAATCGGTATCTGCAACACACATTCCGAGCTCACTCCCTGCAACGCCCACTTCAACGACTTGGCCGAGCAGGTACGACTCGGGGTCGTCGAAGCCGGAGGTTTCCCCGTCGTGTTCCCGGCCATGTCGTTGGGAGAAACGATCATTCGACCGACGACGATGCTGTACCGCAACCTCGTGAGTATGGATGTGGAGGAATCGATTCGCGCGAACCCCATCGACGGCGTAGTACTTCTCTGCGGGTGCGACAAGACGACGCCGGCTTTGGTCATGGGTGCTGCCAGCTGCGACCTTCCTACCATCGTCGTATCGGGCGGACCCATGCTCAACGGCCGTCACCAGGGCCGAACGGTCGGATCGGGGACGTCGGTGTTCGAGATGAGCGAGGCCGTCCGAGCTGGCTGCATGAGCGAATGCGAGTTCCGGTCGGCCGAATCCGCGATGTCTCGCTCACCGGGACACTGCAACACGATGGGTACGGCGTCGACCATGGCGTCGATCGTCGAAGCCCTCGGGCTGACACTGCCAGGCAACGCCGCCATACCGGCCGTCGATTCGAGACGTCGAGTGCTGGCCCGTGACAGCGGAGTTCGGATCGTGGAGATGGTCGTCGAAAATTTGACTATGTCCTCGGTGTTGGACCGCAGATCATTCGAGAACGCGATCAGGATCAACACCGCGATCGGTGGATCGACGAACGCCGTCGTGCACCTGCTTGCGATCGCAGGAAGGTTGGAGATACCACTCGAATTGTCCGACTTCGGGGAACAGGGTCGCGACGTTCCGTTGCTTGTGAACCTCATGCCGTCCGGAACGTTCCTGATGGAGGACTTCTTCTATGCCGGAGGCCTTCCCGCAGTGATCGCCGAACTCGGCGATTCCCTGCATCGGGACGCCAGGACGGTCACGGGAAAGAGCCTGGGCGAGAACAACAGGGATGGAGTCGTGTGGAATCACGACGTCATCCGCAGCAAGGAATCCCCACTGCGCGACAACGCCGGAATCGCGGTGCTGACAGGAAATCTCGCACCGAAGGGCGCGGTGATCAAACCGTCTGCTGCAACGCCGGAGTTGCTCCAGCACATCGGAAGAGCTGTTGTCTTCCACGGAATCGACGATTTCACTGCTCGGATCGATTCCCCTGACCTCGATATCGAGGCCGACGACGTCATCGTTCTCACCGACGTAGGACCCAAGGGGTTCCCCGGCATGCCCGAGGTGGGAAATCTTCCCCTGCCCCGACGGGTTCTCGAACAGGGAGTCCGCGACATGGTCAGAATTTCCGATGCACGCATGAGCGGAACCGCATTCGGAGCTGTCGTACTTCACGTCGCACCGGAGTCGGCGGTCGGTGGTCCGCTCGCTGCCGTGAAGGACGGAGACATGATCGAGCTGGATGTTCCGCGTGGAGTGCTGCGGATCCTGATCGAAGACGACGAACTACAGCAGCGACTTTCATGCCTGGAACGTCCGAAGTCGTCGAACACCGGTGGATATCAACGATTGTTCGTCGATCACGTCATGCAGGCCGATCAGGGAGTCGATTTCGATTTCCTGGTGGGAAAACGAGGGACGGAGGTTCATGGTGACAACCACTGAGAGGTCTGGTCAGGTCATTGTCGTGACCGGTGCTGGTTCCGGGATCGGGCGGGCGATGGCCACTGCCCTCCTCGACGCAGACCACCAGGTCGTCCTGGTTGGGCGTAACCCCCATAAGCTCGAGGCAACCGCGGAGGGATACGCCAATGCACTCACAGCTATCGCTGACGTGTCGTCACCAGATTCTGTTCGCTCGTTGTTCGACTTGGTAGCGAAGCGATTCGGAAGACTCGACGCACTCATCAACAACGCGGGAACATTCGGTCCCGTGGGAAGCGTCGACACCATCGAGCCCGAAGACTGGAGCGACACCATCGCTTCCAACTTGACGGGGGTATTCCTGTGCTCTCGCGAGGCAGTCCAGATGATGAAAGCGCAGAGACCCCGAGGTGGAAGAATCATCAACAATGGTTCATTGTCCGCGCATACACCACGGCCGCTGAGCGCGGCGTACACAGCGACCAAGCACGGCGTTTCAGGATTGACGAAGTCGATCGCGCTCGACGGCCGGGAGTTCGACATCTGCTGCAGTCAAATCGATATCGGAAACGCGGCTACCGACATGACCACAGGAATCGGGCATGCTGCGATGCAAGCCGACGGATCGAGAAGCCCTGAACCGACATTCGACCCACGGTATGTCGCCGACACCATCGTCCGCATGATCGATCTCCCGTTGGAAGTCAACATTCCGACGCTGACGATCATGGCGAACCGCATGCCGTACGTAGGACGTGGGTGACGAAGTCAATGCCGTCGAAGAACAGGTCGCACCACCGAATGCGCACTCGACAGGTCGTGCGAGATCGAAATTGCGGTAGTTCTCACCGCGGCGTCGATTCGCGTCAAGTTGATTCTCCCGGCCATTCCCGAGATCGAAATGGCACCGAGGACTTCTGCATCGGGCCCGAATATCGGTGCTGCCGCCCCGGTGATGCGAGGGAACGCTTCCTGACGGTCGAAGGCCACCCCACTCTTGCGGACTCGTTCCAGTTCTCGGAGCAGAACTTCGCGGTCGGTGATCGTGTTCTCGGTGTGCGCTTTCATGGTGAACTCGAGTTTCGCAACGTCGGCAGACGGGGTGAACGCCAAAACCGCCTTGCCGGAACAACTTGCGTATGCCGGCCACCGCCCACCCATCTGATGGGGCAGGCGTGGGCCGTCTTCACCTCGGAAAACCTCCAGGTAGACCACATCCGAGCCGTCCAGTACCGCGAGTCCTACGTTGTGGCCGGTCGCCTCACGGAGCGCAGAGAGATGTCGGCGAGCAGCCTCTCGAAGGCTCCGTTGTCGCGGTACAGATTCCCCGATTTCGAACAACAGCAGACCTAGTCGGTAGTCCGTTCCGTGCCGTTCCAACAGTCCCACTCTGGTCAAGTCGTCGACCATCCGATAGACCGTGGTCTTCGCCATTCCGGTTCGGCGTACCAGCGCGGCCGGACTCAATGTCCCCGAACTATCAAGGAAAGCCTTGAGGATCTCGGTGGAACGCCCGATTGCGGAGATCTCTCCACCGGTCCGATGAATGGGACTCATGGCTCGAAATCATCCACTTCGGATCGTCGCGTGTCCAGTCGACCGAAGCGAATACATCGGCCCAGGGCCGACGAACCATCGCGAAACAACTGTCAACCCACACGCTTCATTTGAAGTCACGTTCGATACGTCAACGAAAGCAGCGCACCATGACTCGTACGAAAGTCGCAGTGATCGGTTCCGGAAATATCGGGACCGACCTCGTAATCAAGCTGAAACGAGTGGCCAGAAATGTCGAGATCTCTGTCCTCGTCGGAATCGATCCGGCCTCCGATGGTTTGGCCCGCGCGCGCAGACTCGGGGTGGACACGGTTGATTCAGGCGTTCAGGGTCTGATCGACCACCCCGATTTCGCAAACATCGACATCATCTTCGATTCGACCTCAGCCAAGGCGCACGTGGCCAATGAAAAAGCTTTGCGCCCGTTCGGTAAACGACTGATCGATCTGACCCCCGCTGCTATCGGTCCGTACGTGGTGCCCCCGGTCAATCTCGACGAACACCTGGATGCCCCTGACATGAACATGGTGACCTGCGGCGGGCAAGCCACCATCCCGATCGTGGCAGCGATCTCGGCGGTGACAACAGTCCACTACGCCGAGATTGTCGCCTCGATCGCCTCGAAGTCAGCAGGACCAGGGACGCGCGCGAACATCGACGAGTTCACCGAAACCACCTCGGAAGCAATCGAAAAAGTCGGAGGGGCGCAGCACGGCAAGGCCATCATCGTGTTGAACCCGGCCGAGCCGCCTTTGATCATGCGCGACACCGTTCTCGCGCTGGTCTCCAGCCCGAACCAACACGACATCCGAGAGTCGATACGCGCCATGGTGGACAAGGTGTCGGCCTACGTTCCCGGTTACCGATTGAAGCAGGATGTGCAGTTCACCCGGCTCGACGATGCCGAATCCGTTGCAACATTGACCGGTGGCATCGACAAAGGTCCGGGGTTGTGGAAAGTCTCGGTGTTCCTCGAGGTCGAAGGAGCCGCGCACTATCTTCCCGCCTATGCCGGCAATCTCGACATCATGACTTCCGCAGCACTGCAGGTTGCCGAAAAGATGGCCGAGAGCAAGACACTGGAGGTCGCACGATGAGCACACGGTCCGAACGGCCCACAGCTGACAATGGGGCATCTCTGTACATTCAAGACGTCACACTGCGCGACGGCATGCATGCCATGCGGCATCGCATCAGCCCCGAGAACGTTGCCCGAGTGGCAAGTGCGCTCGATTCTGCTGGAGTCGACGCTATCGAAGTGACGCACGGAGACGGGCTTGCCGGACATAGCCTGACCTACGGCCCGGGTAGCAACAGCGATTGGGAGTGGATCGAGGCGGCCGCATCGGTTGTGCACCGCGCGAAGCTCACGACCTTGCTGCTCCCTGGTGTGGGAACCGTCGCGGAACTCGAGCGAGCATTCACGCTCGGGGTGACGTCGGTGCGTGTGGCGACGCATTGCACCGAGGCCGACGTTTCGGCTCAGCACATCGAAAAGGCGCGCGAACTGGGGATGGACGTCTCGGGGTTCCTCATGATGTCCCACCTCGCCGAACCCCTGAAACTGGCTGAGCAAGCGAAGCTGATGGAATCCTATGGTGCACAGTGTGTTTACGTCACCGATTCAGGCGGCCGCCTGACCATGAGCGGTGTCCGCGAGAGGGTTCAGGCCTACCGCGACGTCCTCGACCCAGGCACAGAGATCGGCATACACGCCCATCAGAACCTGTCACTCGCGGTCGCGAATTCGACAGTTGCGGTGGAAGGGGGTGTGACCCGTGTCGATGCTTCTCTCGCAGGCCATGGTGCTGGTGCGGGCAATTGCCCGATCGAGCCGTTCGTCGCCGTCGCTGATCTGCACGGGTGGAAGCACAATTGCAATCTGTTCGCATTGCAGGATGCAGCCGACGACATCGTTCGGCCGTTGCAGGATCGGCCGGTGCAAGTCGACCGCGAGACATTGACTCTCGGATACGCAGGAGTCTATTCGAGCTTTCTCAGGCATGCCGAGGCCGCTGCACTGCAATACGAACTCGACACCAGGGCGATCCTGCTGGCAGTCGGGCAGCGCGGACTTGTGGGCGGACAAGAAGACTTGATTACCGACATCGCGCTGGACCTACTCTCCGAACACGGTGTCTGACCTCGTCTCCCGTCAGTGGATGGCATCTACCATCACGTCTGGAACGCGCCGTGAACACCGATGGGCCACCGCAGCAGATGCTGCGATGGCCCATCGTCGTGGCGAGAGAGAGTCAGTCGACCGGAGCGGTCCTGACCGTCGTACCTGTCTCCGCTGCGATTGCGTTGACCGGAATGCCCAGGCTTGCAGTGCCTCCGAAGTGTGCGAGCGTGATGTTGGCTTCGGTGCAGTTCGGTGCGCCACCACTGTTGGAGCCGCTGGTGACGCCGAGGGCGAGCGTGCCCGTCACGATGGCGCCGCCGCTGTCGCCGGACAGCGTGCATGCGGTGCTGGCGAATCCACGGACCGTGCGGCTGGTGCCGTCGTCCATGAACAACTGCGTCTCGACGCGATCGGCCGCGATGACACCGCACGTGAACGACGACGACTGACCCGACTTGCAGACGGGCGCTCCCACAACGGGATCAGCGGTGCCCGTGATGGTCACCGTGCTGCCGTTGGCGCCACGCACCGTGGGGCGGTCCAGTCCGGACTGAACTGCCTTGTCATTCAACGAGATGACCGACCAGTCGAGTGCATTGCCTGTACCGAGGCTCGACCCTTGGAAGGTGCCGATCTGCGTGCTGTTGTGCACGTCCGCGGGGTTCGGCAGGTACACGGGTGCGCCGCCGGCGCCTGTCTCGGCGTTCGGGTTGCAGTGTCCTGCACTCAGATTCACCGGGTTGCCGGAACCGTCGACAGCGTTGAATCCGAACGAGCAGATGCTGATGTCGGTCGTCGGCACGTCTGCAATAGGTGCAGGCGTCGTGACGTAGGTGTCCCCGCCCATCGGCGACGGGTCGGCCGGCTGCTGTCCGCCAGGGGACAGATTGACCTTCAGATTGGCCAGCAGAGTCGGGAGATTGAGCGCGCGTCCGATGTCGCTGTTGGCGATGTCGATGACGATTCGGTTGTCCAGGAAGTCGATCGACGTTCCATTGACCTGACTGGAGACCTCGCGGGGCAGCGACGCCACCCACTTGTTCAGTTCGCCCAACGACTGTTCGAGACCGTCCGCCGACACGGGGCGCTGCTCGGTGCCGAATCCGTCCTTCGCGACAGCACGCGCGGCGTCCTGCGACGTCACCGCTACTACTGCCTGACCGTCTTCACCGATCCAGGCACCGGCGAAATCACCGGGGCGTGACGCACGGAAATCGGATGCGTACGTCGACAATTCCTGCGCACGTGCCGCGCGATCCAAGTACTCCTGCGGCGAGATCTTCAGGTCGCGGACCACTGCGTCGGCGAGTTCCTGCGGAAGCTGATCTGCGGAACCCTGCACGACGCTTCCCTCGGGGGCAGCCGAGGCAGGAGTGGAGAAAGTAGCGAAGAACAACAACGCCGATGATCCGATCACTGCGGCGCGCAGTGCCCCCGTGTTACGCATGAAATCCCTTCATCGGGTCTGGTGTCAGCGCCCCACCTTAGGGCATGAGGGTGTGCAGCCGGCACCGGCGCAGGTCAGCGTGCGCGGGGGCTAGTTTGCCGGCGAGGTCTCGACTGCCTGACGCGATTCGGAGTCCGGCGTCGTCGGCTCTGTCGGATCCACCTCGTCGTCACCCGGCGCTGTTTCCTCGGGTACCTCGACCTCGGGTAGTTCAGGCGCCGATTCGTCCTCGGTGCGATCCGGGGTGGTGACGTCGGGCGTCGTCGTCTCCTCTGTCGCTGGATGCGTCGACACCGGTTCTTCGACAACCGGAGGCGTGGTCTCCGGTGGCGTGGTGACCTCGACAGTCGGGGCGACGACCACGGGCCCCTCGGGCTCGATGATGGGAACGACCGTCGGGAATGGGATCTGCGGGGCAGGCGAGGAGACGGTTGTCGTAGGTGCGGCGACGTCGGCGCTGTCGATCGTCGGAACGAGCGTCGAATCCGACCCGCGCAAAGCCAACGCCGTGACCCCGGCTGCGAGCGTGAGCACGGCAGCGAAACCGGCAGCGAGAAACAGAGGAGTGCGCGACGACGTCCGCCGCCCTCCGGCTACCGGGATTCTCTCGGTCACCGCGTCGACGGGATACGCACTCGCCATCGCTGCGGCACCGCGCGCGGCGGCGATACCGGAATCCGATCCGGCCCACGTCGACAAGGTACTTTCCGACCACGCTCGCAGTGCTTCGGCTTCCGACACGAGCGCGACGTGCCCGAGGCCGTGATGGTTCATGGACTCCCGCACGGATCCGATGTGTTCGGCAGTCCACGTGGCAGGGTAGGTCGCCGCGGCGGCGAGGGCGTCGACTCCGTTGTTCGTCGGGCCCGCGACGTCGCTCAACAGGCACAACATCGTCATCGCAGTGAGGTCCGAGGCGCTGAATTCGCCGCGGTCGTCGGTGTCGGAGACGAAACCGGTGAATTCCGTGGCGTCGGCGTCGTCGGTGCCGCCCAGAGAGGCAGAGCCGTCGGCATGCACGAACAGCACCGTCGGATGCAGTGACGCAACGTGCAGCGACGGGTTGGAACGCAGCGGGTGCGACACCGCCGCGATGGCGCGGTCGTCGTCGATGAACAGGCCGACGGCGGGAAGTGCTTCGCCGGTGGACGAACTGTGCGCGGGCTGCGCGTGCCGGTTGTACATCTCAGCTTTGACCTCGGGTCGGACCATGGCGAACCGTACGGCGCACCTCACTGCCCGGGATGTCGTATTCGGGGGCCCGGGAGTTACACCTCGGCGCCGCTCGACCCGTATCCCATCGCCCGCAACATCGACAGCAGTTCCGAGCGCGAGCCCGCGCCGAGCCGTCGGCGAATGCGTGCAACGTGATGTTCGACGGTTTTCGCGGAGATGTAGAGCCTGCTGCCGGCCTCGCGGTAAGTGACACCGAGGACGAGGAGTTCGGCGACCTCCGCTTCGCGTGCGCTGAGAGACCCCTTGGGTTCCACCGCCGTTGCGGTGGGCGCCGCGACGGGTTGGCGTAGCGATCGGGCGATCTGCAGGAGTGCCGTCGCGACCCGCGTGTCCTCGACGCGCAATGCTGCTTCGCTGGCGAGACGCGCCCCGTCCCAGGACAATCCGACGCCCGCCAACGAGCGTGCCGCGGATTCGACGTCCGCGACATCGGGGTGCCCCTGAAGTACGGCCAGCCACGCACGGCCCGCACCTGCCAGCGCCGCGCTGTAGCGGTTCGATTCGGCTGCGGCCGCAAGTGCTTTGGCGTGCGGGACGAGCTCGGGTGGATTCTCGGCGAGGATCGCCGCCTGAACGCCGTACCAATGCAGCGCAGACGACCATGCGGGCGGCTCGTCCAGCATCTCGACGATGAGCTGCGCCTGCGCGACGAGATGCGACACTGCCTCCGGCCTGCCCAGTCGCACTGCCGCAAGCCACAACTCACCGACCGGAAGTAGCGACAGCAGATCCGCCGAGTAGGCGGCGACGACGTCCTGTGCGTCGTCCCACGCCCGCAGGAGCGCGCCCGCGTCGCCCGAGCGTCGCGCTAGGCCGACGCGCAGTGCGTGCGCGAAGAACAGACTGCGCGTGTGCGACGCGGGGATCTTCAGTGCGTCGAGTCCGGCGGTCGCCGATTGGGTGTCCCCGGCGAGCATCGCAGCCCAGATGCGCAGCAACGCGATTCGAGTGGCAGCGGGGTGGCGAGGCGGCAGCTGGTCCGCGGCGCGCGCGGCGATCGACTCCGCCCTCGCGAGGTCGCCAGAATGCAGTGCGAGCAGCACCGACGTCGACGCGGCGTTCTCGGGTGCGACGCGACGAATGCTGTTGCCGGACAATGTTACCGACCGCATCAACGTGTTCGTCGCGGCAACGACGTCTGCGGTCGACCGGGCTGCGACGCTCTGCTCGAGGCCCGTCGCCAACAGGGCCACCGCGGCGGTCGCCGAGGTCGGTGGCGCCGACGGCTTGTCTGTGTCCGACGCAGGGAGAACGCCGCCGACGAGCGACACCGTCCGCGCGAGATCGGCGTCGACGCCGAGTCGTTCGGGTCCGAGCCACTCGAACAGCTGAAGGCTTCGTGCTGTCATCCCGCGTTCGGCGGCGACGGTGGCGGACACCCTGACCGCCCTGCGTACTTCGCCGACATCGACCGACGTGCTGTTCTCGAGCACGGTGTCGCACAACTGCTCGGCCGCATCGAAGTCGCCGAGCGCGGCCGACGCCTCGGCTCGGCGTGCGGCCACCGGCAGCGGATCAGCCCCGGCGTCGACGGCGCCCGCATAGAGGAGCGCGGCGTCGTCCGGCTCGGCGGCGTCCGCGGCAGCGCACAGAAAGCGGGCCAACGAGGGGTGCTGTATCCCGTTGCGCGACAACGTCAGTGCGGTGGACGCGTCGAGAGTCTCGGTCTTGAGCCGGAACTCGAGCAGCGTCGTGAGAACGGCCGAAAGTCGTCGAGCGCCGAGAACTTCACGCAACGCCCGGTCGACGCCCGGCAGCGGAGCTGCGGCCAGCACACCCGACGCGAGCGCCTGCTCGAGAACGGACGCGGCGTCGGAGCCGTCGGACAGTTCGGTCAACACCTCGACGTCGTGACCGATGCCGAAGTGCGCAAGGGCGACGACGTCGTGCTCGGAGCTGTCGAGGTCACGAAGCCGTCGAACCTGATGCTCGTATACGGCG
Organism: Rhodococcus sp. Eu-32; assembly: GCF_003336925.1. Taxonomy (NCBI): domain Bacteria; kingdom Bacillati; phylum Actinomycetota; class Actinomycetes; order Mycobacteriales; family Nocardiaceae; genus Rhodococcus; species Rhodococcus sp. Eu-32. The sequence goes on along the minus strand of NZ_QGNK01000002.1, from coordinate 133,980 downwards.
TCCGTGACGACTCGGGTGACGGATTCGTCCGAATCTGCTTGTCGCGCAGCGTCGATCGCGATGTCCACCGTCGTCGGACACCCGCCGGTCACCGTCAGGACGGTACTGGCGAGAGCGCCCGAGATCGGTCGGCCTCGTTCCGCTGCCCGTGCGGCAATCGCCGGCTTCGTCAGCGACATCAGTTGCCGAGCAGAGGTCCGGTAACTCCGCCGACGACGTTGCCGAGACCGTCGACGACGCCGCCGGTCAGGCCTCCGACGCCGGTGCCGAGATCGCTGACGGCTCCGCCGACGCCGGTACCCACGTCACCGAGCGTCGGACCGTTGTAGGTCGGCGGGGTGTAGGTGGGTGCTGTGTACGTCGGTGCCTGCGGGCTCGGAACGGACACGCTCGGGACGGAGACGTCGGGAACGGTGACGTTCGGCGCGGGCGCACCCGGTGTTCCGGTTGCCGCGGGAGATGCCGGATCGGCGACGACGCTGCCGTCGGGCGCGATCACGGTGCCCGGCGCCGGGATGAGCGTTCCGTCGGCTGCGACGGTCGGGGCGGGCAGGCCGTTCGACGTCGTGGCCGTCCCGTTCGAGTCGGCGACGGTCGCTGCGGTGGTTCCGGGCGCGGCCGTCGTCGACGGGGTCGTGGTACTGACGACCGCTGCATCTGCAGGCGCGTCGTTCGAGGTGAGCGCGGTACCGAGAGACAGCCCGCCACCGGCCAGGATGGCAAGTGCCGCAACCGAGGCGACGACGATGCCCGCGCGCTTGCGGCCCGACATGCGGCCCTCGTCGGCAGCTGCCGTCGACATCACCGGCGCAGGACGAGGCGCGGGGCGGGTGACTGCGACGGCTGCCGCCGTGGGTGCCTCGGCGACGCTTGCGGCGGCGATCTCGGCGCCGAACAGTGCGGCTCCGATGGCCGGGATGCGGTCCGGGTGCGGACCGGTGACGACCGGTACTCGCAGCTCCGAAGAGATCAGTTCGGCGACGAGTGGAATGCTCGAGCTGCCACCGATCAGGAGAACCTGCGTCACGTCGGAGATGTCGAGACCCGTCGTGTGCAGCGTTTCCCGGACCAGTTCGATCGAGTCGAGAATCGGCCGGCGCAGCAGGTCCTCGACCTCGTCGCGGACCAGACGCGTCTCGGCGCTGAATCCGGGCAGGTCGACCGACAGCGTCGTCGCGGTCTCGTAGGACAGCTGCTCCTTGGCCTCGCCGCAGCGGGCGCGCAGTTCGACGAGAGCACCGACGGTATCGGGATCGAACGGATCGAAATCGAAAGAGTGGCTGCTGGAGACGGTTTCGAGCACGTACTGCGTGATCAGGTGGTCGAACTGCGCGCCGCCGAAGTCGGTGGAGTGCACGCCGGGGCCGAGGGCGACCTGCTCGACGCCGGTTCGCATCAACGTGACGTCGAGCGACGATGCACCGAGGTCGTAGACGACGACGAGTCCGTCGCCCGACGCACCGCGCATGCTCTCGAGCCACCGCATCGAGGAAACCGAGTCGGTGACGAGGGTCGCGTCGGGAACGCCTGCACGTCCCAGCGCGTCGCGCAGGGTGTCGACGGTGTAGCCGGACCAACGATCGGGATGGGTGAGAACGACGGCCGCGTCGGATTCCGCCCCCGCGCTCACCTCGGCGACGAGAACACGCGCGGCCGTGGCAAACAGATCCTCGGCCTGGTGCGAACGGCCTTCGTCGTCGATGAGCGGAACAGGGTCGCCGACGCGATCTGCGAAGCCGCTCAGCAGGTGCCGCGGACTACGCTCCCACGCGTTCGCGAGGCTGGGTGCGGCACCGGGGCGCAGATCGAGCGCGGACTTCTTTGTGACGGTGGGCATGGCCTCGTCGGTCGCGTAGTCGCGGGGCGCGTGCGGGTCGTGGGAATCGCTGCGGACGGCCACCGAGGTGATCGTGCCGATCCTTATGCCGAGCCCTGCGCTCATTTCTGCGTCTCCGACTTCTCGAGGTGCCAGCGCCGAGCGGCGCTGTCATTGATGTCGACAGCATGGCATCTTTCGTTACGCTTCACAGCTGCTCACGGGTGGTTGGCGGGGAAATCCCCTATAGCTCCGAGATCCCCTAATGCGGCACCCCTGGGAGAAGCCTCGCGAATAGGGGGCTGGGGCCCGTTGGCCGAACCCGCTGGGGTCCATAGCTTTGTGATCAACCACGAATCACCGATTCCAGAAGGAGCCAGGACATGGCCACCAACGCAGTACTCGACTTCATCCTCAGCCTGCTGCGCGACGACGAGGCAGCTGCCGCGTACTGCGCCAACCCCGAGGCTGCTCTCGCCGCGGCCGGGCTCGGCGACGTCTGCCACGCGGACATCGTCGCGGTCGCACCGATGGTCGCCGAGTCGGGCCTCTTCGCCGGCGCCGGATCGCAGTTGGCCGCGATCGTCGGCGCAGGCGCGTCGGGCGGCATCGAGGGCGGCCTCGCCGGCGGTGCCGCAATCGGCGGCGGACTGTCGACCGGCCTCGGCCTGACGGCAGGAGCTGTCGTCGGCGGTGGCCTTGCAGGCGGCGGAATCATCGGTGGTGGAATCGGAGGCGGACTCGGCGGCGACATCGACCTGGCCGGCGACATCGCAGCGTCCATCGGTGCAGCTCTCAGCGCGGCACTGGCCGTCGGTGGCCAGATCGGTGCCGAGCTCGGCGCAGCATTCGGCGCCGCACTCGAGGCGATCATCGGCGCGGGCGGATCGATCGATCTCGGCGGCGCAGCGGATCTCGGCGGCGCACTGACCGGCCTCATCGGCGGCGGACTCGACCTCGGTGCCGACGTGACGGCAGGACTGAACGGTGCTCTCGACGCGGCCCTCGGAGCTGTCGGCGGCATCGACCTCGGCGCTCTCGCCGGCGTCGACGGTGCACTGAGCGGCGCCCTCGAATCGGTCTTCGGTGTCGGCGGAGCCATCGGTGCCGACCTCGGCGCAGCACTCGGCGACGCCTTCGGTGCCGTGATCGGCCTCGGCGGAATCGATCTCGCCGGTGACCTCGGAACCGCACTGACCGCGGGCCTCGGCCTCGGCGGCGGTGTCGCAGCAGGACTCGGCTCGGCCCTCGACGCCGCGATCAGCGCAGGCGGCGGTCTCGCGGGAGGCCTGGCCGGCGGTCTCGCGGGTGGTCTCGACAGCGTTCTGGCTCTGCAGGGTGGCCTCGGAACTGCCCTCGGCGGCGCCCTCGGTGCCGTCCTCGACGCAGGCGCCCTGGCCGACCTGGACCTCGGTGGCCTCGTCGGCGCCGACCTCGGTGCCATCGTCGCAGGCACGCTCGGAACTGCGCTGGATCTCGACGCAGGTGTCATCGGTGACCTGACCGGTTCGCTCGGCACGGCGATCGACGGCGCATTGGGCGCAGGTCTCGGTGGCAATCTCGAAAGCATCCTCGGCGGCGCGTTCGGACTGGGCGGCGAAGCGGGAGCAGGCCTCGGCGCAGCTCTCGACGCCGTGCTCGACACGACCGGTGCTCTCGACCTCGGTACGGCTCTCGGTGCAGGCGGAGCGCTCGGCGGCGCACTGACTGGCGCACTCGACGCAGCCCTCGGTGCAGCGGGTGACCTGGCGGGTGGCGTCGACCTCGACGTGGCCTCGGGCCTCGGCGGCGCACTCGAGAGCGTGTTCGCGACCGAGGGCGGCCTCGCGTCGACGATCGGATCCTTGCTCGGCGCAGTGCTCGACGCGGGTGCCCTCGCCGACCTGGACCTCACCGGAGTGACCGGCGCCGACCTCGGCGGCATCGTCTCCGGCGCGCTCGGCACCGCACTCGACCTGGACACCAGCGCGATCGGCAGCCTGACCGCGGCTCTCGGCTCCGCACTCGACGCGACTGCAGGCGTCGACGTCGGTGCAGCCACCGACCTCGAAGGCGTGCTCGGCGCGGCATTCGGTGTGGGCGGCGAAGCGGGCGCAGGCCTCGGCGCAGCCCTGGATACCGTCCTGGACACCAGCGGTGCACTCGATCTCGGTACGTCGCTCGACCTCGGTACGGCCCTCGGTGGCGGCGCAGAGCTCGGCGGCGCGCTCACCGGAGCTCTCGACGCGGCCCTCGGTGCGGCCGGCGACCTCACGGGTTCCGGTGATCTGGGACTCGGAACCGTCGGCGGCGTCGCAGGTGGCCTCGCAGGCGGACTGGACGGTGGCCTCGCCGCCGTCGGCAACGCGGGTGCAGGCCTGACCGGCGGACTCGCAGGTCTCGGCGGCGGACTCGCCGGACTGGGCGGCGGACTCACCACCGGCCTCGGTGGCGCTCTCGGCGGAACCGTCGGTGCGGGTGTGGACGCGGCTGCCGGTCTGGGCGGTGGCCTGGCTGGTGCGGTGGATGGAACCGTCGGTGCGGGTGTCGACGCGGCTGCTGGTCTCGGTGGTGGCCTGGCTGGTGCGGTGGATGGAACCGTCGGTGCGGGTGTGGACGCGGCTGCTGGTCTCGGTGGTGGCTTGGCTGGTGCGGTGGATGGAACCGTCGGTGCGGGTGTCGACGCGGCTGCTGGTCTTGGCGGTGGCTTGGCTGGTGCGGTCGACGGCGCTGCCGACCTCGGTGGCTCGGTCGCCGGTGACCTCGGCGGCGGCCTGACCACCGGACTCGGTGCCGGAGTCGACGCAGGTGCGGCAGCAGGCGCAGGCGTCGCCGGCGCAGTCACCGGCGGTGCAGAAGCCGCAGGCTCTGCCGCCGGAAACGTGGCGGGCGACGTCGCAGGCGGACTGGCCGGTGGCGTCGACGCCGGATCCGACGTGGCAGGGCAGATCGCGGGCGGAATCGGCGGCGGTGCCGACGCAGTGGGCGGACTCGCGGGTGGAATCTCCTCCGGCATCGGCGGATTCGCCGACGGCGCCGCGAGCACGTCCGGTTCGCTGTCGGGCTCGTTCGACGGGGCCGCGTCGAGCAGCGCCTGGTCGTCGGTCGACTCCGATGTCTTCGGCAGCGCAAGCTCGGCACTGTCGGGTGACAGCAGCCTGCACGGCGATATCGACAGCACTGCCGCGTCCGTCACCGACGTCGCGGTCGACCACAACACGGACCTGCTGAACCCGTGACACCCTGACATGGTTCGACGAAGAGGCCCCGCATAGTGCGCGCGGGGCCTCTTCGTCGTTAGAGTCTCGTTCAAACACACGTGTATCCGAAAGAAGGCTATGGACGGGCAAGCGAAGCAGCTGGCCGATCTGCTCGATCGCACTGCGGCAGTGGCGCAGACGGTCGGACGGTCCGATCTCGTCTCGCGTATGGAACTCGCACGCGATCGAGTGCTCGACCCCAGAAGACGAATAGTCGTCGTAGGACCCTTGAAACAGGGAAAAAGCCAGTTCGTGAACTCGCTGTTGAATCTGGAGGTCTGCTCGGTCGGTGACGACGAGACGACGGCGATCCCGACGATCGTGCAGAACGCGGAACAGCCGAGCGCGCAACTGGTTCTGGCCGACCCGGGTAACGACCCGATACGCGTCGACCTCCCGCTCGAGGAACTGCAGACCGTCACGCCCGCGAGTCCACGTGCCGAGGGGCGCGAGGTGCTGCGTCTCGAGGTGAACGTTCCGAGTCCACTTCTCGCGGACGGACTCGTTCTCGTCGATACGCCCGGCGTCGGAGGTCACGGAAATCCGCATGCGGCAGCAACTCTCGGTCTGATCCCGTCGGCCGACGCGGTACTGGTCGTGTCCGACGCGAGCCGCGAGTTCACCGAACCCGAAACCGCCTTCCTCCGACAGGTTCTCGGCCTGTGCCCGTCCGTCGCCGTGTTGATCACCAAGACCGACCTGTATCCGCACTGGCGTCAGATCGTCGAGGCCAACCGTGGGCATCTGCAGCGTGAGGGGCTCGACGTTCCCATGATCGCGCTGTCGTCGCTGCTGCGTTCACATGCGCTGCGGTTGAACGACGAGGAACTGGGCGCCGAATCGGGCTTCCCCGACCTCTACGCGTTCCTGCGCGACCAGGTCGTGTCGACGGCCGATGCCACGACGCGTTCCGCGGTGTCGCTCGACGTCCGTTCCGTCACCGAACATCTCACGCTCGCCATGGGCAGTGAGCTTGCGGCACTGCGAGATCCGGAGCGCGCCGCGGCAGCCGTCGCCGGACTGCAGCGGGCCAAGGCCGCCGCCGAGGAACTGCACAAGAAGACATCACAGTGGCAACAGACGCTGAGCGACGGTATCGCCGACCTCGCGTCGGACATCGACCACGACCTGCGCGACCGCCTGCGCAGGGTGACGCGTGAAGCCGAAGAGACCGTCGACGAAGGCGATCCCGGATCCGATTGGGTCGAGTTGGGGGAATGGCTCGAAGAGCAGATCGCCGCATCCGTCGGCGACAATTTCGTGTGGGCGCACGAGCGTGCACTGTGGTTGTCCGAGCTCGTCGCGGAACACTTCGCGGCAGCGGGAGCCGTCGCGCTACCCGATCTGGACCTCGGCGACCTCGAGAACGTGCTCGATCCCGTTGCGTCGCTTGCAGATCTGGAAACCGGCAAGACCGGTATCACGCAGAAGGTGCTCGTCGGTATGCGCGGGTCGTACGGCGGCATCCTGATGTTCGGACTCATCACCACGTTCGTCGGGCTCAGCCTGCTCAACCCGATCTCCATCGGCGCCGGAGTGCTGCTGGGCACCAAGGCGTACAAGGAGGACAAGGAGAATCGGATCAAGAGCAGGCGTGCCGAAGCCAAGATGGCGATCCGCCGGTTCACCGACGACGTCAGCTTCCAGGTCGGCAAGGAGTCGAAGGACCGACTGCGGCAGATCCAGCGCGTCCTGCGCGACCACTTCACGTCGATCGCCGAGCAGACTCTTCGATCGCTCAACGATTCGCTGAAGGCCGCCCAGGAGGCCGCGAACGTCGAAACCACCGAAAGGACAACGCGCATCGCGCAACTGGACCGGGACATGAAGGTCGTCGCGGAACTGAACGATCGCGCGTCCGCTCTCGTACCGGCGGGTGATTCCGTCCGGTGACCGCTCTCGCCGACGCTCGCACCCTCATCGCCGCGGCGCGTAGCGCCTACTCCATCGACACCTACGCGGCCGCAGCACTGACTGAATGTCTCGACCGGCTGGACCAGCCGTTACGCGTCGCGCTGGCGGGGTCGTTGAAGGCGGGCAAGTCGACTCTGCTCAATTCGCTTGTCGGACAAGACATCGCGCCGACCGACGCGACCGAGTGCACCAAGGTCGTCACGTGGTACCGCAGCGGCCCGTCGCCGACCGTGACGGCCTGGTACGACGGCGACCGCTCCGCACACGTGCCGGTGCAGCGTCGCGACGGAAGGCTGACGTTCGACCTCGGTTCCCTGACGGCGTCGCAAGTGGATCGCCTCGACGTGGAATGGCCGGCACGAACGTTGCACCACACCACCATCATCGACACCCCGGGGACGTCGTCGCTGTCCCGCGACGTGTCGGCGAGGACGCTGTCGATGCTGACACCGGAGAACGCGTCGTCGGGCGCGGACGCGGTGGTGTATCTGCTACGGACACTGAATGCGACGGACGTGTCGTTCCTCGGCCAGATCGGCGCACACGTCGGCGGTGAGTCCGGCCCGCTCGGTGTCGTGGGCGTCGTGTCCCGTGCCGACGAGGTGGGCGCGGGCCGCATGGACGCGATGATGTCCGCCAAGGAGGTGGCGTCGCGCTTCGCGGCCGAGTTGGAGGCGACCGGGCTGTGTCAGGCCGTCGTTCCGGTGGCAGGCCTGCTCGCGTTGGCTGCAGAGACGTTGCGGCAGAACGAGTTCGCTGCGTTCGAGACGCTTGCCCAGGTGCCCGACGCCGATCTGCAACTCGCCATGCTGTCCGCCGATCGATTCTCCCGTCCGGGATTGCTGCCGGTGGACGCGGATCTGCGTGCGTCCATCGTCGACCGCTTCGGGTTGTTCGGAATTCGTATGGCGATCACGCTGATCAAGCTCGGTGTGCACGATTCGCCGACGCTCGCAGCGGAACTCGTCGAGCGTAGCGGGTTGAACGAACTGCGTTCGGTCATCGACGTCCAGTTCGGCCAGCGTGCCGACCAGCTGAAGCTCCACTCGGCTCTCGTTGCGCTGCAACGCATCCTGGAAGCGCGGCCGATCCCGCAGTCCGGGGTCTTCCGTGCCGAAGCGGGCCGGTTGTTGGCCGACGTGCACGGTTTCCAGGAGTTGCGCCTGCTCGGCAGGATGCGCTCGCAGGCGCCGAAGCTTCCGGAAGGCGACCTCGCGGAGTTGCAACGCCTCATCGGCGGCTACGGGATAAGTCCCGCGGCCCGGTTGGGTATGGAAGCGGACAGCGGGATACGCGACGGTGCGCTCACCGCAGTGCAGAAGTGGCGCAGGATGTCCGAGCATCCGCTGCTCGATCCCTTCACTGCGCGTGCCTGCGCCGTGGCCGCGCGCAGCGCGGAGGGCATCGTCGCAGGCACGCGCTGATCCGGACGTAGCTCCTACTCGGCGGCGTACAACTGCTCGACCAGGTCGAGCGTCCACAGTGCGGTCAACGGTCCGCCGTCGTTGGTGAACTTGTCGGTACGGACGATGCGGCCGTTCGCTACCGCGGGCAGGGACGTCCAGAGTGCGTTGGCGTTCATCGCGCGCAGGTCCTCGTCCGTGGTGATGGCGGCGATCATCGCGTCGGCGTCGTCGGCTGCCGTGATGTTCTCGGGCCCGTACTCCACCTCGGGAGTCGCTGCATCCCATGCACTTCCGAAGCGCGCGCCGATGTCCACGAGTGCGATGGACGGAACACGCTCGCGTCCGACGGAGATGCCCCCTTCGTCGGATGTGCTGACGGGCAACACGACGGTGTTCGCGATGGCGTCGGCGTGGGTGGCCTTGATCTCGTCGACCCGTGCGTCGTACTCGGCGATGATCTTCTGCGCGTCGTCCTGCAGGTTCAACGCGTCGCCGACGGCCTGGACGTCCTGCTGCCACGTGACTCCGGAACCGGTGGAACCGACGGGTAGAACCGGTGCGACGGTGCTCAGCTGGTCGTAGATCTCCTCGACGACCTCGTCACGACCGATGATCAGGTCGGGGTCGACGCGTGCGATGGACTCGACGTCGACGACGTTCCGCGGATACAGCTCCGGAACCCCGTCGGCGAGAAGCGCTTCGGTGGGTGCGGTGAGGGCGCCCGGAATCTCCGGCGGAGCTTCGGTTTCGACCGGCATGCCGACGATCGGAAGATCGAACGCCATCGCGATGTCGAGGTCGCGGCGTCCGTCGATGACGACGACGGATTCGATCTCGTCGGGAACGTCGATCGTGCCGAACTGCGTCGAGACCGAATGCGTACCCGGCGTCGCCTGTTCCTCGGACGCGTCCGAAGAACTACAGGCAGTGACAAGTAAGAGAACCGACGCCGTGCTGGTCAGAGCCATGAGACGTCGGGTCGAGATCGATTTCATGACTTAAGTAAAGCAACCCTTAGCTGTTGAACGCATCCCGGGCGGCGAAGATCACTTCCGGGCCATACCGATACCCGAGGCGACCGACGCGATTGCGGCGAAGCCCGCACCCACCAACGGACCCCACTGCAGCACGCCCGACGCGATGGACCCCGCGTCGGACATGAACGACCAGAACAGGACGCACGCACCGACCGTCGCGAGTCCGACGACCAGGAGAAGAATTCCCGACGCGACTCGTTTGGCGGCGGCCATCGATAGACCGAGCGCCGCGAGTAGAAGCAATACGAGCGCTACGGCGCCGCTGCCGAGCAGGGTTGCCGTCACCGTGTCCGCGACCTCGGACGATGTGGCGCCGGCCCCGGCGTCCTGCACCGAGACCGCGAGAGCGGCGCGCACGTCGTCGTACTCGAGGGCGACGACGGCTGCGATCCCGACCAACACGACGGCCACCGCGGCCCACGCCCACAGTGCGATTCGCAGCGCGGGCGTCGGCCCGGCCGGTTCGGTGTGTGGACGCAACGGAGCGACGGAGAATTCCGGGCGTGCCGGCGGTCGACGAAACTCGGATTCTCGCTCTTCGTTCACGCTGACCAATCCTAGGGTCACCGCAGGATGACCGGCACCCCCTGGTACGGCGCGAGCGTCATCGGGAAACTGTTCAGCTCGTCGACCACAGCGACTTCGGAGTCGTCGAACATGTCGTAGACCGTCGCACCCGCCGTGAGATGTTTGGACTGAATGGTGGCGACGACCTCGTCCGACGAGAAGTTGATGACGGTCGCCTGGATGACGCCTTGATTCAGGCAGTGGACCAGCACGAGCAGGCCCTTGTGAGACACCGTCGGCACGTCGAGCTGTTGCGCGGTGGCGATGCCGTACCTGTTGCGTAGCTCGATGATTCGGGCCAGACGACGGGCGAACGAGTTGTGGTCCTTCAACTGCTCGGGAAGCGTGCCGTACAGGCTTCTGCCGCGCGGCATCCCGGATTCCGATCGCTCTGCTTCGGGGTAGCTGCCCATCAGGTCATGCGCCCCGCGGTTCAGCCAGCGGGTGTCGCCCTCACGGATGAGCTCGGCCACGTCGTCCGCGTCGACCGGCAGAATTCCGAGCAGGTCCCAACCGGACAGCGCGAACACGCCGGGCTGCAGCGCGTTGTACATCGCGAGCATCAAATGTGCCGTCTTGACGGTCTCGATGTCGGATTCGTCCATCCGGTCGAGGTCTCTGATGCCGAGCGACGCCGTGATGACACTGGCTGTGGTGCAGGCGATTCCGTTGGTCGTGAACGTTCGGTTGTACGGCGCCCATCGGCCGGTCAAACGGTCGGTGAGCTCCGCGCGGATCTGGTCGCCCAGGTCGGAACCCTTGACAACCTCGCCGCAGTAGTGGAACTCGTCCTCGGCATGCAGCGTCGCGAAGTGAATCAGCTCGAAGGTGAGCTCGTCGTGGTTCTGCAGCGCGTGCACCAGGGATGCCGGGTCGACGCCGTGGTCGCGGGCCAACGACATTGTCAGCCGCAGGAATTCGGTGTTTCCCATGACGAGTGCGTGGTGGTACGCGGGCCGGTTGATGAAGTCGTACGACAGGTCGGCACCGTTAGTGCCCATGGCCTTGATGTCGTCGATCGTCAGGTTCAGTTCCTGGAACGTGAACCCGCCCATCTTGCGCACGACACTCGCGATCAGGTGATTTGCGGCCTCGGACAACGGATGTCCCTCGGACCATCCCGGTCCTTCGGCGCGACGCTCGACGCCGAGGAACCCGTTCGCGTCGAGACGCAGGGCGCCCGCTCCGAGATCGGCGATGGAGTGGCACGCGTCGCCGATCACCAGACGCATGCCGGCGAACGACGGGTCCAGCCAGTTGATCGACGGCTGCCCCGCCTTGAAGTAGTGCAGATACACCCAGCGTCGTTCGACGCCGTCGACACCGACGACGGGAGCTGTTGCGCTCCAGTTGGTTTCCTTGACCCCGAGCTCGTAGAAGATGACGCGCTGCAGCTGGCCGATGATGTAGCCGGCGCGGGCGAGATTGGCTTCGGCTTCGGCATCGATGTTCTGTGAATCGGCGCCTGCACGGACGCGGGGGAGCAGATGCCAGTCCTGCGGTTCGATCTCCACCATGTGGTAGATGCCGGGGTAGTCGGCGACGGCCATCTCCGCGAGCCGGAAGTCGGCACCCTTACCGGTGTGGCCGGGGACGATGTCGTCGATGACGATGCCGTCGTACGCGGCTGCGACGACGCACAGGCGTCGGAACTCTTCCTCGGTGCCGAAGGCCGGGTCGATCTGCATGCCGATGCGGTCGAAGTGACCGTCGACGGACGGTGTCGGACGCCAGCCGTGGATGCCGCCCGCGACCTTCACCGGCCCGGTATGGACTGCGGTGATACCGATTTCGGAGAACGCCTGCCACAGCGCCTCGTCGCCGAGGGTGCTGAGGAAGCTGGTCCGTGGGGCGTTGATGACCGAGATCGGGTAGGCCGTGAACCAGACGGGCGCACGTTCGACGGCACCGCGCGGGTTCGGATCGGCGTAAGGGTTCTGCCACATGCTGCCCTTGCCGGACAGCTGCTCGGCGATCAGCGTGGCGTCGCGCAGCATCGACTGCTCGGTGAGCCATTCGACGTACTGCGGGTTGTCCGCCGATGGGTCGCCGTCCTGGGATCGCGCGCCGTTGCGGTCGGCACGGCGAACGGAAGGGCGCAGCGGACGGGGTCGTGCCGGATAGAACTTCTCGTCGTACGTGATCTCGCTCGGTTCGTGCTGCACTTCGGGATCCATGTGCCTCCGTAGCCTCGCTTTGTTCTAGACCCTACGTACGCGCGGGCTGCGCCGCAGTGTTCCGTATCCCCCCGCCGATATTCCGCGAAACCTGACTGCGAGACAGGCTCTGCGGCGGTGAATTACATCGTTGTAAGCCGTGACGTTCGGTGCTTGAAGCGTCACCCAATCGAGACCGTTCGGTGTGGAATGTCCGATTGAAGTAGGTAATAGTTAGTCGCAACAACCTTCACTTCAGTCACAGGAGTCACATATGCGTCGCTTTGCCCGCACCACAGTCATGGCCTCGACGGCCGTCTTCGCCGCCGCCGTCGGTGCGGTAGCGCTGGCACCCGTTGCGTCGGCTCAGGAAGAAGAGGCGACCGCACCCGCGCCGTTCGGATCGTCGATGCCGGAGTCGCCCGACCTGGCGGTGGCCATCGGAACCAAGTGCGTGCCGGTCGAGGGCAAGGAGGGGCTGTTCGCCGCTCTGACGATCGACGTCGAGAACGTAGGTAAGGGTGACGCGGCGAACGTCGCCACCAACTTCGCCGTGTTCCCCGATGCGCCCGGTGTCTTCAACGAGGAGGTCATCGAGGCCGGCGAGAAGGTGACCTACACGGTCCCGAGCGAGCTGACCGAGTGGGTCTCGCGTCCCGGCGGTGCGGCAGCGTTCAGCCCGCAGCTCGACGCCGCATACCCGAACAACATTGCCGTCGGCCTGCTGAGCATCAACTGCGCGCCCGAGGTCGACGACGAGGCCGACGCCTAGGTATCGAGCTTTCACCGAATCTGCGCCGCGACGGGTATGCCCGTCGCGGCGCAGTGCTGTGTCTGGCCATGTCGAACAATTTTCGTGAGCCGCGGGAACAAACGCGCCGACCCCTCCGTTGAGCCTTTCGACAGCCTTGAGTGGACCAGGCTCAAGTCCGAGTTGACGGATCCGAATCCGTCGGGGCAGACTTGAGTGCGGTTCGCTCAGCTAGGAATCAGACCAAGCTACAAACAGGAGGAAACACTATGGCTCGTGCGGTCGGTATCGACCTCGGGACCACCAACTCGGTCGTGTCCGTCCTCGAGGGCGGCGAGCCGGTTGTGGTCGCCAACTCCGAGGGGTCACGCACCACTCCGTCGATCGTCGCTTTCGCCAAGAACGGTGAAGTGCTGGTCGGCCAGCCCGCGAAGAACCAGGCGGTTACCAACGTCGACCGCACGATTCGCTCCGTCAAGCGCCACATCGGCACCGACTGGACGACGTCGATCGACGACAAGAAATACACCTCGCAGGAGATCTCCGCGCGCACGCTGCAGAAGCTGAAGCGCGACGCCGAGGCCTACCTGGGCGAAGAGATCACCGACGCGGTCATCACCGTGCCCGCCTACTTCGAGGACGCGCAGCGCCAGGCAACCAAGGAAGCCGGCCAGATCGCCGGTCTCAACGTTCTGCGCATCGTCAACGAGCCCACCGCGGCTGCTCTCGCATACGGCCTGGACAAGGGCGACAGCGAGCAGACCATTCTGGTCTTCGACCTCGGTGGCGGCACGTTCGACGTCTCGCTGCTCGAAATCGGCGACGGTGTCGTCGAGGTCCGTGCGACGTCCGGCGACAACCACCTCGGTGGCGACGACTGGGACGAGCGCATCGTGACCTGGCTCGTCGACAAGTTCAAGGCTCAGAACGGCATCGATCTGACCAAGGACAAGATGGCGCTGCAGCGTCTGCGTGAGGCTGCCGAGAAGGCCAAGATCGAACTGTCCTCCAGCCAGAGCACCTCGATCAACCTGCCGTACATCACGGTCGACGCGGACAAGAACCCGTTGTTCCTCGACGAGCAGCTCAGCCGTTCCGAGTTCCAGAAGATCACCTCCGACCTGCTCGACCGCACTCGTGCGCCGTTCCAGGCAGTGGTCAAGGACTCCGGCATCGCCGTCAAGGACATCGACCACGTCGTGCTCGTCGGTGGTTCGACGCGTATGCCCGCCGTCTCCGAGCTCGTCAAGGAACTCTCCGGCGGACGCGAGCCCAACAAGGGCGTCAACCCGGACGAGGTCGTGGCTGTCGGAGCTGCTCTGCAGGCCGGCGTCCTCAAGGGTGAGGTCAAGGACGTTCTGCTCCTCGACGTCACGCCGCTGTCCCTCGGCATCGAGACCAAGGGTGGCGTGATGACCAAGCTCATCGAGCGCAACACCACCATCCCGACGAAGCGGTCCGAGACCTTCACCACCGCTGACGACAACCAGCCGTCGGTGCAGATCCAGGTCTTCCAGGGTGAGCGTGAGATCGCCGCGCACAACAAGCTCCTCGGCTCCTTCGAGCTGACCGAGCTGCCGCCGGCTCCGCGCGGGGTGCCGCAGATCGAGGTCACCTTCGACATCGACGCCAACGGCATCGTGCACGTCACGGCTAAGGACAAGGGCACCGGCAAGGAGAACACGATCAAGATCCAGGACGGCTCCGGCTTGTCCAAGGAAGAGATCGACCGGATGGTCAAGGACGCCGAGGCGCACGCAGAAGAGGACAAGGCGCGTCGCGAAGAGGCCGAGGTCCGCAACCAGGCCGAGTCCCTCGTCCACCAGACGGAGAAGTTCGTCAAGGACAACGAGGACAAGGTCGACGCAGAGCTCAAGGGACGCGTCGAGACGGCCATCGAAGAGGCCAAGTCGGCTCTCGCCGGTAGCGACATCGCGGCCGTGAAGACGGCCGTCGAGAAGCTGTCGACGGAGTCGCAGGCACTCGGAACCGCCATCTACGAGGCTCAGGCCAAGGAGCAGGGCGGCGCCGACGGTGGCGCTCAGGCAGCCGACGACGGCGTCGTCGACGCCGAGGTCGTGGACGAGCCTGCCGACGATTCGGAGAAGAAGTGAGCTCGGAGAACACCGAGCAGGAACCGGTCACCTATGTCGACAAGCGCAAGGTGGATCGCGAGACCGGTGAAGCACGGGACGGCGACGCAGTAGCGGAACCCTTGGCGGGTACCGCGGCTGCGCCGCAGCCCGGCTCGGTGGAAGAAGCGATCGCGGAGGACGAGCAGGACCCGCGTGACACGCAGGTCGAAGAGCTCACCGCGGATCTCCAGCGTCTGCAGGCGGAGTACACCAACTACCGCCGTCGTACGGATCGGGACAAGCAGTCGGTGATCGACAACGCCAAGGCGTCCGTCGTATCGCAGCTGCTTCCCGTTCTCGACGACCTCGAGCGCGCGCGTCAGCACGGCGACCTGGAGACGGGTCCGCTGAAGTCGGTGGCCGACAAGCTGGCCGGTGTCTTCACCAACATCGGTCTCGCGACGTTCGGTGTCGTCGGCGATACGTTCGACCCGGCGATCCACGAGGCCGTCTCCCACGAGGGCGACGGCAGCAATCCGGTCATCGGGACGTTGATGCGTCCGGGCTACAAGCTCGGCGACAAGGTCCTGCGTACCGCGATGGTGGGCGTGGTCGACGAAGTCCCGGCAACAGCTGCGGAATCGGATGCCGATGCATCCGAGGAGAAGTAAAAAGAAATAGAGCGAGAGGAGGAAACGCCCGGTGAGCCAGCGGGAGTGGATCGAGAAGGACTTCTACAAGGAGCTGGGCGTTTCCTCCAGCGCCACCACGGAAGAAATCACCAAGGCGTACCGAAAGTTGGCCAGGGACAACCATCCCGACGCCAACCCGGGCAACGCCGAGGCCGAGCAGCGGTTCAAGGCCGTCAGCGAGGCCAAGTCCGTGCTGACCGACCCGGCCAAGCGCAAGGAATACGACGAAGCTCGACGGCTGTTCGCGTCGGGCGGCTTCGGTCGCGGCGGTGGCGGTGGGTTCAATCCCGGCGCGGGCGGGTTCGGTGGTGGCGGACAGACGTTCGACGTCGGCGACATCTTCGGTCAAGGCGGCGGTGACGGCGGCATCGGCGACCTGTTCGGTGGTCTGTTCAATCGCGGCGGCGGCCAGCAACGCACCGCGAGCAATCGGCCGCGGCGTGGAAGCGACGTCGAAACCGAGACGACTCTCGGTTTCCGCGAGGCCACCCAGGGCGTCACCGTTCCGCTGCGGCTCACGAGCCCGTCGTCGTGCACCACGTGTCACGGCAGCGGGGCCAAGCCCGGAACCAGTCCGCGGGTGTGCCCGAGGTGCAATGGCGCCGGCGTCGTCAACCGCAACCAGGGTGCGTTCGGATTCAGCGAGCCGTGCGACGACTGCCGCGGAACTGGCTCGATCATCGACGATCCGTGCGACGACTGCCGCGGAACCGGTGTGCAGAACCGCACGCGCACCATCACCGTGCGCGTCCCACCAGGAGTTTCGGACGGCCAGAAGATCCGACTCGCAGGTCAGGGCGAAGCCGGGCTGCGTGGAGCACCGTCGGGCGATTTGTACGTCACCGTCCGTGTTCGGCCCGACAAGGTCTTCGGACGCAGCGGCGACGACCTGACGGTCACGGTTCCGGTCAGCTACGGCGAGCTCGTGCTCGGGACGACGCTGTCCGTCCCCACGCTCGACGGCCGCGTCGGAGTGAAGGTTCCGCCGGGAACGGTCGACGGCCGCGTGCTGCGTGTGCGCGGACGCGGCGTCCCGAAGAAGGCCGGAACACCCGGTGACCTGATGGTCACGGTCAAGGTCGCGGTGCCGCAGAAGCTCGACGATCCGGCCACCGAAGCCTTGCATGCCTATCTGGAAGCAGAGAAGGCCAGCGGATTCGACCCGCGGGCCGGGTGGGCAGGTGCATGATGACGGTTCCCCCTCCCGGCTCCGGCGCGCAGGGGCCCGGCCACGCTGATCCCGACGCGCAGGTGTTCGTCATCTCCGTCGCGGCACAGCTCGCCGGCATGCACGCGCAGACGTTGCGTACCTACGACCGACTCGGGCTCGTCACACCCCACCGCACCAACGGCGGTGGTCGACGGTATTCGCCGCGAGACGTGGCGTTGCTTCGCGAAGTTCAGCGGCTGTCGCAGGACGAAGGCGTCAACCTCGCGGGCATCAAGCGCATCATCGAGCTGACCAACCAGGTCGAGGCACTGCAGGCGCGGGTAGCCGAGCTCGCGCAGGAGTTGGCGGATGTTCACGCCGGCTACCGACGCGATCTCGTCCCGGTGCAGCGCAACGCCCTCGTCGTCTGGAAGCCGCGCAACCAGCGCTGACTTTTGCTGCGCACGTTGCAGCCGCTGCGCAGGTTGCAACGTGCGCGTTTGCTGAAAGGTGCGCGGTGGGCGCGGTGCTTCGCTCTCTGCCCGTCTGCGCACGTTGCAGCCGCTGCGCCGGTTGCAACGTGCGCGTTCGCTGCAAGGTGCGCGGTGGGCGGGGAGTTTCCCTCCCTCGGCCCTTGCTGCGCACGTTGCAGCCGCTGCGCAGGTTGCAACGTGCGCGTTTGCTGCAACCTGCGCGGTGAGCCCGCGCGGTAAGCCCCCGCAGTAGGCCCGCCGGCCCCGCAACTCAGGAGAACGGGCAGCCCGACGTGCCACGGGACACGAAGTTCGGCCGGATGTCCATGTCCGGCGGGTCGTACAGACGGTGGAACGTCGGGGTGATGCCCGACGACATCGGCGGATTGACCCACGTCCAATCCGTCGGGCATGCGCGGCCCGCCTGGGCTTCGCGGTCGACGTGGTCCACGAACTGCTTCGCGACGGTGTGGTGGTCCACCATGTAGGCGCCCGCCTCACGGAAACTGTGGATCACGGCGCGGTTGAGTTCGACGAGCGCACGGTCCTTCCACAGGGTGCGGTCGGAGCGCATGTCGAGGCGCAGCTTCTTCGCGATGGTCGGCAGCATGTCGTACCGATCCTGGTCGCTGAAGTTTCGGGCGCCGACCTCGGTGTTGACGTACCAGCCGTTGAACGGCGCGCACGGGTAGCGGACTCCACCGATTTCGAGGTCCATGTTGGATACCGCGGGGACCGCGTGCCATTTGAGTCCGAGTTTCGCGAACCACTGGTAATTGGGATGAACGAAGTCGACTTCGAGGATCAGATCGCGTGGGATCTCGAACCATCGCAGCGGTTCGTCCGGCGTGGACACGATCAGGGGCAGAACGTCGAACCGTGAGCCTTCACCACGCCACCCGAGCCGCATGGCGAGCTCGGTGAGCTCGATGTGAGCGGGATCACCCGTGATCTTTCCTCTGCCGTCGTCGTATCCCGCATACCGGATCAGCTGGGGCGAGACGATGCGATATTCACGGCCGTCGGGCAGCGGCGGTGGGCCCACGGTGACGATCGACTTGAGGGCTCCGCCGTTGGTTGCGCGACGCAGATGTTCGAAGCACGCGTCGGCGATCTCGTGCGCTGTCGTCGCGTGTCGCGCGTCGATCAGCTCGAGGGTGCGCCAGTGCTTGCGTCCGACGCATCGCGCGTGGTTCCGCCAGGCCAGTTTGGCGCCGACGAGGATTTCCTCCGGTGTCTGCAGGTAGGTCCCGGTGCTCGCGAGCTCGGTGAGCGCTTCGGCCTTGCGGCCCGGGTGCAGGTGCGCCAGCTCCGGGGCGTCGAAGAATTCAGCGCATTCGCGAAGTCGACGCACTCGATCCGGGTCGAGTTCTTCGTGCTGTCTACTTTCGTTCCGGTCTTGCAGGCTCGCCCCGACAGCGACAGTCACGATGCGCAAACCCCCGTTTCGCTCGATACAGAAGTCGATCTTGAAGGACCCCGCAGATCCTAGGGCCTTCGGCCTGGACGTGGAAGCCCGAAAACGATGCGCCGCACGAGAATTCGAATGCATGGTCGGCTCGTACGCGGAATCCGGCGAGGTCGTTCGGAGAATCTTTTGTTACTGGGGTGAACGGTCTGTTTTCGTCCGGTCGGCATCACCGCGCTGAGCTACACTCTCCGGATCGACCTTCGATCTCCGCTTTCGACAGACGGTGATCGAGAATGCCGACTTCCCGCGTCTGGGCGCGGATTGGGGACTTCGAACAATGGATGCTCGCGCGATCTCGCTTGTCAGAGCCTCGTTCAAGGCTGTCGCGGCGGTCGAGGGTGGGCCGGAGAAGCTGACCAGTTCGTTCTACGCGATCCTGTTCGCCCGCAACCCGGAGGCGCGCGACTTCTTCCCCGCGGCGATGGACGTCCAGCGCGACAGGTTGGTCTCCGCGATCGCACATGTCGTCGACCAGCTCGAAGAACTCGATCGGGTCCTTCCGTTTCTCGCTCAACTGGGTCGTGACCATCGCAAGTACGGCGTCACCGATGCCCACTACACTGCGGTCGGCAACGCCCTCATCTCCGCACTCGTGCAGTTCGCGGGTACCGAACTCTGGACCGACGACGTCGACTCCGCCTGGCGTGAAGCCATCGCCGTCATCGCGGGAGCGATGATGGACGGCGCGAACGCCGACGAGGGACCGCCGATGTGGCACGGCACCGTCGTCGATCACATCCGCGTGCTCGACGACGTGTCGATCGTCCGCCTGCAACTCGACCAACCCATGGATTACAGCGCCGGGCAGTACGTCAGTGTGTCCATTCCGAGCCGGCCGCGTATGTGGCGATACCTGTCGCCCGCGATACCGGCCAACGCCGAAGGACAGATCGAATTTCATGTACGACGCGTGTCCGGTGGCTGGGTCAGTCCGGCCATCGTCGCGAACACCGCGATCGGCGACCGCTGGTCGCTCGGCTCGCCGCTGGGAAGCATGACGCGTCACACGGCGGAGGGGCGAGACCGGTTGCTGATCGCGTCGGGAACGGGAATCGCACCGATCCGCGCGCAGCTGATGGAGATGGCGTCGCGCACGGACAACGCCCGCGTGCACCTGTTCGTCGCCGGCAAGTATCCGTGCGATCTGTACGACTTGCCGACGCTTCTGCACATCGCGTCGACCAACCCGTGGCTGTCGGTCGTCGGCGTCGTCGAGTCCGAGGAAGACCCGTGGTGGTACATGCACGACGGCCACCATTTCGACACCGCGCCGATCGTCGGGCAGATCGGTCAGACGGTCGCCGAGTTCGGTCGATGGGAAGGGCGCGACATTCAGATCGTCGGTTCGCCGTCGATGATCAACACCACGAAGTTCCGGCTCCAGGCAGGCGGCGTCGATCTGTCGAGCGTGCATCACGATCCCTGGTAGTGCGCAGCCGCACTTGTAGGCTGGGTGCCCATGCAGACGTGGAACGCCGAAGTGGTTCAGTACCACCGCCTACGCAACGATCTGGCCGTGGTCCGTCTCGTCGGAGACGTCGTTCCGTTCAGTCCGGGGCAGTCCGTCGAGGTCGTCGTCCCCCAGAATCCGCGAGTCTCGCGGCGTTATTCACCCGCTCTGCCCCCGTCGCTCGACGGAAAACTCGAGTTCCATGTCCGGGCAGTTCCGGCGGGATGGGTCAGTGGTTCGATCGTCAACGACACTCGGCCAGGGGACGTTTGGCAACTGAGCGACCCGGGTGGTGCGTTGCATGTCGACGACTCGGGGCGTGACGTCGTCATGATCGCCGGTGGCACCGGCTTGGCGCCGATGCGCTCGCTGATCCTCGATCTGTCGCGAAGGCCGTCACCGCCGAACGTCACGCTGTACGTCGGAGGGCGGTCTCCGCGCGATCTGTACGCGTCGGATCTCCTGTGGATCCTGGTCTCGCAATTGCCGTGGTTGACGGTGGTCCCCGTCGTCGATCAGCTCGACGACCCGTGGGGGCCGGATCGGTTCAACGACGCAATTCGAGCCGAGGTGGGTTCGGCCGCAGCGTTTTTCGGGCCGGAACACTGTTGGGAAGGCAGTCTCGCCGACGTGATCGGCGTGCAGGAACCCTTCACGAACCATCAGGTCCTGGTCTGCGGTTCGCCGGGCATGGAAGCGGCGACGGTGAGCGCGCTTCTCGAGAACGGAACACCGGAAGAGGCGATTCTGCGCTGACGCACCCGTGCGCGGAGCGCACTACCGACCCTCGAACCTCGGCGCCCGCTTCTCGCTGAACGCCCGCGGCCCCTCCTTGGCGTCCTGGCTCTGGAAGACGGCGACGCCGAGTTTCGCGTCCACCTCGAATGCGTCGTTCTCGTGCATCCCTTCGGTGTCGCGGATGGTGCGCAGGATGGCCTGAACGGCCAGAGGCCCGTTCGCTGCGATCAGATCCGCGAGCTCCAGAGCTTTCGTCAACGCCTGGCCGTCGGGTACGACGTGGCCGACGAGTCCGATCTGCAGAGCCTCGTCGGCCCGAATGTGCCTGCCCGTCAACAGGATATCGGCCGCGACGGTGTACGGGATCTGGCGAACGAGGCGCACCGCCGAGCCGCCGAGCGGGAACAGGCCCCACCGCGCCTCGGAGACACCGAATTTCGCGCTCTCGCCCGCGACGCGAATGTCCGTGCCCTGCAGGATCTCGGTGCCGCCCGCGATCGCAGGTCCTTCGACGGCAGCGATCAACGGCTTGGACAATCGTCGCCCCTTGAGCAGTGCCTCGATCTTGGACAGGTCCCACCCACCACCGCGGAAGCTGTCACCGGGATGCGTCGACGTCATCGCCTTCAGATCGGCACCGGCACAGAACGCGCCACCGGCACCCGTCAGGATGGCGACGCGGATGTCCGGATCGGAGTCGACGCGATCCCACGCGTCGCGCATGATCGTCATCATCTCGCCGGACAGCGCATTGCGCGCCTCGGGTCGATTCATCGTGACGATCAGGACGTGTCCGCGCTTCTCGACGAGGGCGTGCGCGGCCTCGGTAGGTGACGCTGTGGAAGTCATCGAAATCCCCCATCCTCGGCTATTGCCAGAAACAGTAACACGTTCTATTTTCGATGCGTGGCCCTCAACATCGCAGACCTCGTGGAGCATGCAATCGACCTGGTTCCCGACCGGGTCGCCCTGGTGTGTGGAGATCGGGAGATCACCTACGCGCAGATGGAAGACCGCACCAACCGGCTGGCGCACTACCTGCAGAAACAGGGCGTACAGCCCGGCGGCAAGGTAGGGGTCTACAGCCGCAACGGAATCGAAGCGATCGAGGCGATGATCGCGGTGTTCAAGATTCGCGCCGTCGTCGTCAACGTGAACTATCGATACGTCGAGAACGAGTTACAGTACATCTTCCAGAATTCGGACATGGTGGCCCTGATCCACGAGGGGCGCTACAGCGACAAGGTCGCTGCGGTGCTGCCGACGTGTCCGCAGTTGACGACGACCGTCGTCATCGACGGCGACGGCGAACAGGTCACCTACGACGATGCGCTCGCGCAGTCCTCTCCCGAACGGGACTTCGGCGAGCGCAGCCCCGACGACATCTACATGCTGTACACGGGCGGCACGACCGGCAGTCCCAAAGGCGTCATGTGGCGTCAGGAAGACGTCTGGCGCGTGCTCGGAGGCGGCATCAATTTCATGACGGGCGAATATCTCGACGACGAGTGGGATCTTGCGAAAATGGGCGCCGCCAACCCGGCCATGACGCGAATGCCGATCCCGCCGATGATCCACGGCGGCGCGCAGTGGGCCACCTTCCAGAGCTTGTTCGGTGGCGGAAAGACCGTGCTGCATCCCGATTTCGACGGCCACGTGATCTGGGAGCTCGTCGACAAGCACGGCATCAACCTGATCTTCATCACCGGCGACGCAATGGCGCGACCGATGCTCGACGCCCTCGTCGACGGCAGACCGAACGGCACCCCGTACGACCTGTCGACGCTGTATCTGATGGCAAGCAGCGCAGCCCTGTTCTCACCGAGCATCAAGGAGAAATTCCTCGAACTGCTGCCCAATCGCATGATCACCGACTCGATCGGCTCGTCCGAAACGGGCTTCGGTGGTCTCGGCGTCGTCGCGAAAGGAACCGAGCACACGGGTGGCCCGCGGGTGAAGATCGACGCGTCGACGTCGGTGCTCGGTGACGACGGCCATCCCGTCGAACCTGGGTCCGGAAAGACGGGATTGCTTGCGCGACACGGGCATATCCCGATCGGTTACTACAAGGACGAGGCGAAGACCGCGGCGACGTTCAAGGAGATTCACGGTGTCCGGTACTCGATCCCTGGTGATTACGCGCAGGTCGAGGCCGACGGTACCGTCACGATGTTGGGCCGTGGCTCGGTGTCGATCAACACCGGCGGCGAGAAGGTGTTCCCCGAGGAAGTAGAGGGTGCACTCAAGTCTCACCCGGAAGTGTTCGACGCCATCGTCGTCGGCGTGCCGGACGATCGGCTCGGCCACACCGTCGCCGCCGTCGTGCAGGCTCGCGGTGAGAATCGGCCCTCGCTGGCCGAACTCGACGCCGAAGCCCGGAAAGTCATTGCGGGATACAAGGTTCCGCGCGCGGTGTGGTTCGTCGACGAGATCAAACGCTCGCCTGCAGGCAAACCGGACTACCGATGGGCGTCCGAACAGACCGAGGCGCGCCCGGCCGACGAGACGAACTCACTGACGACTGCGACACGAGGCAGCTGAATGCATACCGATCTCTGCGACAAGTTCGGAATCGATTATCCGATATACGGTTTCACGCCGTCGGAAGATGTCGCGGCCGCGATCAGTCGGGCGGGTGGCCTGGGCGTTCTGGGGTGTGTGCGCTTCAACGACCCGGACGAACTCGACGAAGTCCTGAACTGGATGGACGAGAATACCGACGGAAAGCCGTACGGCGTCGACATCGTCATGCCGGCGAAGGTGCCCACCGAGGGCGCAGCCGTCGATCTGAATCAGTTGATACCGCCGGACCATCGGGCTTTCGTGGATCGCACGCTCGAACACCTCGGGATCCCGCCGCTTGGAGCGGATTCGGCGCGCAACGAAGGCGTGCTCGGATGGTTGCACTCGGTTGCGCGATCTCACGTCGACGTCGCACTGAATCACCGAATCGCGTTGGTTGCCAACGCCTTGGGGTCTCCGCCGACCGACGTGATCGGACAGGCGCACGAGCACGGGGTGCCGGTCGCGGCGCTGGCAGGCAAAGCCGAGCACGCGCGTCGACATGTGGAGAACGGGGTCGACATCGTCATCGCTCAGGGGTACGAAGCAGGGGGTCATACCGGTGAGATCGGATCGATGGTGTTGCTGCCCGAGATCGTCGACGCCGTGGCAGGCGACGCGGCCGTTCTGGCGGCCGGCGGCATCGGTAGCGGACGCCAGGTCGCAGCCGCGCTCGCGCTCGGTGCGCAGGGGGTGTGGATGGGATCGGCGTGGCTGACCAGCGCGGAATACCGCCTCGGCGCTCGGCAGGAAGGTAAGCCGTCGGCGATGCAGGAAGCGTTGCTGGCGGCGACGTCGAGCGACACGGTCCGCACGCGGATCTACTCGGGTAAGCCCGCCCGGCTACTCAAGACCGAATGGACCGACGCCTGGAGCGCCCCGGATGCGCCCGATCCGCTGCCGATGCCGCTGCAGAACATCCTGGTCAGCGAGGCGCATCAACGCATCGACAGGGCAGGGAACTCGAAGGTGGTAGCGATGCCCGTCGGGCAGATCGTCGGCCGCATGAACGAGATCAGACCCGTCGCCGACGTCGTCGACGAGTTGGTCTCCGGCTTCGAGGAAGCAGTCAGCCGACTCGAGAAGCTGCGGTAGCTCAGCTGGCCCGTCGCGTCGCAGCTTCGACGGTGACCACGCCTTCCGCGGTGACCGGGAGCATGCGCGTCTGCACCGGACGCAGCAGATGCCGCACGGAGTAACGCTTCTTGATCGGATCGAACGGGCGGTAGACGGCGAACACGAGAATGTGCCACCACCAGTGCAGACGAAGGGCTTTGCGCTTCTCCTTCGTCATGACGTCGTGATGGGTGAACGTGCGGATACCGGAGTCGATGTACTCGTGGAACTCCGACGGCGGGGTGAATGCTCGACGCGGCGACACATCGACGTTCATGTCGGACAGTTGCGCGATCTCCACACCGACCGAACCGAGGCACAACGCCAGATCGAGGTCTTCGTGCAGGGCAGCGTCGGTACTGACCAGATGTTCGACGCGATGCCACGCCGTCTTTCGGATGGCCATGTTGGCTCCGTGAAGGTTCTTGACCAGGCGGCCGCCTCCGACGTTGCCTTTCTTCAGGTGCCTGCCGAACCACCACGCCTTGAGTCCGCGAACCGGCGAGTCGTAGGGCAGGTTGAGGCCCGTGATCGCGCCGATGTGGGCGCCGTCGGTGGACAGGAAATCGAGTATCGCGCGCGCCCACCCTGCGGTGACGCGGGTGTCGGCGTCGACGCGACCGAGGACGTCACCGCTGGCGACACGAAAGCCTGCGTTGCGTGC
The DNA here is from genome assembly GCF_003336925.1 of Rhodococcus sp. Eu-32. NCBI lineage: Bacteria > Bacillati > Actinomycetota > Actinomycetes > Mycobacteriales > Nocardiaceae > Rhodococcus > Rhodococcus sp. Eu-32. The sequence goes on along the minus strand of NZ_QGNK01000002.1, from coordinate 108,703 downwards.
ATGCGCGACGCCCGGCTTGTCCTCGAAGATCAACGTGATCTTCGGTTCGGTGCGCATGAACGCCTGGACGACCTCGACCGTCCGATCCGTCGAGTTGTTGTCGACCACGACGATTTCGTGAATGTCGTCGCCCTGAGCGAGCAGCGCTTCGAGGCAGAAGCCGATGTAGGACTCTTCGTTATGAGCTGGAACGACCACGGACAGGGTTTCAGCTGGGGTCACAGACGAAGGCACCGGCCTATGGTAGAGGATTGCCGCGCCCGTAGTCGACACGAAAGTCGTTGTACTCCAATCGAATTAGTGAGATCGTCGGTTCCCCCGGCCCGTAGCGGGCGAATCGGCGGTTTGTCGCGACGTTTCATACCGAGCGGTCCGGGAATCGGCGACGCGCGAGGACGCGGGTCCGGTTGTGCCCGGTACGACGTCCTGTCCGGTCTAGGGTAGAAGTCGGTACGACGACCGACCTGAATGGAGAGAGCAGTGGCTTCCGAGATCGCAGTGGGCGACCTTGTCCAGGCCAGTGGGCATGCCGGCCCCTGGAAGGTGCTGGAGATTCGTCAGGGTCTCGCGCTGCTCGAACACCACGACGGACACCGACTGTCGGTCCGGACGACCACGCTGTCCGTCGTGCGCAAGGCGTCGCCCACGCAGCAGGCCGCGCCCGCAGCCGCCGAGCCGGAATCTCCGACGCTGTTCGACTAGCGCGACTGTCGCGGCCGGTTCCTGCTGTTGTACAGCTGACGCTGCGCCTTCGCGATCTGTTTCGCCTCCGCGAGCCGGGCCTGGTTCGCACGGACGTCGTGCCGCGTCGTCGCCCAGTCGTTCTCGCGGACGAGACGCTGATAGTTCGCGACGCGTCGTGGATCGACGTTCTCGCGTACCGCACACCCGGGTTCGGACAGGTGTGCGCAATCGGCGAATCGGCAGTGTGCTGCCAGATCTTCGATGTCCGAGAACGTCGCCGAAAGTCCGTCGTCGGACGACAACACACCGACCGACCGTAGTCCCGGTGTGTCTATGACGGTGGTTCCCGGTATGGGCAGCGGCACGAGTTCGCGTCGGACGGTGACGTGCCTGCCTTTCGCGTCGCCGGAGCGAACGTGACCGGTGGCCAACACGTCGTCGCCGATCATTCTGTTCGCCAGCGTCGACTTTCCGGATCCCGACGGGCCGATCAGTGCGATCGTGCCGGTGAGATGCGTCAGGAACTCGGCCAGTCCATTCCCGGTGTGTGCACTGAGCTCGGCGACGTGAACACCAGGCGATGCAGCGCTCACATCCGCGTATCGGCTCTCGGAAGCCTTGTCGCTCTTGGTCAGTGCGACGATCGGGGTAGCGCCGCTCGCCCAGGCCAAGGCGACGAAACGTTCGACGCGGCCGAGGTCGAGTTCGGTGTCCGCCGCCACCGTCACGACGACGGTATCGACGTTCGACGCGAGGATCTGCGACGCCGACGTCTGTCCGGCAGATGAGCGCACGACCGCCGTACGCCGAGGGAGTACATGGAGAACGGTATCGGTGCCGACGACGACCCAGTCGCCGGTGCACACGTCGGCACTGCCGGACCGAACGCGGGTAGTACCCGATTCCGTTGCGACGTCACACCATCCGCGAAAGACGGAGGTGACGCGACCGGGGAGTCCATCGAAACCGTGCTTTTCGAACAGGGATTGCCAATAGGAGTCGAAACCGTATGTGGAAAGTGACACGGGAAGCCTTTCGAAGGCCGACCCGTGAGTGCGGGGCCGGCTAAGGAATGAACAGGGGAGCCCTGTGAACGCACGGGGCCCAGGGCAAAGCTGTACGCCGAACGACCACCATTGCGTTCCTCCTCACTTCGACCTGACGACGACCGAAACGGTATCAATCTGCCTGCGTGCTGCCAATCGATTTACGAACCGTGCCTTACGCATCACGCGGGCACCGCGGCCAGGGCCGCACCGAGTCGACGAAGGGTCGACGTCGCGGCGCCGTACGCGAATTCGGCACGCTTGGCCGCGAGGAAATAGCGGTGCACGGGATGGTCGCGGTCGAGGCCGACGCCTCCGTGCACGTGAACGAGCGTGTGTGCGACGCGATGACCGGCGTCCGCTGCCCAGAATTTGGCCACTGCGACGTCGTCGTCCGCGTCGCGTCCTGCCGACACCGCCCACGCGGCCTTCCACATCGTCAGACGTGCGCCTTTGACGTCGATGTACGCGTCCGCCAAGCGCTGTGCGACGGCCTGGAAGCTGCCGATGGGTTTGCCGAACTGGACCCGTTCGCGGGCGTAGTTCGCCGTGACCGCGAGCGACTCCTCCAGAACCCCGACCTGATAGGCGCACGTCAGAAGCGTCAGCCAGGCGCGAACCTGCTGTGCGGCAGCGGAATCGGCCAGTCGCCGAACGGAATCGACTGCGACGGAAGTCAATTCCAATTCGCCGATGCTGCGATTGTCGACGCCGTGCTGCGATGTCACGGCCACACCCGGGTCCGACGGCCGGAGCAGGTAGACGCCATCGATCGTGGCGACGACGATGCCGTCGGCGATGGGCGCGCTGTCGACGCAGGTCATCGTGCCGGACAGGGTCCACCCGGTAGCTGTTTCTCGCGCGCTCACCGTGTCGTCTTCGTCGAGAGCCACCGTCAGAATCGACGACCCGAGTGCGGCAGGTGCAGCCCATTCGTGACGCTGCTCGTCGGTGCCGAACCGAGCGATCGCGGACACCGCGGTCCAGTGCGCGACGTAGGGGACCGCCGCGATTCCGCGTCCCAGTTCCACCGCGATCGACGCGGCCTCCAGTACGCCGAAGCCGTCGCCTCCGACCGAATTCGGAGTCGCCGCGGACAGCACCCCTGATGTGCCGAGTACCTTCCACAGCGCGCGATCGATCTCGTCGGGACGCGAATCCAGTTGCCGCTGAACGTCGTCGGTGCTGTAGCGCGCGACGATGTCGCGGGTGAGGGCGGCGAGGTCTCGCTGTGCCTCGGTCGTCGTGAAATCCACTGATGCTCCTTCTGTGACCTGTGTCAGCGGGCCGACGCGGGGAGGCCGAGGGCCGTCATGCCGATGATGTCGCGCTGCACCTCGTTGGTGCCGCCGCCGAACGTCAGAATCAACGACGACCGATGCAGACGTTCGAGCCGTCCGCTCAGGTGCGCGCCGGGCGATCCCTGCCGCAGCGTCGCCGACGGCCCGAGGATCTCCATCATCGTGCGGTAGGCCTCGGTGGCGAGCTCGGTGCCGTACACCTTGTTGGCCGACGCGTCCGCCGGACTCGGAGCGGCGGCCTCGGACGACGCGATCTCCCAGTTCAGCAGTTCCAGGTACGACACCTTCGCGTGCACCCTGGCCAGCGCGATCTGCACCCATTCCTGGTCGATGACGCGTGTGCCGTCGGGCCTCTTGGTGTTCTGCGCCCACTCACGGACTTCCCGCAGCGAGGCGACGAGCGGGCCTGCGGACGTCAGCGCGACGCGTTCGTGGTTCAGCTGGTTTGTGATCAGCGACCAGCCGCGGTTCTCCTCGCCGACGAGCGCGGACGTCGGGACGCGCACGTCCTGGTAGTACGTGGCGCTGGTGTCGGGGCCTGCCATGGTGTGGACGGGAGTCCAGGAGAAACCGTCGGCGTCGGTGGGGACGATCAGCATGCTGATGCCGCGATGCTTGCGGGCATCCGGATCGGTGCGGCACGCGAGCCAGACGTAGTCGGCGTACTGAACGAGCGACGTCCACATCTTCTGGCCGTTGATCACGAAGTCGTCGCCGTCATGCACCGCCGTCGTACGCAGGGACGCCAGATCGGTGCCTGCCTCCGGCTCGGAGTATCCGATGGAGAAGTGCAGTGTGCCTGCGGCGATGCGTGGGAGGAAGTACGACTTCTGTTCGTCGGTGCCGAACGCCATGATCGTCGGCGCGACGCTGTTGATGGTCAGGAACGGAACCGGCGCGCCTGCGATGGCGGCTTCGTCGGTGAAGATCAGTTGCTCCATCGCCGATCGTGCCTGACCGCCGAACTCCGTCGGCCAGCCCAGCGCGAGCCAGCCGTCACGGCCCATCTGTTCGACGACGTCGCGGTAGACCGTCCCTTCGCCGTATTCGCCGGACGTCGAACTCAATGCTTCGCGGCGTTCCGGGGTGATCAGTGTGCGGAAGTAGGCGCGCAATTCTTCGCGCAGCGCTACCTGGTCCCCGGTGTAGGTGATGTGCATCGGCGCCTCGTTTCCGGCGGCATGGTGTGGGTTCTCGAATCATTGCACACGAAGTGGAACAGGTTCTAGTATTGCGCCTACGGCGCCCGTGCGCGGAAAGTTGGCCCAGGGTGCAACTATCCGCGCACGGGCCGCGAAGCGGCACCCGGGAGGAACGATGGTCGAAGTGGACCGTGATCTCTGTGAAGCCAACGGCGTCTGCGTGGGCCTGGTCCCGGAGGTGTTCGACCTGGACGACGACGACGAGCTGTCGATCTCCGGCGCGTCCGAGCGCCCGGAACTACGCAAAGTGATCGACGTGGCCATCGCGTCGTGTCCGCGGGCGGCGCTCGGGTGGGGCGCCTGAGATGCTTGCTTTCGAGCAGGAACACGTTCTAGATTGTGACTCGTGTTCGACGAATCGGTGCGATTGGACGGTCGGGTAGCCCTCGTCACGGGCGCGGCGGCCGGGTTGGGGCGCGCGGAGGCGGTCGGGCTCGCGCAGTCGGGCGCGGACGTCGTTGTGGGGGATATCGCGTCCGGCCCGGCTGTCGACGAGACCATCGACCTGGTGAAGCACGCAGGCGCGCGCGCAGTCTTCGTCGAAGGCGATGTCGGCGAACGCTCCACCGCGGACGCGATGTTCGCGGCAGCCGAGCGCGAATTCGGACGCGTCGACATCGTCGTGAACAATGCCGGAATCGTCCGAGATCGCATGCTGTTCAACATGTCCGACGACGACTGGGATGCCGTCGTCCATGTTCATCTTCGCGGGCATTTCCTGTTGACCCGCACTGCGGGCGCGTACTGGCGTGCGCAGTCGAAGCAGGTCGGCGCACCTGTGTACGGACGCCTCGTCAACACGTCCTCGGAAGCGGGCCTGCTCGGGCCGGAAGGCCAGGCGAACTATGCGGCAGCGAAGGCCGGCATCACCGCGCTGACGCTGTCGGCGTCACGTGCGTTGTCCCGATACGGCGTGCGCGCCAACGCAATTTGCCCCCGCGCGCGAACGGCCATGACGGAGAACGTGTTCGGCGACGCCCCGGACGGCCAGGTCGATCCGCTGTCTCCCGACCACGTCGCCGCGCTCGTGCGCTATCTGGCGTCACCCGCCGCGGACGCCGTGAACGGCCAACTCTTCGTCGTCTACGGCGCGATGGTCGCGTTGATGGCTGCTCCCGTCGTCGAACAGCGTTTCGACGCGTCGGCGGGCGCATGGACGCCGGACACGCTGGCCACGCACCTCGGCGCGTATTTCCACGATCGCGATCCAGGGCGCACTTTCTCGGCCGGGACTGCCCTGGCATTGGATCAGCCGCAGGTCACGGCAACATAGCGGCTTTCCCCGTTTCCACCCCGTCAGTGGTCGATGCGTACGAAAATGAACGTGTTCTAGTTTGTTCGACACGGTCACGAACTATTCGAGGAGGGTTGATGAACGACCTTCTCGTCATCCCCCTTCGTGCGGTCGGCGCGTTCTTCGACATGTCCTGGTACACGCTGCGGGCGGTGTTCTCCCGGCCGTTCCAGCGTCAGGAGTTCGTCGACCAGGCGTGGTTCGTCGCGCGGGTATCGATGGTGCCGACGGTCCTTGTCGCCGTACCCTTCACGGTTCTGGTCAGCTTCACCATCAACATTCTGCTGCGCGAGATCGGTGCCGCCGACCTGAGCGGAGCAGGAGCCGCGCTCGGTGCCGTCACTCAGGTGGGTCCCATCGTCACGGTGCTCATCGTCGCGGGCGCCGGTGCGACGGCCATCTGTGCCGACTTGGCGGCCAGGACGATTCGCGAAGAAATCGACGCGATGCGTGTCCTCGGCATCGATCCGGTTCATCGGCTCGTCGTGCCACGGGTGTTGGCGTCGACGGTCATTGCCCTGCTGCTCAACGGATTGGTCTGCACCATCGGCATTCTCGGTGGTTTCGTCTTCTCGGTGTATCTACAAGGCGTCAACCCCGGTTCGTTCGTGAACGGCATAACGCTGCTCACAGGTTTCGGCGAACTGATCGTGTCTCAGGTGAAGGCCGGATTGTTCGGCATGATCGCCGGACTCGTGGCCTGTTTCCTCGGTCTGAACGTCAAAGGTGGCGCGAAGAGCGTCGGCGACGCCGTCAATCAGACCGTCGTCTTCGCGTTCATGGCACTGTTCGTGGTCAACGTCGTCGTCACGGCCGTCGGCATCAAGCTGACGGCCGGATGAGGCGGCGCTGAATGGCTCTCGCTGCAGCAGGTCGATTTCCGCTCGCGCGCCGGCGACTGTCCGGCGCGTCGCGCTCGGCGGACCGGCTGGGGGAGCAGGCCATCTTCTACGGGCGCGCACTCGGGTCGGTTCCCCGGGCAGCTGTGCGCTACAAGAGGGAAACGCTGCGTCTCGTCGCGGAGATCAGCATGGGGTCCGGTGCGCTCGCGGTCATCGGCGGAACCGTCGTCATCGTCGGATTTCTGACCCTGTTCGCGGGTGGAACCATTGCAGTTCAGGGTTTTTCGTCGCTCGGGAACATCGGCGTCGAGGCGCTCACCGGGTTCTTCGCGGCATTCATCAACGTACGCATCGCTGCTCCCGTCATCGCGGGTATCGGACTCGCGGCCACCATCGGCGCCGGTTCGACCGCACAGCTCGGAGCCATGCGCGTCTCGGAGGAGATCGACGCGCTCGAATCGATGGCCATTCCGTCGATTCCGTATCTGGTCAGTACGCGTGTACTCGCCGGAATGGTAGCGATCGTGCCGCTGTACTCCCTTGCGGTGATCGCATCGTTCATGGCGAGCCGGTTCGCGACGGTGATCATCTACGGTCAGTCACCCGGTGTGTACGACCACTACTTCGACACGTTCCTGATCCCGACCGACATCCTGTGGTCGTTCGCCCAGGCCATCGTCATGGCGTTCGCAGTCATGCTCATTCACACGTACTACGGGTACACCGCCAGCGGCGGCCCGGTCGGCGTCGGCGTCGCCGTCGGGAACGCGGTCCGCGCATCGCTGATCGCCGTCGTCACCGTCACCTTGTTGATCTCGCTCGCCATCTACGGCAGCTCGGGCAACTTCAACCTGTCGGGCTAGGCGCGTCATGAAGAAACTTGCCGCTGCAGGCCTCGTCCTCGGTCTCGTCGCCGTCGTCGGACTCGCGCTGACGATCTTCTCCGGAGGATTCAGGTCGACGGTGCCCGTCACCGTGACGTCGGAGCGCGCCGGTCTCGTCATGGATCCACAGGCGAAAGTGAAGCTCCGGGGAGTGGAAGTCGGTCGAGTGGCGTCCATTTCACAGCAGGACGGCATGGCGCGGCTTCAGCTCGACATGAATCCGTCCACGCTGTCGATGATTCCGGCCAATGCTGCCGTCGAGATCAAGTCGACGACGGTGTTCGGCGCGAAATACGTGAACTTCGTCGTGCCACCCGACCCGTCCGTTCAGGCCTTGACGCCCGGCGCCGTCATCTCCGCCGACAACGTGACCGTCGAATTCAACACGCTGTTCCAACATCTTTCGGACGTGCTGGCGCAGTTGGAGCCCGAGAAGCTGAACGCGACGCTCGGCGCGGTGTCGTCGGCGCTGCGTGGACGAGGTGAGGAATTGGGCGAACTGCTCGCCGAATCCGACGAGTATCTCGCCACGATCAATCCGAGTCTGCCTGCACTGCAACGAGATCTGGCGGCGGCCGCAGTGATCACGAACGTCTACGCCGACGCGACGCCGGATCTCATGCGCGTGCTCGACAATGCAACGACGACGAGCAACACCATCGTCGCCGAGCAGGCGAACCTCGATCTGCTGCTCATGAACGTGACCGGGCTCGCCGACACGTCGAACCAGGTTCTCACCGAGAACGAACAGCCCCTCGAGACCGCGCTGCACACGTTGACCGCCACCACGACCCTGCTCGACGAGTACTCACCCGAACTGACCTGCTTCATCGTCGGTCTCAACAAGGGGCGTCTGGCCTTCGGCCCGCTCGCCGGTGCGGGCGACAAGGCCTCCATCGCACTGAGTTCGAGCTTCCTGCTCGGCGATCCGGCCTACACGGTGGAGAAGGATCTGCCGAAGATCGCCGCGACCGGTGGCCCCAATTGTTACGGGCTACCCGATTTCGATCCGAAGCAGGCACCGGCGCCGTTCGTCGTCGCCGATACCGGTGACACTCCGTACGTTCCGACGACGCAGCCGTCGGTCGACGTGCCCACCATCTTCCAGTTCCTGTTCGCAGGAGCGTGGCCGTGAAAAGACCTGCCATCAGAGGGAACACGGTCAAGCTGTCGATCTTCGCGCTCGTGATGGCGGTGATCTTCGCGGCGCTGGCACTCGTGTTCAGCCAGTATCGATTCGGCAGTACCGACGCGTACTCCGCGGTCTTCACCGATGCGTCCGGGCTGAAGACCGGCGACAAGGTCCGTATCGCGGGCGTGCCGGTCGGCTCGGTGACGAGCGTCGGCGTCGGCGAACACAACCGAGCCGAGATCGACTTCGACGTCGACTCGACGTACCCACTGCTCACCAGCACCGCCGCGACCGTGCGGTACGAGAACCTCGTCGGTGACCGGTATCTCGAACTGCTCGAAGGTCCCGGCGCAGCGACCGAACTGCCCGACGGCGGAACCATTCCCGTCGAACAGACGTCGCCCGCACTCGACCTCGATCTGTTGCTCGGTGGATTCAAACCCCTTCTGCGCGGACTCGATCCGCAGCAGATCAACGACCTGTCCGCGGCGCTGCTGCACGTGTTGCAAGGTCAGGGTGGCACGTTGGTATCCCTGTTGGGTAGCACCAGTTCGTTCACGAACACTCTGGCCGACCGCGACGAACTGATCGGTGACGTCGTCACGAACCTGAACACCACGCTCGGCACCATCGACAGTCAAGGCGAGCAGTTCGAGACGACCATCGACTCGCTGCACCAGCTGATCAGCGGGCTTGCGCAGGACAAGGACCCGATCGGCGACGCCATTCCGCGCATCGACGGTGCCGCAGGCGACCTCGCGGGCCTGCTGCAGGCGACGCGTCCGGACATACAGTCGATGATCGCGCAGGCCAATCGCACTGCGACACAACTCGATCTGGGCAGCGGCGACATCGATGCCGTGCTGACACGGCTACCGAGCGACTACAAGAAACTCATTCGCGTCGGGTCCTACGGCAGCTTCTTCCAATTCTACCTGTGCTCCAACACCTTCAAACTGTCCGGACCGGACGGGCAGACGCTTCTCGTCCCGACCGCCAAACAGGACACGGGGAGGTGCGCGAACATCAATGGAGCGAACTAGGAATCCCGTCCAGATCGGCATCATCGGCATCATCGGCATCATCCTCGCCGTCTGCGTCGTCGTGGCGACGCTGCAGTACGACCGACTTCCGTTCCTGTCCGGTGGTACCCGATTCTCGGCGCTCTTCACCGACGCAGGCGGACTGATGGTGGGCGACGACGTGACCGTGTCGGGGGTCACCGTCGGCAAAGTCGACGACATCGCCCTGGCCGGCCAGGAGGTACGCGTCGGATTCACGGTGGCGGAGAACATCGAACTCGGCGACGCCACCCGGGTCGACATCAAGACCAACACCATTCTCGGCCGAAAGTCGTTGAGGGTCATGCCCGACGGCTCCGGAACGATCGACGTCCACGACACCATCCCCTCGAGCCGCACCACGTCGCCGTACTCGCTCACCGACGCGCTCGGCGATCTGAGCACCACCGTGTCGGACCTGAACACGACCCAACTCGCGGATGCTATGAATACGGCCTCCGACACGTTCGCGGACACGCCGCCCGAACTACGCGCCGCGCTCGACGGCATCACCCGGTTGTCGGACAGCATCGACTCGCGCGACGAGACGTTGCAGCAACTGCTGGATCGAGCGGAGAGCGTCACCGGCATCCTCGCCGACCGGAGTGGTCAGATCAACCAATTGGTGCTCGACGGCAACGAGCTGTTCGGCGAACTGGATCGACGACGCACCGCGATCAGTCAACTGATCACCAACATCTCGGCGGTGTCGCGTCAGCTCACCGCCTTCGTGCAGGAGAACGAGGGGCAGATCGGTCCGACGCTCGCGAAGCTCAATTCCGTTGTCGCCGTGCTGCAGAAGAACAACGACAACATCGCCGGCGCCTTGGACGGCCTCGGACCCTACATCAGCGCACTCGGCGAATCCGTGGCGAGCGGGCCGTTCTTCAACGCGTACATCCAGAACATTCTGCCGAGCTCGTGGTGGAAAGCGGTGGTGGACAGCGTCGTCGCACCGGAGCAGTTGCCGCAGACGCTGCAGGACCTGCTGCCCAAGAATGCACCTCCGATCCTGAAACCGCCGGGGCAGTGATATGAGAAAGCTACTGACGCTCGCAGGTGCCGTCGTACTCGTCGTTGCTCTTGTCGCGGTCGGGTTCGTCGTCTACCGGAACGTGACCACGTCGACCGTCGTCGCACGTTTCTCGTCGACGACGGGACTCTACGCGGGCGACGACGTGCGGGTCCTCGGTGTGACCGTCGGAAGGATCGAGTCGATCGATCCGCAGGAGGAGGACGCCGTCGTGACGATGCGCGTCGACTCCGACGTCGACATCCCCGCGGACGCGGCCGCGGTCATCGTCGCGCAGAGTCTGGTGTCCGCTCGGTTCGTGCAGTTGACCCCGGTCTACTCGGGTGGTCCCACGCTGTCGGACGGCGAGACCATCCCGATGGAACGCACTGCGGTGCCGGTGGAATGGGACCAAATCAAGACCGAGCTGACCAAGTTGTCGACGGCGTTGGGACCCGATGGGGTCGGTCAGGAAGGCCCGGCAGGCCGGTTCATCGACACCGCCGCGGACAATCTCGAGGGCAACGGAGAGGCGCTGAAGGCGACGCTCACGGAATTGTCCGACACGATGCGAGTGCTGTCGGACGGACGAACCGATCTGTTCGCGACCATTCGCAATCTGCAGGCGTTCGTCTCGGCATTGTCGAACAGCAACGAACAGATCGTCCAGTTCGGTGGACGCCTCGCGTCGGTGTCGGAGATGCTGGCGCAGAGTTCCGACGACTTCGGCACGGCGATGGCCGATCTCGACGTCGCAATCGGCGAGGTGCAACGGTTCGTCACCGACAACCGGTCGGCGTTGGTGGAGAGCGTGGGCCGGCTCGCCGACGCGACGCAGGTGCTGACCACGAAGAGGCCGGAGATCGAGCGCATCCTGCATTCCGGACCCAACGCGCTCGCGAACTTCAACAACATCTACCAGCCTGCGCAGGGAACGCTGACGGGAGCGATCGCCGCCAACAACTTCGGCAACCCGATCAATTTCATCTGCGGTGCCGTCGCGGGTGTCGAGAACGCGACGAGCGAGCGCAGTGCCGATCTGTGCAAGCAGTACCTCGGACCGGTTCTGAGCACACTGGTGTTCAATTACGCTGCGTTGCTGACCAATCCGGCTCGCGGCGTCGACGCATACCCCGATCAGATCGTCTACACCGAGCCCGGTCTCGAGCAGGCGGCCCCTGCCCCGGCCCCGGCCCCTGCGCCGTCGCCGCTGCCCGAGATGCCGACGGTTCGGGTTCCGAGTCTGGGTGACCTGTTGGGAGGTGGGCGATGAACGTGCTGTCGAAGGGGCTCACCGCCGCCGCGTTGGTTGTCAGTCTGTCCGCGTGCCAGTGGGACGGGCTGAATTCGCTTCCGCTTCCAGGAACCGAAGGGCGAGGCGAACATTCGTACCAGGTACGGATCGAGATGCCGAACGTGACGACGCTGTCCCAGAACTCGCCGGTCATGGTCGACGACGTCACCGTCGGAAGCGTCGACGCCATCGTCGTGCAGGACTGGCACGCGCTCGTGACGGTCTCGCTGAACGACGACGTCGCACTGCCCGAGAACGTGACTGCGAAAATCGGCCAGACGTCGTTGCTGGGTTCGCAGCATCTCGCACTCGTCGCGCCGGACGATCCGCAGGGACGTCTGGAGAACGGTGACGTGATTCCACTCGATCGGGCGGGGGCGTATCCGACGACGGAACAGACCTTGTCGTCGCTGTCCGTCGTACTGAACGGCGGTGGGCTCGCTCAGATCCAGGACATCACCACCGAACTGAATCACGCGATCGGAGGTCGCGAGGACACGGTGCGCGATCTCCTGCCGCGTCTCGACGACCTCGTGACGAGCCTCGACACCCAGCGCGGTGACATCATCGCGGCGATGGAGGGCATCGACCGGCTCTCGGTGAACGTCGAGAACCAACGTGCCACGCTGACGAAGGCTTTGAACGAGGTACCGCCTGCGCTCGACGTCCTGACGGCCGAACGGCCGAACATCACGTCGGCTTTCACGTCGCTCGGGCGGCTGAGCGACGTCGTGTCCCGGGTCATCGACACGTCGGGCGCAGACCTGCAGACCAACGTCGCGAGCCTCACCCCGGTGCTGCAGGCACTCGCCGATTCGGGTAACGCGCTCACCGAGGTGCTGTCGGTGCTGCTGACCTACCCGTTCCCACAGGAAGGCATCGACAACGTCATCCGCGGCGATTACGCCAACCTCGCGATGACGATCGACCTGTCCCTGCCACGCCTGGATTCGAACTTCCTGACGGGAACACCGTTGGCAGGCAGGATCGCCGGCCTCGAAGGAGCACTGGGAACGCAGGCCGCGCCGACCGCCGCGTCCGCAGGTGATCCGCTGCGTGGACCCCTGGAGCCTCCGACGATTCGAATCCCGGGCCTTCCACCGGTGGAACTGCCGGGGCAGGGGTTCCCGCCATGATGCTCACGCGTTTCGTACGCATTCAGTTGATCATCTTCTCGGTCCTCACGGTCATCGGACTCGTCGTGATGTCGACCAGGTATGTCGGGTTGCCGGCGATGGCGGGCATCGGAAGATACAGCGTCACAGTGCAATTGCCGACGACCGGAGGCCTGTACCCGCACGCGAACGTCACCTACCGCGGCACGACGGTCGGCGAGGTGACGACCGTCGCGCTGACTCCCGACGGCGTCGACGCCGATCTGTCCATCGACAGTGGCGTAGACATTCCTGCCGACGTCGACGCCCAGGTCAAGAGTGTTTCTGCCGTCGGGGAGCAGTATGTGGATCTGGTGCCGACTCGTGGAGGCGGTGTATCCCTGCAGAACGGCGACGTCATTCCCACCTCGCGCACGTCCGTGCCACAGGACGTCGGACCGATGCTCGATCAAGCAGATGCGTTGCTGCGCAGCATCTCCGACACACGCCTGCGTACCGTCGTCGACGAGTCTTTTCAGGCCTTCAACGGAACAGGCCCGGATCTGCAGAGCTTCATCGATTCGACGCGTCTGTTCGTGCAGGAGGCCAATGCGAATTCCGAACAGACGAAAATTCTGTTGGACCAAGCCGGACCGTTGCTGGACGGCCAGGTCGTCAGCAGTGATGCGATTCGGTCGTGGACGAATGCTCTCGCGACGTTCACCGACCAACTGCGTGCCAGCGATCCCACACTTCGGGCGGTGATCCAGAAGGGGCCTACTGCGGCGGCGACCGCGAACGAGCTGTTCCAACAACTCCAGCCGACGCTGCCGCTTCTGCTGGCCAACCTCGTCAGCGTCGGGCAGGTCGGGGTCATCTACAACGCGGGGATCGAGCAGATTCTCGTGCTGTACCCACCGATCACGGCGGCGCTGGTGACGGCGGCGGGCAGCGGTCCGCCGGACGAGGGAGCCATCGTCGACTTTCAGCTCGAAGTGAACGATCCGCCCGCCTGCACGACGGGCTTTCTGCCTGCCGACCAGCGGCGTGACCCGAACGACGTCTCCGTCCCCGACTCGCCACCCGACCTGTTCTGCAAGGTCGACCAGAACGACAGCACCGCCGTCCGCGGAGCCCGCAACCTGCCGTGCATGGAAGTGCCAGGCCGACGCGCCCCGACGCCCGAAATATGCCGCAGCGACACCGGTTACGTGCCGCTCGGCAACAACCCTCCGTACGGACCCATCGAGCAGGACGAACCGTCGTACACCGAATTCCCCAGCGGTCAGAGCAGTGTCGCACCCGCTTCTTCACTGGGTCATTCCGCCGGCTCCACTCCCGCTTCTTCGTCAGCGAGGCCGTACGACCCGCGAACCGGGACCTACATCGCGCCCGACGGCACCACCTACAGCCAGCCGGGGCTCGCCGGTGCCGACGGTCTACAGGCACTCATGACGGGGCAGCAGGAGGTCGGGTAGGTGTCAGAGGTGACGGGCGGCGAAGGCGACGGCCAGGTCGAGCACGGTCCGGCCTTCAGGCAGTGCACCGGCCAACACAGGGAAGGCGTGGACCTGTCCCTTCCAGACATGCGTCTCGACGGTCTTGCCTGCCGACGCGAGCGTCCGCGTCATCGCCTCCACGTCGGGACGCATGAGCTCGTACTGCGCTGTCGACAGGAAGACCGGCGGGAACACCGACGGGTCCGCTTCGATCGGCGACGCGGCCCCCGGGATGGCGTCGGGACCGTTCAGCCAGCGGCCCTCGAGAGCGAGGACCTGCTTCATCGGCAGGTACGCGTCCTTCTTCATGAACGCGCGCGGGTGACTCTTCAGGTCGAGGTTCAGCAGCGGCGAGAACCCGAGTACCGCGGCAGGCGGTGTCAGGCCTTCCAGGACGGCGATCTCGGCGACCTTCATCGCGAGATACCCGCCCGCGGAGTCGCCGGCGACGATGACCTTGGACGGGTCGGCGGCGACGTCGAGCACAGCGCGGTACGCGTGCATGGCGTCGGCGATCGAGGTGCCGATGCCGCCCTTGGGGATCTGGCGGTACTCGACGGAGTAGACGGGGAGTCCTGCGCGTGCGGCTATCGTCGCGCACGCGCTACGGTGAGTTGCCAAGCCGCAGAACACGAATCCGCCGCCGTGGAAGTACAGAACCGTCGCACCGGCGAGCGAACCGGTGGCAACGCGGGGATGCGTCGTCTTCTCGCACGGCACGCCGCCGAGAGCAACTTGCTCGATCGTCACGCGTCGCGGCTTCGGGAGTCTGTCGACGGCGCGATCCAGCTGGCCGATGGCCCGGATCCCGCGGTCGGTGAGCGGCCACATCGTGAACGCGGGCTTGAGTGCCAGCCGGAACGTGCAGGACAGAAGCCTGGCCTGACGACTCACGTCGTCGTGCCAGGTCAGCGTGTGTGCCATCTCGAAAGATCCTCTCGCGTAACAGCCGGATGGTCGAGGCTATCAGCCTGGAGAACGAGTTCCAGATTCGACTGCGATGATGACGGTTCGGCGTGCAAAACGACGATCCGCGCCCACTGAAAACATGTTCTAGTTAGCATGCCAACAGACAGCACCGACGAGGAAGGTCGTTATGGAACAGGACGAAGGCCTCGCGCCGAAGCGTCCGCGTCGTCGCGCGGTTCGTCCTGCGGGCCCATCGGGGGCGACGGCGTCGCCGGTCCTCGAGCGAGTGCCGGTCGCCGAGAAGGTGCCCGTCGTGGAACCCGTCGCGGAGGCTCGCGAGACACCGCGTCGCCGACGTCTCCTTCCGGCCCTGTTCGTCGTCGTGGTTCTCGCGTTGCTGGCTGCCGGGATCTCGTTGTCCTACGCCGTGCGGTCGGCGGCTGCGCAGGACGAACGCAACCAGCGCTTCGTGCAGACCGCGCGCCAAACGGTGCTGAATCTGACGACGATTCATCCCGACTCTGCGCAGCAGGACGTCGATCGGCTTCTGGCCGGCGCGAGCGGGGACTTCAAGGCCGAATTCGAGGGTAGGGAAGGGCCTTTCGTGCAGGTCGTGCAACAGGCGCGGGTCGACTCGAACGGCGAGATCATCGAAGCCGGAATGGAGAGCAACACTGCGGATTCCGCGGACGTTCTCGTCGCGGCGCGGGCGATGGTGCAGAACTCCGACGCGGCGGAACCCGAGCCGCGGGACTTTCGGCTGCGTGTCACCGTCGTCGACGACGACGGAGTCATGACGGCGTCGAGGGTGGAGTTCGTGCCGTGAACCGAAATGTGTTGCGTGCCTTGGCTGTCGTCGTGATTCTCGGATTGGCCGCCGGGGTCGGTGTTCTGTTTCATCAGTATCGTCAGAACGAACGGACCGAGCAGGCGCGCACGGATGCCGTGACGGCTGCGAGCGCGCAGGCCGTTGCGATGCTGGCGTATGATTTCGGCGGCGTCGACCAGCAATTGACTTCTGCCGCAAACGGTTTGACGGGTGATTTCAAGGACGAGTACAGCGCGCTCGTCACGAGCGTCATCGCGCCCGGCGCGAAGGAGAAGTCATTGACGGTGCAGGTGACGGTGCAGGGCGCGGCCGTCGTCGATGCGGCGCCGGACACCGCGACGGTGCTGCTGTTCCTGAACCAGATCACCACCAGCTCCGATGCGCCCGACGCCGCCAGCAGCGGCAGTCGGGTGCGGATGAGCATGGAGAACGTCGATGGTCGCTGGCTGGTGAGCGGCCTGGAACCCATCTAGGTCCGTGAGTGCGAATGTATAGCCCGCTCTACATTCGCGCTCACATGCGGCGAAGCCGCCTCATCGGACAAAGCATTCAGGAACGAACGGGCCCAGCGGTCGACGTCGTGCGCCAGCACCTGACGACGCATCGCCCGCATGTGCCGACGCCCGTCCTCGGGGGCCTGTTCCAGCGCAGCCGCAATGGCGTCCTTCACGCTGTCGAGGTCATGCGGATTGCACAGGTACGCTTGACGCAATTCGGCTGCGGCACCCGTGAATTCGCTGAGCACCAACGCACCGCCGAGGTCGCTGCGTGATGCGATGTACTCCTTGGCGACGAGGTTCATGCCGTCGCGCAGCGGGGTGACGAGCATGACGTCGGCGGCCACGAAGTAGGCGATGAGGTCGTCGCGGGGGATCGGGCGGTGCAGGTAGTGCACGACGGGATGCCCGACCTGTCCGTACTCACCGTTGATCCGGCCGACCTGCTGCTCGATCTCGCCGCGCATCGCCTTGTAGCTCTCGACACGTTCGCGGCTCGGTGTGGCGAGCTGGACGATGATGTTGTCGACGGGATCGACGCGCTCCTCCTCGAGGAGTTCACGGAACGCGTTGAGCCGAACATCGATGCCCTTGGTGTAGTCGAGCCGGTCGACGCCGAGCATGATGCGTTTCGGGTTGCCGAGTTCCTTTCGGATCTGCTTTGCCCGATCGCGGACGGCCTTGGAGCGCGACTTCTCGTCGAGGTCGCCGGAGTCGATGGAGATCGGGAACGCGCCGACGCGCACCGTGCGGAATCCGACCTGCACGGACCCGAGCTTCGACCGCACGCCGACGTTTCCGCGGGACGTGACCTGGCCTGCCAGCCGGCGGGCGAGATACAGGAAGTTCTGTGCGCCACCGGGAAGGTGGAAGCCGATGAGGTCGGCACCGAGCAGTCCTTCGACGATCTCGGTGCGCCACGGCATCTGCATGAACAGCTCGACGGGTGGGAACGGGATGTGCAGGAAGAACCCGATGGTCAGGTCCGGGCGCAGCATGCGCAGCATCTTGGGGACGAGCTGCAGCTGATAGTCCTGAATCCACACCGTCGCACCCTGCGCGGCGGCCTTCGACGTGATCTCGGCGAAACGGCGGTTGACCTCGACGTAGGCGTTCCACCACGACCGGTCGTACACGGGCTTGACGATGACGTCGTGGTACAGCGGCCACAGCGTCGCGTTGGAGAAGCCTTCGTAGTAGTCGGCGACTTCCTGCTCGCTCAGACCGACGGGGCACAGTTCGAGCCCGTCCTCGAAGAACGGTTCGACGTCGACGTCCGGAACGCCGGGCCACCCCACCCAGGCGCCGTTGTTCGCCCGCAGAATGGGTTCCAGCGCGGTGACGAGCCCGCCGGGGCTGCGCTTCCACCGCGTGCTGCCGTCGGGCAGTTTCTCCAGGTCGACGGGCAACCTGTTGGCCACGACGACGAAATCCGAGCCCTGCGAGGCGTCAGCCACTACTGTCCTTATCGGTATGGAAGGCCGCGGGATGTCCCCCGCGGCGAATTAGTCGACCTTTGCAGTGGGTTCGATACCCAACATCGACAGAAGCATGCGGCACTCGTCGGCATCGTTCGCGTATGCCGCGACGACGCGCTGTGCCTGCACTGCCGTCTCGTCGGCCAAGGGCTCGATGTCTTCGTCGGCGATGTCGTTGTCGGTGGTCGTCTTGGCGGCCATGGTGATCTCCGTCTTCGTTGAACCTTGCAATTCGAGAGCTGATTGTGCTCGTCGCGCCACGACTCTATGTAAATCCGACGCACTCTCGCCACTTTCGGGCATGAACAGGTTGACACCCCTATGGATTAGGGTCGGCTAATGCACTTTTCCCACCCGGCGGCGTGATGGCCGTGTCTTCCGTCAGTGACTCGCCGACCACCGGCAGCGCGATCCTGCGTCGCAGTGTTCGACGCCAGCGTGCGCGGCTGATCATCTCGTCGATCTTCTTCTGTGTACACCAGTTCTGCGAGACGATGGTGCCGGTCGCGATCGGTCTGATCGTCGGGCGTGCCATCGACACCGGCGACGGCAGAGCGATGATCTTCTCGCTGGTCGGACTGGCTGCGCTGTTCGTCGTGCTGTCGTACGCCTATCGATTCGGCGCGCGCATCATCGTCGTCGGCATCGAACGTGAGGCTCATCTCATGCGTGTCGAGGTGGCCGGCAAAGTGCTGCACCCGCGCGGGGTGCGTACCGATCTCGTGTCGGGAGAGCTGCTGTCGGTGTCGACGTCCGACGCCGAGAAGACGTCGTGGATTCTCGACGTCATCGCCCGTACCGTCGCGGCATCGACGGCGGCGACAGTGTGTGCCGTCGCACTCCTGGTCATCGACATCCCACTGGGTCTCGCGGTGCTCATCGGCACTCCGGTCATCATGTTCCTGCTGCAACGCGCAGCTCCGCTGCTGACGAAGGCCGCGACGCAGCAGCAGGCCACCGTCGCGCGCGTGTCCGGCATGGCCACCGATCTCGTCAGCGGCGTGCGTCCGCTGCGCGGTATCGGAGCCGAGAACGCCGCGGCGACGCGCTTCCACGCGTCGAGCAGGACCGCGTTGACGGCGACGATGAAGATGGCCAAGGCCAACAGCGCCTACCTGGGATTCTCGACGACGGTCAGCGCGCTTCTGTCGGTCGGTGTCGCCGGCATGGCCGGATTCTTCGCGCTGCAGGGGCGCATTTCGGTCGGTGAGCTCATCACCGTCGTCGGCCTGTCGCAGTTCGTCATGGAGCCGCTGACCACGATGTCCCGGCTGCCGGGCGTCGCTGCCGTCGTGCGCGGTTCCGCGGACCGACTCGCGCTCGTGCTCGGCGCCGATCATGTTCTCGCCGAGGGCGGTTCCGAGAAGCCGTCCGCGACCGACCTCGCGGTGAAAGGCGTCACGTATCGGTCGCTCGACGGGGTCGATCTCTCGGCGGCGCCCGGGGAGTTGCTGGGCGTCGTCGCGCTGCGTGCGCAGGACGGCGAGGCGTTGGCCGCCGTGCTGTCCGGCCAGATCGGGGCCGGCGACTACCTCGGGTCCATCACGATCGGTGGCCTCGACATCCACGGTCTCGGACTGCCCGAGGTCCGCAAGACCGTCCTCGTGGAACCGCACAACACCGACCTGTTCGCCGGCACTCTGCGCACCAACATCGCAGCCGGGAGCGACGCGCAGGATCTCGGCAGCGTTCTCGCCGCGTCGGCCGCCACCGACGTCGTCGACATGCACGCGAAGGGTCTCGATCATTCCGTCACGGACCGCGGCGCCAGCCTGTCCGGCGGGCAACGCCAACGCGTCGCACTCGCGCGGGCACTGGCGATGTCGGCGCCCGTCCTCGTGCTGCACGACCCGACGACGGCGGTCGACGCCGTCACCGAACATGCCATCGCAGCCGGCATCCGGGAACTGCGTCACGGCGACACCCGCGATCGGACGACCATTCTGATCACGACGAGCCCCGCGCTGTTGGCGGTGACGCACCGAGTTCTCGTGATCGACGAGGGCCGCGTCGTCGCGGAAGGTACCCATCACGACCTCGCCGTCGGCGACGCACGTTACAAGGAGACGGTCCTCCGATGACCACGCAGGAACTGCTTCCGATCGCCACGGGCACACGGTCCTGGGCCTATCTGTCGAACGAGTTGAAGTCTCGACGCGGCCTCGCTGCACTGACGCTTCTGGTCAGCGCCGTCGCCGCCGCGATGTCGCTGATTCCGGTGTACGTGTTCGGCATCCTGGTCGACCGCGTCACCGAGGGTGCTCCGACGTCGACGATCGTCACCGTCGTCGTGATCATCACCGTCGCTGCGATCGTCGGTGGCGTGTTCACCGCGCTGGGCTCGTACCTGATCAGCAAGCTGGGCGAAGGCATGCTCGCGACGCTGCGTGAACGCGTGCTCTCGCGCGCACTGCACCTGCCGGTCAGCACGCTCGAACGCGTCGGGAAGGGTGATCTGCTCTCGCGTGTCGGCGACGACGTCGCAGTGATGGCCAAGTCGATCGGCGAGGTCATCCCCAACATCGTGTCGGCGCTGCTGTTGGTGTCGCTCAGCGTGGTCGCGATGCTGAGCCTCGACTGGCGGCTCGGCCTTGCAGGCATGGTCGCGATCCCGATGTACGTCATGGCGCTCCGGTGGTATCTGCCGAGGTCGGCGCCTCTGTACGCCGCGGAGCGCGTCGCGATGGGCGAGCGCTCACAGGCGTTGATCAGCAGCATGCAGGGAGCGCGAACCGTCCGTGCCTACGGACTGGAGGACACCCACCTCGCTGAGATCGACAACGCGTCGGGCAAGGCGCGTGACATCGGCATCACCGTGTTTCGACTTTTCACGCGCTTCGGATCTCGCAGCAA
Source organism: Rhodococcus sp. Eu-32 (assembly GCF_003336925.1). Classification (NCBI taxonomy): domain Bacteria; kingdom Bacillati; phylum Actinomycetota; class Actinomycetes; order Mycobacteriales; family Nocardiaceae; genus Rhodococcus; species Rhodococcus sp. Eu-32. The sequence goes on along the minus strand of NZ_QGNK01000002.1, from coordinate 87,792 downwards.
CCGCGCCGAATGCGTCGGCCTGTCGGTCATTCTCGCCGCCGGGTTCCTGTTCGTACAGGACGGCTACGTCACCGTCGGCCAGGTCACCGCAGCGGCGCTGCTGTTCCACCGCTTGTTCAACCCCATCGGCATGCTGATGTTCTCGTTCGACGACGTCCAATCGGCAGGCGCGAGCCTCGCGCGTCTTGTTGGCGTCATCGACATTCCCGACGACCGTTCGCCCGGAACCGGCGCGACGCCCTCCGACGGGACACTCGAGGTCTCGGATCTGCGGCACTCGTACGACACCGGTCACGAGGTTCTGCACGGTATCGACCTGAAAGTGGCTGCGGAAGAGACGGTTGCGCTCGTCGGTTCGACGGGAGCGGGCAAGTCGACGATCGCGGCGATCGCAGCCGGGTCGATCGCGTCGACGTCGGGAACCGTCAGGATTGGCGGCGAGACACTCGCCGATCTCGGTGCCGACGGTCTCAGGCGCCACATCGCGATCGTCAGCCAGGAAGTGCATGTGTTCGCGGGCAGCCTGATCGACGACCTGCTGCTCGCGGCGCCCGACGCGTCACGCGACGACGTTCGTGCGGCGCTCGAGACCGTCGGGGCGGACAGGTGGGTCGACGCGCTCGACGACGGCCTCGACACCGTCGTCGGCGAGGGTGGTCACGCGCTGACGTCGGCTCAGTCGCAGCAACTTGCGCTCGCTCGGCTCGTCCTCGCCGATCCCGCGGTCGCGGTGCTCGACGAAGCGACCGCCGAGGCGGGAAGTTCGGGTGCACGCGATCTCGAAGCCGCAGCCGACGCCGCTACCCGTGGCCGCAGCACACTCGTCGTCGCGCACCGACTGACACAGGCGGCGGCAGCGGACCGGATCGTCGTGCTCGAGCACGGCACGATCATCGAGCAGGGCCCGCACGACGAATTGGTCGCTGCCGGTGGACGTTACGCCGAACTGTGGTCGGCGTGGGAGAGTGCCGCTGCGCGGCCCGTGCGTGGATAGTCGGTCCCCGCTACAACTTTCCGCGCACGGGTGCGACGCGCCTGTGCACCCGCACTCCCGAATCTCCGGCACCATACTCGGGGCGCAGTACGAACTCCTCGTCGTACTCGCCGCCGTGTTGGTGCCGGAATGGGATCGGGTCGTCGGTGAACAGCGAGTCCAGTCGATCGTGCAGCGCCTTCTCAGCTTGCTCGTACTCATCGGGGCCGATCCTGTCAGCGCTCGGCACCAACACCGGCGGCAGCACGGACATGCCTGTGTACCAAAGAAATCCGTGCTGAATCGGGAACAGCAGCTCATCGAGTGACCCGTTGATTCCGCGCGGCGACACGGTGTGTTCGCTTCCGCCCATGCTGGTGACGATCATCGCGCGGGTTCCCGCCATCAGGCCGTCGCCGTAGCGTCGGGTACCTCCGGAAACGCGCCGGATGCCGTATCCGAACCCTTCGACGAACACCCGGTCGACCCAGCCCTTCATGATCGCCGGCATAGAGAACCACCACAGCGGAAACTGCAGTACGACGGCGTCTGCCCGGCGAAGTTTCTCCTGCTCGGCCACGATCTCCGTCGCCAGCGTGCCGTTCCGCAGTGCCGTCGACGACGCGGTCGCCACCTGCATGCGTTCAGCAGGATCGTGAGCGTAATCCTGGCCTGTGACAACGGGATTCCACTCCATGCGATAGAGATCGGACTGTTCGACGGTATGGCCGGCGTCGGCGAGTGCTTTCATGGCCGCGTCGCGGAGCGAGCCGTTCAGCGACCGGTCGTCGGGATGCGCGAAGACCCAGAGAACGTTCATGTTCCCGAGCCTGTCACCGTCGCGTGCGGGACGACAGTGGCCGATCGGACAACATGTGAAAGAATTCGGCCATGCATCGAGTTGTGGTGTTCGTGCGCGACGGCCTTCTCGGCATGGAGTTCGGATCCGTGCACCGGCTGTTCGGTCAGGCCGTGTCCGAGAGCGGTGAGAAGCTGTACGACGTCGTCACCTGCACAACGACACCTGGGCCCGTGCGCACCGATACAGATGTCCGGATCCACGTCTCACAGGGTCTCGACGCGCTGGTCGACGCGGACACCGTCATCGTGCCGGCGTCGGATCTGGACTACGGACCAAAGTCGTCGTCGGGCACCGAAATTTTCGATCACATACCGCCGGAGGCGCGCATCGCGTCGATCTGTACCGGGGCGTTCGTCCTGGCCGCGGCCGGGCTGCTCGACGGGCGACGGGCGACGACTCACTGGGCTTCGGCGGATCAGTTTCGCGCACTGTATCCGCAGGTGCACCTCGAACCGAACGTGCTCTACACACACGACGGGAACATCCTGACGGCCGCAGGGGAGGCGTCGGGAATCGATCTGTGCCTGTACATGATTCGCCAGGACTTCGGTGCGTCGGTCGCCAACCGTGTCGCGCGGGGAACCGTCGTGCCGCCACATCGCAGCGGTGGACAAGCGCAGTACATCGGGACGCCTGTGCCGCGGACCACGACGACCTCGACGGCGTCGGCGCAGGAGTGGGCCCTCGCCAATCTGCGGCACGATCTGACGATAGAGGTTCTGGCGCAACGACAGTCGATGAGCGTCCGCACGTTCGCACGGCGATTCACTGCGGAAGTCGGTGTGTCCCCGGCGAAGTGGATCACCCAGCAGCGGTTGCATCGCGCCCGAGAGTTGTTGGAGAACACCGACCACACGGTCGACCGGATCGCGGAAGAAGCGGGTTTCGGTACCGCCACGTCGATGCGTCAGCAGTTGATGGCCGAGATCGGGGTAACGCCGAGCGCGTACCGGGCCACGTTCAGAGGCTGACGGGCACAGCCCCGCGCACGTTTCAGCCCACGCGCGGGTTCCAACGTGCGCGTGGGCTGAAAGGTGCGCGTACGGCGTCTAGTCGTTCTTCTCTGCCAGGAACAGCCGCTCGATCCGCTCGGCCTCTTCCTTCTTCGCCTCGGCTTCTTCTTGGTGCTCGGCTGCGTCGGCGAGTTCGGCCTCCGCGGGCGCGGAGACGATCTCCTCGACCTTGGCGATCTGCTCGCGCTGCTTCTCCTCGGCCTTGCGGGCTTCCTCGACGCGCGATGCGGCGAGTTCGTCGGCACGCTGCTTCTCGGCGGCCGCACGCTCTTCCGCGTCCTGGGCTGCCTGCTGCTTGCGCTCCTCGGCCTCGCGGCGAGCCTCACGTGCAGCGTCGTCGGCAGCCTCGGCCGCTGCCGCCCGCTCCTTGTGCGCGGCCTCGCGGGCGGACTCCAGCTTCTGATCCGCCTGGGCCTCGGTTTCGTCGGCGAGCTCGTCGAGTCGGCTCGCGCGGGCGAGATCGTCCGTTCGCTCGACGAGCTTCGATCCTCGCCGCTCGATGTCGCTGGCGCCGAGCGCGCCGCCGATCACCTTGTCCAGCGTTCCGACCGTGCGCTCGTACGCGAGCCGCGCCGGATCCTCGGTGTCACGTCGCTGAACGACGTTGGTCTCGAACAGCTGGAGTGGGATCCGAACGATCTTGTACTGCAGTCTCAGAATGGACATCGGAATGCTGAGCGCGTTCATGGCAAATCTCCTTGTCGACTTCAGGGGTGTCATGCGTTCCGACGCGCCCGATCGGCCTCGGCCCGCAGAGCGTCGGCGTCGGCGATGTCTTCGCTGTGCTCACGCACGGCGTCGCTTTCTTCCTTGGTGGCCTCGGTCGCGTCGGACCGTCGTTCCGCAGCGGCCTCGATCTGCTCGGCCTGCGCGTCGATCTCGGCTTGCGTCGACGCGTCGGCGATGGCCTGGCTCTTGGCCTGTTCGGCGGCGAGGTGTTGCTCCTGTCGGACACGTCGAGCGTTCGCCTCGACCTCGTCCGCGCTCTCGCTGGCGGCCTCCCGCTGTTCTTCCGCGATGTTCTTCGCCGACGCCAGTTCCTCGGCCGCGTCCTGTGCCTGCGCCTCGGCAGCGAGTTCGGCGGCCTTGGCTTCCTTGCGCTCGCGCGCCTGGGCGCTCTGCAGTTGGCCTTCGGTGGTCAGTTCGTCGTTACCGGTGACGGCACCCACGACCTCTTTGGCTTTCCCCTTGGCCGCGTCGAACAGGCTCTTTCGTGCCTGGTCGGATGCTCTGTCATCGCTCATCTGGGCTACTCCTCGCATGGTCGCGATCGGGTCGTGGCAGGACTACCCCGTGGTCGACGACAGAAACCAGCACTAAGCTCTTCGCGAGCACCGGGGACTTATTCGAAGGAGTTACATGCCGATTGCGACCGTGAACGGGATATCGCTGAACTACCAGGTCAAGGGAACAGGCGACCTGGTCGTGCTCATCATGGGCACCGGCAGCCCCGGCCGCGTATGGGAGCTTCACCAGGTTCCCGCACTCACGGCGGCCGGCTACCGCGTCTGCTATTTCGACAACCGGGGCATCGCGCCGTCGTACGAGAGCGCCCAGGGCATGACCATCGACGATCTCGTCGCCGATACCGCGGCGCTGATCGAGCTGGTCCGCGACGGTGACGAGAAGGCCTTCGTCGTCGGAACCTCGATGGGTGCGCGTGTCGCCCAGGAGCTGGCGCTGACGCGTCCGGATCTGCTGCGCAAGGCGGTGTTCCTGGCCGGTCATGCCCGTCTCGACGAGTTCCAGAAGACGCTGGGCGACGGTGAGCGCGCGCTCGCGGACTTGAAGACGGAACTGCCGCCCACGTATGCGGCCGCGGTCACCGCGGTGATGAACCTGTCGCCGACGACGCTCGCCGATTCGCGGGGCGCACGCGACTGGCTCGATCTGTTCGAGTTCTCTACTGCGCCGACGTCGCCGGGCGTGCGGGCCCAGCTCGGCATGGACGACCGGTTCGATCGCAGCGCCGTCTACAGCCGGATCTCGGTGCCGTGCCTGTCGGTCGGGTTCGAACACGACCGCATGATTCCGGCGTACCTCAGCGCCGAGCTCGCGAAGTCGATTCCCGGCGCACAGTACGTCGAGATTCCCGACGTCGGCCATTACGGCTATCTCGAGCGGCCCGACGCGATCAACGACGCGATCCTGGACTTTCTGCGCAGCTGAGCTGAAGAAGCTGGCACCCCGGTGCGATACTGTGCGTTGCTAGGGTCGGGGGGCACTTCACAGTGAAGACTGCCGATAAACAACACGTTTGTGACGAGTGAGGCGAGATGAGCACCAATCCATTCGATGACGAAGACGGACGCTTCTTCGTACTGGTCAACGACGAAGATCAGCATTCGCTGTGGCCGACGTTCTCCGACGTCCCTCAGGGATGGCGAGTCGTCTTCGGTGAGGACAGCCGCGCGGCATGCCTGGAGTACGTCGAGAAGAACTGGACCGACATGCGTCCGCGTAGCCTCCGCGAAGCCATGGAGGCCGACGCAGCTGCACGTCAGTCTGCTGAAGGCAAGCCCGAGGCCTAGACCCGGCGCTCCTTCTGAGTGGTCTTTTCCGGAGAACCGCGTCGCCGACGAGTCGTCGGGCGGCGCGGTTCTTCTGTGCGCCGAAGAGTAGGACGCAGTAGCTCTTCCGTGCGCGCGAGAATGCGCGGACGCCGCAGCGTACGGGCTCCCCACTCACCGAGGGTCACCCCTGCGGCGAGTCCGCAGCCGATGCCGAAGGCGGCGAACAACGAGCTGATGCCGATGAGCAACTGCTCGTTCAGCATCGCGTACAGGCCGCGGTAGAGCGACAGACCGGGCAGCAACGGCGTGATGCCTGCGACCGCCACGATCAACGGTGGAATCAATGCTCGACGAGCCATCAGACCACCGGCGAAACCGACGACCGTGGCGGCGAATGCCGATGCGATGATCGGGCCCGTGTCGAGCTGCTGCACGATCAGGTAGCCGAGCGCGCCCGCGAAACCGCCGAAGAACGCAGCCGTCAGTGCACGCCTCTCGGCGTAGCAGGCCAGTGCGTAGAACAGCGACGCCGCTGCACCGGCAAGCACTTTCGTCGGCACCTGCGTGATGTCCGGTGGTGGTGTGTTGCTGATCAGCGGCAGGTCCATACCGATGATGGCCGCCAATTTGAGCGACGTCGCCACGCCGGCGATGATGCCGCCTGTCATCATCAGAACTTCGAAGAATCTGGCCGACGCCGTGATCGGTGCCCCGGTGATCGCGTCCTGTACCGAGCCGACCAGCGACAATCCCGACAGCAGTACCGTCACACCGGCGGCGATGACCTGGGACGGGGAAATGGAAATCCCCAGCTGGTCCTGAAAGTTGTAGAGCGTGATGGCAGGCGTCGCCGCGACGAAGCCGCCGACGACCTGTTGGAAGAAGAACGGAAGGCCTGCCCGATTCAGGACGCGGCCGATACGGTCGATCACCATCGTCGTCAGGAAGCTCACGACCGCGACGAGGACGCCACCACCGAGCAGGACGCCGATCGACGCAGCCATTCCAGCCCACGCGAACGTCGCGATCCAGCGGTTGTACGGATGGGGAGCGGTCGTGATCCGGTCCAACGTCTCGCGCGCGATCGGCGGCGGAATCATCTTCATGCGGACGCCGCGGATCAACCGGTCGACGGCAGCCAGACGCGTGAAGTCCATCGAGCGGTAGTGGACGATGCGCATCGTCGTCGACGGCGGACGCGTCGGGCCGCGGTGGGCGCTGAGAGTGATCGAGTTGTACGTGACATCCACATCGGTGCGAGCGAGACCGTACGTCGCGGCGATGAACTGCACCTGCGTTGCAGTATCCGTCGCAGAGGTGCCCGAGGCGAGAAGAACCTCGCCGACGCGCACCGCCAGGTCGAGCACCTCGGCGACGACCGCGTCGTCGGTGAGGTCGATCGGTCGCAGCGGCGACGGTGCTGCAGTGGGCGTATCGATGGTGGCGCGACGCTCACCCGTCAGACGGCTGAGCGTGGCCGTCAAGTCGTGCAGGAAGGTCATGTCCGTTTTCTGTCGCTGGGTTGATCCTCCGACAAGGTACCTGCTGGGACTGATAGTCACGTGAACGGCTATAGTGGCTGACGCACAACGCCTCCTTAGCTCAGCGGTAGAGCACTCGCCTTGTAAGCGAGCGGTCAACGGTTCAATCCCGTTAGGGGGCTCCACGAAAAGACCCCGACCAGGAAATCTGGTTGGGGTCTTCTCTTTTAGGCCTGTTCCGGACAACCGGGTGCGGGTGTGCCCCGCGCCGGCGTCGGGTCACGGGGTGACGAGCACCTTGATCTCGTCGTTCCGCTCGAATGCGAGCCGGTCGAATCCTGCTGTTACCACGTCACTCAACGGGATGGTCGATGTGATCAGCGACGACAGGTCCCCGACACGCTGGACGGCGTGTGCGATGGCGTCCTCGAAGTCGCCGCTGTCGTAGGCCAGGCTGCCGCGAATGCAGATTTCGCGGTACAGCAACATGGTCGGGTCGAACTCGATCGGCTTCTCCCAGGCGGCGATGTTGATCACGCATCCCCGTGTTCCCGTCACCGCGATCGCGGTGTGCAGGCTGTCGGGCGCTGCCGCCGCGTCGAAGCTGGCACCGACGCGACCGTCACCGACGGCCTCGGCGATGCGAGATACGACGTCTTCGGTGAGCGGGTCGATGACGGTCGAGGCACCGAGTCGGCGAGCCGCGGCTGCTCGTTCCGGATGTGGTTCCACCGCAACGATTCCCGCCGGACCGGAGCCGGCCAGGTAGCTGATCACCATAAGTCCCAGAGGTCCGGCCCCGAACACGACGGCGTGGTCTCCTTCGGACACGTCTGCGAGCTTGACGGCGTGTACGGCGGTCGCCAACGGTTCGAGCAGCGCCCCTACCGAGCTGGGAACGGCGTCGGGAACGACGTGCGCGTTGCGTTCGCTGATCACGTCGAAGGCCGCGAATGCGCCGCCGCCGCCGCTGACTCCGTGGAATCCGATGCTGTGACAGACGTTGGTGTGGCCGTCGACGCAGGCCGCGCATCGCCCACACCACAGCGCTGCGTTGGCAGCCACGCGCTGCCCGACGCGTATGCGGTCCACGCCGTCACCGACGGCGACGACCGTCCCGCAGAACTCGTGACCGAGGACGATGGGCGTCCTCTCCCCGGTGAGCGGGTGAGGCGCCTGCACCGGTGTCGAAATCGGTCCTCCGCGGTACTCGTGAATGTCCGATCCGCAGATGCCTGCGGCTTCCACGGCGACCTTCACCATGCCCGGCCCCGGTTCGGGCTCGTCGATGTCGTCCAACCGGATGTCGCGGGCACCGTAGTAGCGCAATGCTTTCATCGTCGTTCTCCTCGGATTGTGATGCAGTCAGCTGTCGTGGTGATCGATCGACGGGTCTCGTCGGATGAAGAAGCCGGTGATGCACGCCACGGCCATGCCGACTGCGTACAGCAAAAAGACTGTGGTGTAGCCGCTTTCGACGGAGTAGGACGTCCCCGGCACCACGTCGCGGGTGAGGAATACTGTTCCGATAGCCGCTGCGAAAGCTCCGTAGATCATCTGCATTATGAGCGCCATACCGGCGGTGATTCCGATGTCGTCGAACTTTGCCTGCAGGGCGAACACGGACCACCCCGCCGGGAGGAACAGCGCGACGCCGACGCCGAACATCGCTGCATACGCGTACATGTGCCAGAGCTCGGACTTGACGACGGCCATCAGGACGAATTGAGCGGTGAGAATGCCGGCTCCGGCAATCAGTACCCATTTGGGCCCGACGGCATGCAGGAGCCTGCCGACGAGCGGGCCGAGGACGGCAACGGTGATGCCGACCGGGACCAGAATCAATCCCGATTCGAACACGGACGCACCGAAGCCGTAGCCGGCCTCGGCAGGCGGGGTCTGCGCGAACGCCGAGGCGGTGAGGTAGTAACCGTAGGCGAGTAATCCGATGCATGCGGTTGCGTAGTACCCCACCAGCGCGTTGCCGCGGAGCATGCGTAGCGGGATCAGGGGATTGTCGGAGGACGACTCGTGACGGGCCCAGCCTGCGAAGCCGATGACGGCCACCACCAGAAGAACGAGTGACGACGGTGACGTCCATCCGTGTGAGTTGCCGAGGCTCAGGAAGAGGCAGATCGGCAGCACCCAACTACCGATGAGAACGGAGGACAGCAGCGGGATACGGACCGAGGCAAAACCGGCGGTGGTCGGGACGAGGAGAAGAAGCAGTACACATGCAGCGGCGAGCGTGGCAGTCACCCAGAAAACTGTGACCAGCTCGGCGCCGCGGTCGATCAAGATACCCGCGAGCAGGAACGACGGCACGACGCCGACTCCGAGGCCGAGAGTGACGATGCCCATTCCCATCTGCATCTGCTTCGGACTGCACAGTGACTTGAGAATGGCGACGCCGAGCGCCGCCGAGATGTTGATGCCGACGAGGGCGCGGCCGACCAGCATCAGCGCCGGCAGCTGCCACGCAATAGCCAATGCGCACAACGCATTTCCTATGAATACTGCGCTCGCGGCCAGTAGGTATACCTTCTTCGGCCCGATTCTGTCGGCAAGCCTGCACAGCGGACCGGTCAGTATCGCGCCCGCGACCAAGCCGGACAGAACGATCCACGTCGTGGTCGCCGCCGACACGTCGAGTGACGTCGACAGCAAGCCGAGAAGCGGGATGACCATCAGTTGCTGGATCTCGAACGATGCCGCCACGACGGCAAGGACGACGGCCGTGAGACGGAAGCGTCCCGACGTCAAGGACGGTGGCTCGGCCGCGGCGGGCAACGGCCTTCCCGTGGTGAGTTTCGTGTGACTTTCAAGCATGGGGGTCTCCGAACCGAGCTCTGAGCGACGAGGTAAGGGGTCCAAGCGGCGCACGGACCCGGCAAGGCGGCGGCGCGACTCTCGGGTCGGCCACTGTGAGGTAAATAACAGATGCCAAACGCTAGAGCCCGACTCTGGGCCGTAACAGTCCTCTTTGGAGGTCAGTTGCCGCGGGTGTCCGGCGGGGCGGCAGCGTCGTCCTCCTTCGAGGACTGTGACGCAGACGACATCGTTGTTACGTTTCCGAAAGATCTCGTTGCCGACCTAGTGGAGCGTGTCCTATGGCCGAGTTGCTCGTCGACAAAAACGATGGACCGGTTGTTCCAGTGGACGGCGGTGCCACATCGGTGACACTGGGGGCGTTCGCCAGCGACGTCGTCGATGCCGCCGGGCAGTTCACCGGGGCCCGGCGATGAGTGTTCCCGATGTGATGCCCGACAATCGCCTCGTCCACCTGACGGGGCCGGTACCGCGTGCAGTCATTCGCCTACGCGCCCGCGATCTCGGCGACGCGCAACGGCAATACGCCCGCGTGCGACGGGAACGCGAGGATTTGGGTGCGGGTCCATCCGAGGTCGCAGTCATCCTGGAGATCGACATTCATATCGCCGACGACGCACGCACCGCTCGCCGCGAACTGGCCGCGGCGGTCGCGTGCGACTCCACCACCGTGAGGTACGTCGGAACCGGGCCAGGCCTCGCCGGACTCATCACCGACATCGCCTCGGCGTCGGTGGCCGATGGGGTACTGCTGCGACCGGTGGTGGAGTCCGCAAGAGACGACGGCGGACGACGAGTCGTCCAAGATGTCCTTCCACTGCTACGCGCGATATCCGTGTTCGGCAGCAGAGACCTCGCGCAAGGCGCGGCCACAGGAGTGTGACCGCACGGTCATGCAGACCGGTGGTCGTCGGGCGAACTGCCGTCTCTGCAATCGACGAGGCCACCCGACCTTCGTTGCCACCCGCCGACGACCTGTCGCGCAGCCCTACGTGCCCGCCGACATCCCGTCACCGACTGGCCGCCGCGGCTTCCAGCCGCGCTCGGCGGTCCTCTCGTGTACGTCGTGGGCAGCTGCTGCATTTGTCGGCGTCGGAGGTTTCGTAGAGGAGACAGCAGGAGCAGCGACGGGTGAATCGGCGACCACCTACGTCGACGAATCTGGGTGCAGGCGGAGACGAGGGCATGCTGTCGATCATGGTCGCGGCGAATGTGCTGCCACGCGTCCGATCGCCCAGGGCGGCACCGACATCGAGTGCTCGGTTGGCGATGGAGTCGGTGGTGATCGCCCACAACGCACGCCTGCGCGCTCCCGACACGGTCGCGAGGACATCGATCACGGCGCCCATGGTCTTGTCGAGTGCCGCGGGCAGTTCCGGAAGGCCCACGACATCGTCGGTGTGCACCCCGCCGAGGTAGCCGTTCGGTCTCAGGAACGTTCGAGACGTGTGCAGGTCGGGGTTGGCTGCGCGGCCGGTCACCATCGCGGTGGCGATGGCGACGAATGCCAGGGTGGAGCTGGCCGAGTACCACCACAACGTTCCGTTCACACGGTCGTCTGCACAGTTCCACCGCCGCCCGGTGTCGTCGACACGTGCGCGGATCCATGTCGGGTCGAGCATGACCGTGGCGGGGAGGTCGAACGGACCGTCGAGGTAGTCCGCGAGCGCCGGTACCGTCGCGACGGTGGGCGCGTACACGGTCATGCCAGACCCTCGATATCGATGCGGGGCCGAGGGTCCGAGCACACGGTGGCCCGGATCCCGAACACCTCCGCCAACAATCGTTCACCGAGCACGTCGGCCGTCGGACCTGCCGCCACGACGGAGCCGCCGTCGAGAACGGCCAAGGACGTGCAGTATTCGACCGCAAGCCGTAGGTCGTGCACGGTCACCACGATCGCAAGACCTTCTGCTGCAAGCTGCCGCACCGCGTTCATGACGATGAGCTGATGACGGAGATCGAGATGGTTCGTCGGCTCGTCCAACAACAGAATTCGCGGTTGTTGCGCAAGCGCACGAGCGATGGCGACACGTTGACGTTCGCCACCGGACAAGGCCGCCACGTCTCGGTCGGCCAGGTCCGTCAGATCCACACGCGACAGACATGTCGAGACGATGGCGTCGTCCGACGTGGTCGGGCGGTCGAACCAGCCGCGGTGCGGTACCCGACCCAGCGCAACCGACTCTCGAACGGTAAGGCCCGCAGATGCTTCCGGCTCCTGAGTCCCGACGCCGACTGCGCGGGCGAGCTCGGACCGTTTCATCGTGTGGGCATCGACGGCGTCGACCAGCACGGTCCCGGCCGTCGGGGTCAACGCGCGGTAGCAGCATCGAAGGGCGGTCGTCTTGCCGGATCCGTTGGGTCCGACGAGACCCAGTATCCGGCCGGGCTGCACCTCGAAATCTATGCCGTGCAGCACTTCTCGATTGCCGAGACTGACGGCGACGTTGTGAACGGACAGAGTCACCGGACTACCTTTCCGTACTGGCGGTAGAGCATGAACACGAAGATCGGTGCTCCGACCAGTGCCGTGACGACACCGACCGGCACTTCGGTGCTGCGTGCGATCGAGCGGGCGAGGGTGTCGGCGCCGACCAGTGCGATCGCCCCGAGCAAGGCTGCGACCGTTAGCAGTCTGATCGCGCGGGTGCCGACGATGTAGCCGGCCAGATGCGGGACGAGCAACCCGACGAATCCGATTCCGCCACCGACCGATACGGCTGCGCCGGCCAGCATCGACACGGCGAGAAGCTGGATCACGCGGAAGCGTCGTACATTCAGACCGAGGGCGGCGGCCCCGTCGTCACCGGTCTTCAGCAGGTCCATGCGTGGCGCGCTGAGCAACAACAAGACGCCGATGACAAGCAGCGCGACGGCGGGGAAGGTGAGTGTCGCCCATCGCGCGTCACCGAATCCTCCTGCAAGCCAATGCAACACACCGCCCAGGGTGTGCTCGTCGGCGAAGACCAGCAGTGTGAACGTGATCAACGCCGAGAACACACTTCCCAGTGCGACGCCGACAAGAACGATCGCCGTCGACTGCGGGTACCGACCGCCGATCAGCAAGGCCAGGAAGAGCGGAATCATCGCCCCGATGAATGCGGCAGCAGGAATGGTGAACACGCCGAGCAGGCCTGCTCCGACGCCCATCGTCATCACCAGCACCACACCGAAACCCGCGCCCGAAGACACCCCGAGAAGATAGGGATCGGCCAGCGGGTTGCGCGTGACAGCCTGTGCGACACCGCCCGCCATCGCGAGCGCGGCTCCGACGACTGCGGCCGTCAACGATCGCGGCAGGCGGGACTCGACGACGATGACTTCCCTTGTCTCGCTCCACCAGGACTCGAACGCGCCGGGCATCGCACGATGCGCGACGATTGCCCAGACGTCGCCGATCGGAATACGCACCGACCCGAACGACACTGCTGCCGCGATCGCCAGCAACAGCGCCGCGATCAGGCCGAAAATCAAAGCTCCGAAGCCGAGCGTGGACCGCCGTGGTGATGCGGTTGTCCGTGCAGCAGTCGGCTTTTCGACAACGGCGGTCATCAGGAGGTGAACCTGTCCGGGTGCAGCGCTCGCGCGATGGTGTCGACGCTGGTGACGAGGCGAGGACTTTCGAAGAAATCGTCGAGTGGCACCACGATGAAGGTGTTCGACTGCACGGCAGGTGTGGTTGCCATGATCGGCTGGTTCTTCAAGTAGTCGATCTTGTCCTGTGCCGTGGTGTCGCCGTAGTCGAGAACGACGATTGCCTGCGGCGCGCGTTCGCCGATGAGCTCCCACGTGGTGTCCAGGTAGGGGCGCTCGCCCTCGGGAAAGATGTTGGCCGCGCCTGCATAGTCACCGATGAGTTGCCCGACGCCGACTCCACCGATCGTGGTGGGTGCGTCTTCGCCGGAGTCGTAGAAGAACGTCGGCGTCGGCGCCGCGCCTGCGAGCGTGTCGCCGATCTCGGTCAGCTGCGCGACGACACCGTCGGTGACCGTCCGAGCTGCGTCCTCGGCGTCGAGCATTTGCCCGAGTTGTGTGTAGTCCTGTTCGAGCATGCCGATGTCGGGAAAGCCGGATCCGCAGTACTCGGAGAACAGGAACGTAGGTATTCCGACGTCGGCGAACGACTCTCGGGATCGACCTTCCTTGTCGTTGAATGCGCTGCGCATGCCGCCGACGACCAAGTCCGGGTCGAGATCGAGAATCTGCTCCTTGGTCGGGTATTCGTCGGCAAGTCCCGGAATTCGGGAGAATGCCTCGGCAGTATCGGGGGTGGGTGCCGCGTTGCGGTAGCCCATGCCGACGATGCGGTCTGCGACGCCCATCTCGATGAGGACTTCGGTGACGTGGTCGTTCATGGAGACGATGCGCTGCGGCGGCGCGTCGAACTGCTGGGTGAGATCGCAGTTGGTGATCGAGACGGGCTCGTCGAACACCGGGGATTCGGACGCGGTGTCGACGGTGTCGCCGCGCGAACAACCGGCCAGAACGAGCGCAAACGATGCACAGAGGGCGGCCGTCTGGACGATGGTGGGGGTGGAACGTGACATGAGAACCTCGCTTGGAGCTCAGAGCCACGAAATGAGAGTCAGCGCGCAGCACGAATCGCCACGAGCTGGACTGCCGATTCGTAGACCACGACGAATAGGTTGTCGCACACCACTCATCGGGTAATCGGACTCGCCACCCCTGAAAGCTGGGCAGCCCACCGTTGCGGGTCAGCGCCGGATTTCGACCGGCTTCCCCCGATGACTGGCTTGCTTGTGCAGACCTGCAGTATGCATGAGCAATCCCATTCCGAACACCCGGGGCTGCACAGTCCGCCGTCCGAGGCCGATCCTTCCGATGGTCGGCGAGAGCAGCGACACCAGACACGGCGGACCTGGTCGGCAGAGGAGAAGACGTTTCGTCGCTGCTTAGTATGAGTCCTGATGCCGTCGGCAGCGTGCGGCCGGAACGGAGTGCGACATGGACGACGACTTCGTGCCAACACTGGCCCGTTGGGTCGACAGCGGCGGCACGTGGCGGTTCCTGTCGAACACCGGTGGTTCGGTGTCGATCGCGTTGTGCACATGCGACGGTGGCGAGGACATGCAGGTTCTGAGCAGTGACGACCCCGTGGACATTGCGTGGGTCACGGCCCACGGCGACGACAACCACGAGTGATGTGTCGGTTCGGGCCTGCCGACCTTGCACATCTCGCGGGAACATCGTTCCGGTCGGATGAGTGCCGTCGAGGATGTGATCGCGAATCACTCGATACGCGCGGTCGGACGCGCTGTCGGCCTCCTGGGAATTGACCGTCGTCGAATTCCCTGAACTCCTGACATGCACCGATCGTCGTGACCGACGCGGTCAGTCCAGAGGGTAGTGAACCCGGCAGCGCGCATCGAGCGCACGTCGCTGGTGCACGGCGTGCAGCGCGATCGGTGCTGCCGGCTGCTGATTGAACCGGCAGCACCTGGCCGCGAGCCGTTCCCGGGAACAGTCCGAGGTTGTACAAGCTGTGCCCGTGAACGGTCGATTCGAATCCTGGTCGCTCCGACGCACCGCGAGGGCCGTTATCTGGCCGTGACATTTCGTGATGCATCCGTGATGTCCGCAGGCGTGTTGCCGACACTCGCCGCCGACAGAGTGGGCTTGAAGCAGTTGGTCGGTGATCGACGAAAACGCGCATTGCCGGCGCTATCCGAACACGCCGTGACACGACGGTGACCAGAACGACCCGGTTCACAACTCCCTCGAGGACTCACACATGACTGCACTACTTTTCGGATCCATCAGTACGCTGGCCGACACGTCCGAACTCCAGCGGCGCGCGTTCAACGACGCGTTCGCCGAACACGGCCTGGACTGGAACTGGTCACGCGAGGAATACTCCGAGATGCTCACCAGCAACGGTGGCGCCGCACGTATCGCCGACTACGCGTCGTCTCGTGGCCAGGAAGTCGATTCTGCCGCAGTGCATTCGACCAAGTCCGAGCTCTTCCGCAAGCTGCTTGCCACGGAGGGCATCGAGCCGCGTCCGGGCGTGCTGGACACCGTCGCCGCTGCACGTGACCACGGTTTCAA
The DNA here is from genome assembly GCF_003336925.1 of Rhodococcus sp. Eu-32. NCBI lineage: Bacteria > Bacillati > Actinomycetota > Actinomycetes > Mycobacteriales > Nocardiaceae > Rhodococcus > Rhodococcus sp. Eu-32. The sequence goes on along the minus strand of NZ_QGNK01000002.1, from coordinate 72,049 downwards.
GCTGGGACTGGTGACGACCACGTCGCCGGACAACGTATCCGCGTTGCTCGATTCGTTCGAAGAGCTCAGCGCGGCATCGTTCGACATCGTCGTCGACAAGACCACGGTGGCCGAGGTCAAGCCCGATCCGGATGCGTACCGGGTCGCCGTCGACGGGCTCGGCGAGAACGCAGCCGACTGCATCGCCATCGAGGACAACGTCGGTGGGGTCGAGTCGGCGTCGGCCGCGTCGATCCGGTGCGTTGCATTCCCGAACTCGAACACGGGCGGAGGGGACTTCTCGGCCGCGGTGGCCACCGTCGATCGTCTCGATCCTGAGCAGCTCGTTCGGTGGGCAGAAGGACGCGAGTGAGATCCGGTCGCGGACAAGAGAGGACTGTTTCATGAGCAACATGCAAGCCCAGGTCACGGCAACCGACCGCGCCTTCCACGTCGAAGGCTACGAGCGGATCGAATACGACCTGCTCTACGTCGACGGTGTCTTCGACGTCGCGAATCCCGAACTGGCGGACAGCTATCGGCAGTACGGACGATGCCTGATGGTCGTCGACGAGAGCGTGCACGCGTTGTACGGCGATCGTGCGCGCGCCTACTTCGACCACTACGAGATCGCACTGACCGTCGTACCGGTCACGATCGCCGAAACCGCGAAGTCTCTGGAGACGTTCGAGCGGATCGTCGGTGAATTCGACGCGTTCGGACTGGTCCGGACCGAGCCGGTGCTGGTGGTCGGCGGTGGACTGACCACCGACGTGGCCGGCTTCGCGTGCGCCAGCTACCGTCGAAACACGCCGTACATCCGTATCCCCACCACGTTGATCGGTCTGATCGACGCCAGCGTGTCCATCAAGGTCGCGGTCAACTACGGCAAGCACAAGAACCGACTCGGTGCGTATCACGCGTCGCAGAAGGTGCTGTTGGACTTCTCGTTTCTCGCCACGTTGCCCGAGGATCAGATTCGGAACGGCATGGCCGAGCTGATCAAGATCTCCGTCGTCGGCAACAGCGCGATCTTCGACATGCTGGATCAGCATGGCGCAGAACTGCTTTTTACGAAGTTCGGTCACTCGGGCGGCACCCCCGAGCTGCGTGCGGTCGCTGATCGCCTGACGTACCAGGCAATCGAGACGATGCTCGAGCTCGAAGCGCCCAACCTCCACGAGATCGAGCTCGACCGTGTCATCGCCTTCGGACACACGTGGAGTCCCACATTGGAACTCACGCCTCCTGCGCCGTTCTTCCACGGTCACGCGATCAACATCGACATGGCGTTGTCGACGACGGTCGCCGAGCAACGAGGTTTGATCTCGACGTCGGAGCGCGACCGCATTCTCGGAGTCATGAGCCGACTCGGCCTTGCCCTCGACAGCGATCACCTGACACCCGAGCTTCTCGCCGACGCCACCGCGTCGATACTCAGGACTCGCGACGGCATCCTGCGCGCCGCGGTTCCCGATCCCATCGGATCGTGCCGGTTCCTCAACGACCTGACGACGGAAGAGCTGTCCGACGCGCTTGCCCTGCACAAGAAGATCTGTCTCGAATTCGACCGTGGGGGAGCGGGAATCGACATGTTCACCGGTGCCCACACATGACCGACGGTGCCGTCCGCACCTCCCGCCCGGTGACGCCGACGACCATTCTCGGGAAAGAACTTCGCGAGCTCGTGGAGGCATTGGACGCCGGTGATGTCGGGGAGGAGTTCGCCCGCCGGCTGCGGCGTGCGCGCGACCTCGCCGACGGGCTCGACCCGTATCTCGACCGGCACACGACGCGCGAATCGTCCGCGTTGGCCGAGTTGTCCCGTCGCACACACGAGTTGGACTGGGACTCGCGGACCGTCGTGTCCGGTTCCGGTCCGCTCGAGCAGGAGATGCTGTCGGGCCACGTGGAAGGCCAGGCGTTAAAGTTCCTGGTGCACATGACCGGAGCTCGACGCGTCCTCGAGATCGGGATGTTCACCGGCTATTCGGCTCTGGCCATGGCCGAAGCTCTTCCCGACGGCGGCGAAGTGGTGGCGTGCGAGGTCGACCGATTCGTCGCGGACTTCGCCCGGGAGTGCTTCGTCGCATCACCGGCCGGTAGCCGTATCACGGTCGAAGTCGGCCCGGCCCTCGAGACGCTGCACCGGCTTTCCGGCCGGTTCGACCTCGTGTTCATCGACGCGGACAAGACGGGCTACCTCGACTACTACCAGCATCTGTTGGACAGCGATCTGCTGGCCCCGGGGGCCATCGTCGCGGTCGACAACACCCTGCTCCAGGGCACTCCGTACGCCGATTCGGCGTACCGAACCGCCAACGGTGATGCGGTAGAGGCGTTCAACACGTTCGTCACCGAGGACCCGCGCGTCGAGCAGGTTCTGCTTCCGTTACGAGACGGTGTGACCTTGATTCGGCGAGTGGAGGCGTAGCCGACCATGCAGTTCGCAGCGTTGGCTCGGACGGTCGGTGCGCTCGGCGCACTGGCCGTCACGATGCCCGTCGACCTGGCCGTCGTCGGCCTGTCACTTCTCGATCGACGACGGGTAGCCGCTCGCCCGTCGGGACGCACGGTGATGGTGAGCGGCGGGAAGATGACCAAGTCGTTGAGTCTGGCCCGCGCGTTCCACCGTGCGGGCCACCGTGTGGTTCTAGTCGAGTCGGCCAAATACCGGCTCACCGGCCACCGGTTCTCGCGTGCGGTGGACGCGTTCCACTGCATCCCCGATCCGACGGATCCCGGTTACGCCGGCGCGTTGCGTGACGTCGCGCTGCGCGAGGGCGTGGACGTGTTCGTGCCCGTCGCGAGCCCCGCCGCCAGCGTCCACGACGCCGACGCCAGACACGTGCTCGACGACGTGTGCGAGGTGGTTCACGGTGACTCCGAGATCGTCCGCATGCTCGACGACAAGTCGACGTTCTCGGAAACCGCTGCTGCCATGGGTCTTTCCGTACCGGACTGGCGACGCATCACGAGCCCGGAACAGATCGCGGAGTTCGATTTCCCACCGGGACGCGAGTACATTCTCAAACGCATTGCGTACAACCCCGTCGGCAGAATGGATCTCACGCGGTTGTCGGATCGAACTCCGGAGCGCAACCTCGAATTCGCCCGCAGCCTCGATATTTCCGAGGACGACCCGTGGATTCTGCAGGAGTTCGTCTCGGGTCAGGAGTACTGCACACACGGAACCGTGCGCGACGGGGCCCTGACGGTCTACGCATGTTGCGAATCGTCCGCGTTCCAGGTCAACTACGCGATGGTGGACAAGCCCGAGATCCGTTCTTGGGTCGAACGTTTCGTCGGCGAGCTCGGGGTGACCGGGCAGCTGTCGTTCGACTTCATCGAGAGCAGCGACGGCCGGGTGTACGCGATCGAGTGCAACCCGCGCACCCACTCCGCCATCACGATGTTCTACGACCACGACGAGTTGGCGAACGCATATCTCGCGAAGAACGACGAAGCGGTGGTGCCGACGCCGGAATCCAAACCGACGTACTGGATTTACCACGAAGTGTGGCGACTGCTGACTCAGCCGAACCGCTCGCACCGCTTGCGCATCATCCGAGAGGGAACGGACGCGATCTACGCGCGCTGGGACCCGCTGCCGTACTTCCTGGTGCACCACCTGCAGATTCCGACGCTACTGCTGAAGAATGCGCTGGCCGGCGGTAGCTGGTCTCGCATCGATTTCAACATCGGCAAACTCGTCGAACTCGGAGGGGACTGATGACGACGACCGTGCTCGCGCTGGTCGGCTCGGCCGTCGACCGGTTCCATGCCGATCTCTCGGCGGTGTACGCCACAGGGTTTCTGGGGGCCGTGTCCGACGACCCCGAGTATCGCGTCCACATCGCCGTCGTGACGCCCGGCGGACGGTGGCAGTTCGTCGACAGTCTCGATGCTGCCGTGGACGAGGGGGACCTGACCGTCGCGCAGGCCATCGAGCGGATCGCGTCGTTGCACATCGATGTCGTTGTGCCGCAGATGTTCTGCCTTCCGGGCATGACCACGTATCGATCGATGTTCGACCTGCTGTCGGTGCCGGTCCTCGGGAACCGCCCGGCTGTGATGGCCATGACCGCCGACAAGAACCTCGCGCGAGCCGTCGTGGCTGCGGCAGGAGTCTCGGTGCCGCAGGGTGAAGTCCTTCGTGCCCCCGGCGCGACGACGGTTCCGTTTCCGGTCGTCGTCAAGCCGGTGGATTCCGACAATTCCGTCGGCGTCGATGTCGTCGAGGATGATTCGAATCTCGATGCCGCGGTACGCGAGGCACTTCGGTATTCGGACGCGGCGTTGGTCGAAGCGTACGTACCGCTCGGGCGGGAAGTTCGCTGCGGGATCATCGAACGGGACGGAGAACTGGTGTGTCTGCCTCTCGAGGAGTATGCCGTCGACGACGCCAACCCGATTCGTAGTCGGACGGACAAACTGGACCGTTCCGGGGACGGCGACCTGTACCTCGTTGCGAAGAATTCGACCAAGGCGTGGATCGTCGACGCGGACGACCTGGTCACCGAAAGAGTATGGGCCGCAGCGCGAGCGGCGTACGGTGCGCTCGGATGCAGGCACTACGGTCTGTTCGATTTTCGTATCGACCCCGACGGCAATCCATGGTTCCTCGAGGCCGGACTGTATTGCTCGTACTCACCGGGAAGCGTGATCGCGGTGATGGCGTCGGCTGCCGACATTTCCGTCACCGAACTGTTCGCGCTCTCGCTGCGGGAACTGAAGAACGAAAGGCCAGGGCGATGAAACACGAAGCACTGCACCCCCTCGGAGTGCGCGTATCCGGCATCTCGGTGGGAGCGCTGAACCCGCGGGACGCCGACGAGCTACGCACACTGCTCGCCGAGCACGGCGTCGTGATTCTGCCCGACCAACACGTCGGAAACAACGAATTCCTCGCGTTCGTACAGTCTTTCGGTGATCTGCAATTCACCGACGGAGAAACGCCCGTCGACGGCTTTCCCGATTTGAACGTCGTCACGAACGTCGGCCGGAGCACACCGCCCAAGTCGACGTTTCACGTCGACACCACCTATGTTCCGGATCCGCCCGCGTACACGGCGCTCCGCGCGGTCGATGTGCCCGAGCAGGGTGGGCAGACCCTCTTCAGCAACCAGTACCGCGCCTACGACACTCTGTCGGCCGACGACAGGAGAATCGTCGACGGGGCGAGTGTCACCCATACCGTCACCGGTCTCGACGGGATCGAGGGTTCGGCCGATCACCCCTTGGCGCTCGAACATCCGGTGACCGGCCGAACCGCCCTGTATCTCACTGCGCCTGCGCGTTGCCGGGCCGTGTCTTCGATGACCGCGGAGCAGGCGTCGGAGTTCATCACTCGTCTCGTCGACCATTCCACTCGCGAGGACAACGTACTTCGGCATTCGTGGTCACCCCACGACGTCGTCATCTGGGACAACCGCTGCGTCATGCACAAAGCCGACCACAGCGGCGTCGTCGGTGACAGAACGATGCATCGCGGGATGAGCTCGGACCGTGCTTCGACGAGACCGAATCAGGCTCGGTAGCCCTGCCTTTCACGATTGTTCGTTCGAACACCACCAGGTGGTTCGCCCGCCCACGGTTCCGCGGGCCATCGGTGATCCGCAGCGAGGGCAGGTGGCGTCGGCCTTGCGGAACGGAATGATCTCGGCGGTATGGACGCCGCCCTTGCGGATCGCGGACCTGATGGCCCGCCGCAGCACCACTCGTAGCTCGTCGAGCTCGTCCGTCGTCAATGTCTTGGCTCGGCGAGACGGGGACAGAGCGCACTGCCAGAGAATGTCGTCGGCGAGCAGGTTGCCGATCCCGGCGATGACCGCCTGGTCGAGCAGTCGTGCCTTCACCGGTGCTGCGCTGGAGCCGATCCGCTCTCGGAAGTCGTCACGCGAGATCTCGGCGGCATCGGGTCCCAACGCATCGATGTCGGGTTCGAGCCGTACCCGGCCCAGTCGTCGCTTGTCGAACAGTCGGAGCTGACCACCGTCGTCGAACGTGATGGCGAACCGCGTCCACTCCGGCTTGTCGGTGTCACGCTCACCGACGTGCGGGTCGCCACCGCCGTATGTCGACGACTGCTCCCCGTCGGGCGCGGTCACGATGATGCGCCCGCCCATGCCGAGGTGGATTCCGAGGGTGGGCCCGGCCTCGCCGTCCGCTGTCTCGGTCTCGCACCACATCGCTTTACCGCGTCGACACGCCTCGGTGAGCATCCCGCCCTTCAGTGCTCGTTCGATGTCACCCGGATTGTGCGGCCGGCATTCGTAGGTATCCGTGTCGTCGATGTCGACGATGACCCTGCCCAGTGCCTTCTCGACGACCTGGCGGGCATTCTCTACTTCCGGAAGTTCGGGCACCGTAGCCAACTACCCCCTAGTTCGGCTCCCTACGCGTCGCACGGAAAAGCAGTGTGTTACTTCGTCCGAGTCGGGGTATGGATGCGGAATGGATACCGGCGACCGTTGTCACTTCACTGCGGGGGCGAACACTGTCGTGGTCACCGTGCGTGAAGTACGCGACGACGGTCTCGTCCTGGTTCAGAACGAGTCACACGGCACCGGGGCGTATCCGTTTCTCGTTCGAAGCGACATGCTCGTCCCTGAACTCGTGGACCCGGTGGACGCCGACGCGGTGTGATGGCTGCGGCGCACTTCACAGCTCATCGGCCTGTAGTGCGGAATGCCAACGCGACCGTTGCCGTTGAACAACTCGACGGTGCCCGATCCAATGCCCCGGGTACCACCCCAGAATTGCCGCCACGAGCGGCCGCTTGCCGAGAGGCGCACTGGCGGGCACCGTCCCTTAAGACTGCCGAGAGTGTTGAACGAGGCAATGACTCAGACACTGATTGTGCCCACCCGAATCTGGACTCCGAAGCACGTCCTGATCACCGCGGCCGCCGCAGATCTACCGCACACGGCGGAGATCGTTCGGCGTTGCGAGGCGGCAGGCGTCGCCGACATCGACTTCTTGGCCTCGAACCGGCTGACAGGCCTCCGCGGTGAGACCGAACGCGAGACGTATGCGCGCGCCAAATCGACACTCGCCGTCGTCGTAGCGCCTCCGAGCGCGCTGAAGCCGCAGCCGATTCCACCCAGCGCGGATTGGCGAATCGACCTCGCCAAAGGGTGCCCCGCGCACTGCCAGTACTGCTATCTGGCGGGGTCGTTGTCCGGCCCGCCCGTGACGCGGGTGTTCGCGAATCTCGACGACGTGTTGGCGCCCATCGCGACCCACGCCGGCCGCGGCACCATCACTTCCGGCACCACCGAGCGCGGACACGAGGGCACGACCTTCGAAATGTCCTGCTACACCGATCCACTGGGAATCGAGCACGTGACGGGCTCGCTCGCGGCCGCGATCTCCCGGGTCGGCGCGGGTGAGTTCGGCAACGACGTGTCCCTACGTTTCACGACCAAGTTCGACGACGTCGCCGAGCTGGTGACGCTCGACCACGGTGGCCGCACCAGAGTTCGGGTCTCGGTGAACGCCGCCGACATCGGCAACCGCTTCGAGGGCGGAACCGCGCGAATGCCCGCTCGGATCGAGGCTCTGCGCTCGCTGGCGCTCGCCGGTTACCGCGTCGGGCTGACGATCGCGCCCATCATGCCCGTACCGGAATGGCGTGAGCAGTACGGCCGCCTGCTGTCCGACGTCGCCGACGCACTCGCCGACGTACCGGACGTCGATCTGACGGTCGAGGCCATCACGCACCGCTTCACGCCGTCGAGCAAGGACGTTCTTCTCGGGTGGTACCCCGGCACGAAGCTCGAGATGGACGAGGACTCGCGGTCGGCGAAGCGGTCCAAGTTCGGAGGCGTCAAGTACGTTTACCCGCGGGAAATCATGAGCGAGATGCGGTCGTGGTTCTCGGGCGAGGTGGACCGCGTTCTGCCGGACGCTCGAATGCTGTACTGGACGTGAACGAACACGAGAGCACTACAGTGATCGCCCATGAGCGATGACTGGCGAGCAGAGACCGTGTCGAAGATCCGCACCCTGATCGAGGCCGCCGCACCGGGCGTCACCGAGGAAGCCAAGTGGAAGAAGGCGTCGAACCCCGACGGTGTGCCCACCTTCGGTCTGGGTGGTCTCCTCTGCACGGTCGAGACCTACAAGGACAAGGTCAAGGTCACGTTCGCCAAGGGTGCGTCGCTCGACGACCCGGCCGGGGTGTTCAACGCCAGTCTCGACGCGGGGACGCGTCGGGCGGTGGACATCCGTGAGAACGACATCCTCGACGCCGACGCCTTCTCGGCTCTGATCAGCAGCGCGGTCGAGCTGAACCAGCGCTGACGGTCGCGATTCGGCCGTACGAGCACGGACCGCGCACTACAGTGCGTCCATGAGTCGGGGCGTCTCGCTCGGTCGAATAACGATGGCTTACGCCGTCGCGATAGCGGCGGGGTACGTCTGGCTCGTATGGGGTCCGGACACCGGCCTGCTGTGGCTCGACGGTCTCATCGCCGATCTGATCGCGACGGCGATCATCTTCGTGGCCAGTCGGCTGTATCGCAATTCCAGTGTCTACGACGCTTTCTGGAGCGTGATCCCGTCGTTCCTGGCGTTCTACTGGTGGCTCGCCGCGGGCTCCGACGTCGACGCGGTCCGCTGGTGGCTGATGATGGCGGTCATGCTGGCCTGGTCGATCCGGTTGACCGGCAACTGGATCGTCGGCTTTCGCGTTCTGCAGCAGGAGGATTGGCGATACCCGCTGCTTCGTGCGCGTGCGGGACGGTTCGGTCCGATCGCGGATCTCGTTGCAATTCACATCTTTCCGACGCTTCAGGTGTTCGCCGGTCTGATTCCGGTCTACGTCGTCGCGACGCGCGCGGGTGAGCCGTTCGGTGTGCTCGACGTCGTCGCGTTCGTTGTCGGTGTCGGGGCGTTGTCCATCGAAACCATTGCGGATCTGCAAATGCGGCGCTTCGTGGCACGGAGGTCGCCGGGGCAGGTCATGGACCGCGGGCTGTGGTCGTGGTCGCGGCATCCGAACTATTTCGGCGAGTTCGGGGTGTGGTTGTCGTTCGGTCTGTTCGGGCTCGCGGCCTGTCCTGGTGCGTGGTGGGTGCTGTCGGGTGCCGCCGTCATGCTGGCGATGTTCCAGGGCGCAAGCATTCCGATGATGGAACAGCGCAGTCTCGAACGTCGCCCGGAATACCGCGACGTCATTCGTCGAGTGTCGCGTTTCGTTCCTCGTCCGCCTCGGAACGTGTCGGGGCGAGCCCGGTCTTGACCGGACCGATCAGCAGCCCTAGCATCGTCCACTAGAACGTAACAGTAGTACGTTCTAGTCCTTCTTCCCGAGTGTCGGAGCAACTGATGTCCAAGAAATCCCCGGTGCGTATGGCACTGATCGGCGCAGGCCGGATCGGTTCGAGCCACGCCGAGCTCGTTGCGAACCATGTCCCCGGTGCCACGTTGGTTGCCGTCGTCGACCCGACGCCCAACGCCGAGCGTCTCGCCGCCGATCTCGACGTGGACGTCGTCGAGCGGTCGGCCGACGCCGCGCTCGCACGCCCGGACGTCGACGCAGTACTCATCACGACGCCCGCCCGAACGCACACGGACCTGGTCGTTCAGGCTGCTGCGGCCGGCAAACACGTGTTCGTCGAGAAGCCGATGGCCGTGACTCTCGCCGACGCGGACCGAGCGATCGACGCCGCGAAGGAGGCAGGCGTCGTCCTTCAGGTCGGCTTCAATCGACGTTTCGCGCCGGGATGGATCGCGGCCCGCTCGGCGATCGATGCGGGACGCGTCGGGACTCCGCAGTTGCTCCGCTCGGTCACCCGCGATCCCGGACCGTTCTCCGCCGATCCGGCGCGTATCCCACCGGGAACGATCTTCCTCGAGACCTTGATCCACGACTTCGACGCGCTGTGCTTCCTGAACCCGGGCGCGCGCCCCAGGCGCGTGACAGCGATTGCCGACGCGTTGATCCGTCCCGACGCCAAGGCGGACGGTCATCTCGACACCGCGGTGGTGACGGTCGAGTTCGACAACGGCGCAATTGCCGTGGCGGAAGCGAACTTCAGTGCCCTGTACGGCTACGACGTGCGCGGTGAGGTGTTCGGATCCGGTGGCATGGTCACCATGGGAGATTCGTTGACGAGCAACATGACGTACTACGGCCCCGAGGGTATCGGTATCGACACCGCACGCCGCGACACGGATCTTCTGCGCAGCGCGTACCTCGGCGAGTTCATCGCGTTCGTCGACGCGATCCGGAACGGAACGCAGGCCCAGGTCACCGGCGAGGATGCCCGCATCGCGCTGAGTATCGCGCTCGCCGCGATCGACAGCGCCGCAACAGGACAGGCTGTCGAGGTGTCCGCATGAGCGGAGTGACGCTCGCCGCGTGCGCGGAGATGATCTTTTCGAACCTGCCGCTGATGGACCGCATCGAGCGGATCTCCGAACGCGGTCTGCTCGTGGAGATCTGGGACTGGTCGAGCAAGGACATCGATGCGCTCGCCGGATCCGGAGCCGAATTCTCGTCGATGACGGGTTATCTCGCGGGGAACCTGACCGAGCCGGACGGTATCGAAGAACTGCTCGCGACTGCAGCGCAGTCCTTGAAGGTCGCCGACAAGCTCGACTGCCCACGGTTGAACCTGCACGGCACGGGGCTCGGTGACGGAGGTCTTCCGGTTCGGCCGGTCGAGGTCGTGACGCCGTCGATGTGGCTAACCGCCGCAGACACTTTGGGCAAGATCGCCGAGTTGGGCGCCGCCGCCGGTCGGACGTTCGTCCTCGAGAATCTCAACCTCGCGGTCGACCACCCCGGTACTCCCTTCGCGACCGCGTCGGACACCTTGGCGTTGGTCAAGGCAGTCGATCACCCGAATCTGCGTCTGAATCTCGACCTGTACCACGCGCAGATCGGAGAAGGGAACCTGATCGAGTTGGTCACCGAGGCCTTGCCGTACATCGGTGAGATCCAGGTCGCCGATGTACCGGGCCGGTGCGAACCGGGTACGGGCGAAATAAATTACAGCGCAGTGGCATCGGCGCTGAAGAAGATCGACTACTCCGGCGTGGTCGGAATGGAAGCCTGGGCGTCCGGAGATCCGGACGCCGCGTTGGACGCGTTCGAAGCGGCGTTCGCGCCGGCGCGCTGAGTTCTAGGGTCGTAGCTCTGCGGGTGCCCATGTAGGCCACTTGGTTTCACCGACAAGATCGCCCTCGACGAACCTCGCTGCGATGCGGGTGACGTCGGGGGCGGAATTGTCGTACACCGTGGCATGATGCGAGCGCCGAATCGCTTCGGCTACCAACGGCCACAACCGATCGAAGCGTTCGCGGATCTTGTCCTCCGGGACGTCGTGCCCACCCTCGGTGACGCGTACCGCGACGCGGGCGACGGACAGTTCGACGGGAACCATGACCACGTGCAGCACGACGACATAGCCCGCCCGGCGGGCCTTGTCGAGAAAGTCGAGTTTCGACGGGTGGGAGAACACCGTCTCGGCGATGAACGATTCGCCCTGTGACACGAGGCCGTCGCGAATGGTCGACGCGATCCTCGCGGCCTCGTAGGAATGCGCCTCCGGCGCATCGGGCCAGCGCTGCCGCGCGATGACGTCGGCATTCACGAACGCACTTCCCGGAAGCAACGGCGCGAGGCGCTGTTCGACGAACGTCGTCTTACCGGAACCGTTCGGGCCGACGACGAGATCCAGTCGTCTCACAGAACGATCTGGCTACCGTCGGGCAGATGCTTGACGACGCGTCCCTGCTCGTCGAGCGAGACCGTGACGCGCCCCTGTGCAGCGCGATCCGCGACGTGATCGCCGGTAGCAAGCGACTCTTCGAGAGCGCTGGCAACCTCGGCGTTGAACACGACGCCCTCTTCGTCGGAGAGCGCACTCAGCGGTGTCCGGCCGGCCAGCGCGGCTTCGACGCGTCGACGTGCGACCTGCCGCTGATTCGATACCTCACGGCCCACCCGAGCCCAGTGTTCGAGCTGTTGCCTGGCCGAGCGGTTCTCTCGCTCGCCTTCTGCTGCTGCGGCGTCGACCAGTTCGGACGAGAACCGCGTGACCCTGTCGGCGACGTTCGTCATGATTCGCTCCCTCGATCGGCACGCCACACCCAGTGTAGCAATGTGCTACAGCGAACGGCCGGTGTTCGCGGGACTACCCGAGCCGGACCAGGGGGTTGACGTAGCCCACGAGCGAGCCCTAATGTGAGCCAGGCCATTGATTGAAACGTTTCAATCTTCGTTTCGATCCACCGGGACGGCTCACCGTCACTACGTCGCTGGAGAGTCATGACTACCGTCGCAGACGCCGACAAAGCGGAGCTTCACAGAGTGTGCTTCCTGCTCAAGCTCAGGCCGGATCGCGTGCAGGACTATCTGGCGGCTCACGAACACGTGTGGCCCGACATGCTCGATGCGCTGCGTGACACCGGATGGAAGAACTACTCCCTGTTTCTCCGTCCCGAGGACGGACTCGTCGTCGGCTACGTCGAATCGAAGGATCCCGCCGCGATGACTGCGGCGATGAGCGCGACCGACGTCGACGCCCGATGGCAGCGAAACATGGCCGAGTACTTCGAGCCCGCAGCGCGCCCGGATGCGCCTCTCGAATTCCTGACGCACTACTTCCATCTGCCCTGAATTCTTTCGATCCCCCTGACCCCACACATCCTTTCGGAGCCCTCATGAAGATCGGCGCCAAGTCCACCACCGGGTGGCGCGCGACCATATCGGTCGCGATGAGCAACTACATCGAAGCCGGCTCGATCATTGCGATAGCCACTTCACTGACGTTGTGGCAGAACGAGTTCGGCATCAGCAACCTTGCGGTCGGACTACTCGCGGCGTTCAGTGCGAACGCGTTCGGCGCCGCCATCGGTGCCGGTATCGGCGGGCCTCTGTGTGACCGATACGGTCGCAAAGCCATCTATACTTACGATCTGATCGTGTACATGGTCGGCGTGCTCATCGCTGCGTTCGCGATGAACTTCGCGATGCTGTTGACGGCCTTCGTCATCACCGGCGTTGCCGTCGGAGCAGGCGTCCCTGCTTCGTGGACGTACATCGCCGAGCAAGCACCGTCGCGCGAACGAGCCCGGCACGTCGGAACAGCGCAACTTGCCTGGTCGGTCGGCCCGTTCATCGGCTTCGCTCTCGCCGCGCTACTTGCGCCGCTCGATCTGCTCGGATCACGCATCATCTTCGTGCACCTGTTCGTCGTGGCTGCGGTGGTCTGGTGGATTCGCCAGGGGTTGCCCGAGTCGGCCATCTGGAAGGACGAGGCCGCCGACACTGCAGGCGCTGCTACTCGCGAGAAGACCTTCGGCGCAGCAGGTTTGAAGGGACTGTTCACCAAGCGAGTGAACATCACCGCACTTCTTGTGCTCATCGGCATCTACGGCTTCTGGAACACTGTCGCCGGCCAGGCGGGTATCTTCATGCCGCGCGTCTACGAAAGTGCCGGAGTGGAGAGCGCCGTCGAACAGAATCTTCTGCAGGTTCTCGTGTGGGGATGCACCGTCGCCGCGACGTACTTCGGGTTCATGAAGTTCGCGGATCGCATGTCGCAGCGACTGCTGTACTCGATCGGCGCGGCACTGGGCATTGCCGCGTGGGCCATCCTGGTGTTCTTCACCGACGCGGGTATGCCCACCCTGTTGATCTTCGCGATCACGTGGGGCATCTCCAGCGGAATCGGCGCGCAGGCGTTCTACAGCTTGTGGGCGAGTGAGCTGTTCGCGACGCCGTACCGCGCCAGCGCTCAGGGCTTCATGTTCTTCGTCGTACGGACGGCCACCGGACTGCTCAGCTACTTCTTCCCGACGCTCCTGGCCGCCACCGGGCTCACCACAGTCGGACTTCTGCTCATCGGCCTTCTCACGGTGGCACTGGCGATCGGCGCAGTGTTCGCACCGAACACGCGCGGAAAGTCGTTGCCCGAGATCGAGATCGAGCGCTACGGAACCGTCGTTTCCGACGACCTGACCACCCCCCGCCAGACCCCGAGCCCCACCCCGGAGCGTGCACTGTGACAACACATACCGTTCGACCCGACAGCATTCTCGACGCGCTCGCCATCGAACTTCCGTCCTGGGCCTTCGGGAACTCCGGAACCCGCTTCAAGGTGTTCGGTACACCCGGCACGCCAAGGACGATCCAGGAGAAGATCGCCGACGCGGCGACCGTGCATCGTCTGACGGGACTGGCTCCTGCTGTGGCCCTGCACATTCCATGGGACACGGTCGACAGCTACACCGAATTGAAGTCGTACGCTGCCGATCTGGGAGTGCGTCTGGGAACCGTCAACTCGAACACGTTCCAGGACGACGAATACAAGTTCGGCAGCCTGACCCACACCGACAAGACGGTGCGGCAGAGAGCGATCGACCACCACCTGCGGTGCCTCGAGATCATGACCGAGATCGGTTCGCAGGATCTGAAGGTGTGGCTGGCCGACGGCACGAACTACCCCGGCCAAGGGGACATCCGCGGTCGCCAGGACAGGCTGGCCGAATCGCTCGCCGCGATCTATCAGCACGTCGGCGAAGGCCAACGACTGGTGCTCGAGTACAAGTTCTTCGAGCCCGCGTTCTACGTCACCGACGTTCCGGACTGGGGCACCTCGTACGCGCACACGGTTGCTCTCGGCGATCGCGCCGCGGTGTGCCTCGACACCGGGCATCACGCACCGGGCACCAACATCGAGTTCATCGTCGCGCAGCTGCTGCGCCTCGGAAAGCTCGGATCGTTCGACTTCAATTCCCGTTTCTACGCGGACGACGACCTCATCGTCGGTGCGGCGGATCCGTTCCAGCTCTTCCGGATTCTGTTCGAGGTGATCCGTGGGGGCGGTCTTGCACCCGACTCCGACCTGGCCTTGATGCTCGATCAGTGCCACAACGTCGAGGCGAAGATTCCCGGTCAGATCCGATCGGTTCTGAACGTGCAGGAAATGACGTTGCGTGCGGCGCTCGTCGACACCGCAGCGTTGACGGCCGCGCAGGAATCGGGAGACGTGCTGGCTGCCAACGGAATCTTCATGGACGCGTTCTACACCGACGTTCGCCCGCAGCTGGCGTCGTGGCGTGAGGGCCGCGGGCTGCCGGCCGATCCGATGCGTGCCTACGCCGAATCGGGCTACCAGGAGAAGATCGAGGCCGAACGCGTCGGCGGAACCCAGACGTCCTGGGGTGCGTGAACCATGACAACAGAGCAGGAAGTGACGATGAACCCGACCGTTCGAGACCTTCTGTCCAGATCGAACCGTCTCGGCTCCGATCCGAGCAACACCAACTACGCAGGTGGCAACACCTCCGCCAAGGGCACCGACATCGATCCGGTGACGGGTGCCGACGTGGAATTGATGTGGGTCAAAGGATCCGGAGGCGATCTCGGCACGTTGACAGAGGCCGGGCTGGCCGTGCTCAGACTCGACCGGCTCCGTTCGCTCGTCGACGTCTACCCCGGCGTGGACCGCGAGGACGAGATGGTCGCGGCGTTCGACTACACCCTGCACGGCCGCGGGGGTGCTGCGCCGTCGATCGACACGGCGATGCACGGACTCGTCGACGCACCTCACGTCGACCACCTGCATCCCGATTCGGGTATCGCGATCGCGACCGCCGCCGACGGCGAGGAGCTGACCCGGAAGATCTACGGCGACACCGTCGTCTGGGTTCCGTGGCGACGTCCGGGGTTCCAGCTGGGACTGGACATCTCGGCGATCAAGGCGGCCAACCCGCAGGCCATCGGCTGTATTCTCGGCGGCCACGGCATCACCGCATGGGGTGAGACGTCCGACGATGCGGAAGCGAACTCGCTCCACATCATCCGCACGGCCGAGGCGTATCTGGCCGAGCACGGCACGGCCGAGCCGTTCGGCGCACCACTCGACGGCTATGCCGCGCTCCCGGAGGCCGAGCGCCGCGCGAAGGCAGCGGCACTGGCCCCGCACATTCGCGGCCTTGCGTCGACCGACGAACCGAAGGTCGGGCACTACACGGATTCGCAGGTCGTACTGGACTTCCTGGCCGCGAGCGAACACCCGCGCCTTGCCGCCCTCGGCACGAGCTGCCCCGACCACTTCCTGCGCACCAAGGTCAAGCCTCTCGTTCTCGACCTGCCGGCGGATGCACCCGTCGAACAGTGCGTGCAGCGCCTGCAGACGCTGCACGAGGCCTACCGCAAGGACTACCAGGCCTACTACGAGCGCTTCGCGACCGAGGACTCTCCGGCGATGCGCGGCGCCGATCCCGCCATCGTCCTGATCCCCGGCGTCGGCATGTTCAGCTACGGCGCCAACAAGCAGACCGCACGCGTCGCGGGCGAGTTCTACGTCAACGCCGTCAACGTCATGCGCGGCGCGGAATCGGTGTCGACGTACAGTCCCATCGACGAATCCGAGAAGTTCCGCATCGAATACTGGGCGCTGGAGGAGGCCAAGCTCGCGCGGATGCCGAAACCCAAGCCATTGGCGACGCGCATCGCGCTGGTCACGGGGGCCGCGTCGGGAATCGGGAAGGCCATTGCGCGCCGGCTCGCGGCGGAAGGCGCGTGCGTCGTCATCGCGGACCTGGACGAGCAGAAGGCGGCCGACGTCGCGGCCGAGATCGGCAGCACCGACGTCGCGATCGGTGTGCGCGCCGACGTCACCGACGAAGCTGCGGTGCAGGCGGCTGTCGACGCGACGGTGCTGGCATTCGGTGGCATCGACCTCGTCGTGAACAACGCCGGCCTGTCGCTGTCGAAGCCGCTGCTGGAGACGACCGTCGCGGATTGGGACCTGCAGCACGACGTCATGGCACGGGGATCGTTCCTGGTGTCCCGCGCGGCTGCGTCGGCGCTGATCGCGCAGAAGATGGGCGGCGACATTCTGTACATTTCGTCCAAGAACTCGGTGTTCGCCGGCCCGAACAACATCGCGTACTCGGCGACCAAGGCCGACCAGGCGCACCAAGTTCGTTTGCTCGCAGCGGAACTCGGTGAGCACGGCGTCAAGGTCAACGGCATCAACCCCGACGGTGTCGTGCAGGGATCGGGCATCTTCGCGGCCGGCTGGGGCGCCTCGCGCGCCGCGGTCTACGGTGTCGAGGAGAAGGACCTGGGCAAGTTCTACGCGCAGCGCACGCTGTTGAAGCGTGAGGTGCTGCCGGAGAACATCGCGGGTGCCGCGTTCGCGCTGTGTACGTCGGACTTCTCGCACACGACGGGCCTGCACGTGCCCGTCGATGCAGGAGTCGCGGCGGCATTCCTGCGATGAGCCTGTCGACGGTCGCGGCAGTAGACCTCGGTGCGACGAGTGGTCGCGTCGTGGTCGGCGTGGTCGGCACCGACGCCGCAGGACGGGATGTGCTGGATCTCGACGTCGTGGCGCGATTCCCCAACGAACCCCTGCGGTTGTGGAACGGAACCAGGACTGCACTGCACACGGACGTACCAGGCTTGTTCGGGCACATCCGAAAGGGGCTGGCCGACGCCGTGCGGCAGTCGGAGAACCTGGTGAGCATCGGCGTCGATTCCTGGGCCGTCGACTACGGTCTGCTGCGCGGCGGGCGACTGCTCGGCCTGCCGCATCACTACCGTGACGAACGTTCCGAGCGCGGCGTCCAACTGGTCGAATCCGCCGTCGGCCGTGAAGAATTGTTCTCTCGCAACGGTTTACAGTTCTTGCCGTTCAACACGGTGTATCAGCTTGCGGTCGAGAAGGAAGACGGACTGCTGGGCGTTGCAGATCGGGCTCTGCTGGTGCCGGACCTCGTCTCGTACTGGTTGACCGGACGCGAGGTCACCGAACGGACCAATGCGTCCACGACGGGCCTGTTCGGAACCGACGGGGTGCCCGATGTCGATCTGATGGCACGGCTCGGACTCGACCCGTCGCTGTTCGCGGACGTGGTCGACCCTGGCACCGTGTTGGGTCCGGTACTGCCCGGCGTGCTCGACGTGGACACGAGTGCGGTCGTCACGACGGTCGGTTCGCACGACACGGCGTCGGCGGTTGCGGCAGTTCCGATGGATCCTTCGTCGTCGGTGTACATATCCTGTGGCACGTGGGGACTCGTCGGAGCGGAAACCGCGGCCCCGGTGCTCGGTTCAGCCGTGCGCGAGGCGGGATTCACCAACGAGGCCGGAGTCGACGGCCGAAACAGACTGTTGCACAACGTCATGGGACTGTGGCTGCTGTCGGAGACCGTGCGGGAGTGGAGCCGGTCCGACGGAGCGCCGGTCGATCTGCCGACGATGCTCGCTGCCGCGGCCCAGTGCCCGTCGCCTGCGCACGTCTTCGACGCCGACGACCCGGTGTTCCTGTCCCGCGGCGACATGCCGCGGCGGATCCGCTCCTGGTATCTGGAGCGGGACCTCGACGCACCGTCGTCGCGAGTGGAGATGGTTCGCGCCGTCGTCGAGTCGTTGGCCGCGGCATTCGCCCGTGCGGTGCACGACGCGGCGTCGCTCGCAGGCTTCTCGGCCCGGCAGATCCACGTCGTCGGCGGCGGAGCCCAGAATGCGCTGCTGTGCAAAATTCTGGCGGATCGGTCGGGTATCCCGGTCCTTGCTGGACCGGCGGAAGCAACGGCGTTGGGTAACGTCCTGGTACAGGCACGTGCCCACGGTTCGATTCACGGTGAACTCGACCGGCTGCGTCGTATCGTTGCAACCACGTTCCCGCCGACGCAGTACACACCAGCGGTCTCCCGCACCTGTTCGCAGCGGGCGAGAACGGCATGAACAACGAGAAAGGATCAGCAATGGTCAAGAGGCAGGTCCCGAAGGTGCGCGATCTCGCGCCCCTCATGCAGTTCAAGAAGCCGCAGCTGAACGCGAAGAAGCGCCGTCTCGACGCGGCCCTGACGATCGAGGATCTTCGAAAGATCGCCAAGCGTCGCACTCCGACGGCCGCCTTCGACTACACCGACGGATCGGCCGAAGCCGAGTTGTCGATCACGCGTGCGCGACAGGCGTTCCAGGACATCGAATTTCGCCCGTCGATCCTGCGCGACGTGTCGAAGGTATCGACGGGGTGGGACGTGCTCGGTGCACCGGTCGCGCAGCCATTCGGCATCGCGCCGACCGGGTTCACACGCATGATGCAGACCGAGGGCGAGATCGCCGGGGCGCGCGCTGCGGCCCGTGCGGGAATCCCGTTCTCGTTGTCGACGATGGGAACGCACTCCATCGAGGATGTACGCGACGCGAACCCGCACGGCCGCAATTGGTTTCAACTGTACATGTGGAAGGACCGCGAGCGCTCGATGGCTCTCGTCGAGCGGGCGGCGAAGGCGAACTTCGACACCCTGCTCGTCACCGTCGATGTCCCGGTGGCGGGTGCACGGCTGCGCGACAAGCGCAACGGTATGACCATTCCGCCTGCGCTGACGCCCGGGACGGTGATGAATGCGCTCCCTCGGCCACAATGGTGGATCGATTTCCTCACGACCGAGCCGCTGTCGTTCGCGTCGATCGACCGCTGGTCCGGCACCGTCGCCGAACTGCTCGACACGATGTTCGATCCGACGGTCACCTTCGAGGACCTCGCCTGGATCAAGACGCAGTGGCCAGGAAAGCTGGTGGTCAAGGGAATTCAGACGCTGGACGACGCGAAAGCCGTCACGGACCTCGGAGCGGACGGCCTCATCCTGTCCAATCACGGTGGGCGACAGCTCGATCGCGCCCCCATCCCGTTCCATCTGCTACCCGACGTCGCACGGGAGGTGGGTTCGGACACCGAGGTGATGCTCGACACCGGCATCATGTCGGGCGCCGACATCGTCGCGTCCATTGCGCTCGGCGCCCGATTCACGCTGGTCGGGCGAGCGTACCTGTACGGGCTGATGGCGGGCGGTGAGGCAGGCGTGAACCGCGCGATCGACATTCTGTCCGAACAGGTCGAGCGCACGATGCGGCTGCTCGGCGTCACGTCGCTCGAAGAACTCGAACCGGGCCACGTGACGCAGCTCGAGCGTCTGGTGCCGCGGCCCCGTTCCTGATACCGCGTTCGCCGACATACGCGGAGCTGGAAGACTGCTGTCGTGGCAAAGAGCATGAAGCAGGTGGCCGCCGCGGCCGGTGTGTCCGTCGGCACGGTCTCGAACGTGCTGAACGCGCCGGACAAGGTGGCGCCTGCCACCGTGGATCGGGTCATGGCGGCCATCGACCAATTGGGCTTCGTACGCAACGACGCCGCCCGGCAACTGCGCGCGGGACGGTCGCGATGCATCGGTCTCGTCGTCCTCGACCTGGGAAACCCGTTCTTCACCGACATTGCTCGCGGCGCGGAAGCGAATGCGTTCGAACGCAGTCTGATGGTCCTGTCGGCGTCGACCGACGACAAGCCCGACCGCGAGCGGCTGTACCTCGACACATTCGACGAACAGCGGGTTCACGGGATGCTGGTGTCACCGGTCGGCGAGAATCTGTCCCGGCTCGAGCTGTTGCAGTCGCGCGGAACTCCGGTGGTGTTGGTCGACCGGGACGGCACGGGTACGCCGTTCTCGTCGGTCGCGGTGGACGACGTCGCGGGCGGCGCGATGGCAGTGCGTCACCTGTGCGAGCAGGGACGCAGGCGACTGGCCTACGTCGGCGGGCCGTCGAGTCTCAGGCAGGTCGCGGACCGCCTGCGTGGTGCACGCGCCGCCGCACAGGAATTCGACGGAACCGAACTCGAGGTCGTCGACACACCCGAATTGAGCGTCCTCGCGGGCAGGGCCGCTGCGGCCGCCATCGTCGACCGTGCTCCGCAGAACAGGCCCGACGCGATCTTCTGCGCGAACGACCTTCTCGCACTGGGTGTTCTGCAGAGTCTGGTCCTGCTCGGCCGCTCGGTGGTACCGGACGACATCGCCGTCATCGGGTACGACGACATCGATTTCGCGGCGTCGGCTGTCGTCTCGCTGTCGTCCGTTCGTCAGCCGAGCCGCGACATCGGCCATGCCGCAGTCGATTTGCTCGAACGATCGGTAGCAGACCCGTCGGCATCCCCGAGGCATGTTCGGTTCGAGCCGACGCTGACCGTGCGGGCGTCGACGACTGCGGCCACGCCTCCCGCCGACACGCGGACGGCGTAGCCGTCGGACGTCAGGAAATGATGGCGTCGGCCTCGATCTCGACCAGGAGGGCGTCGTCGATCAGTGCATTCACGCCGAGCAGCGTGGTGGCGGGCCGGATGGCTCCGAAGATCTCACCGTGAACGGCGGCGACGTCCTGCCACTGCGACACGTCGCGCAGGTAGATGCGAGTGCGGATGACGTCCTGCAGGGATGCGCCCGCGTCGACGAGGGCTGCTTCGATGGTCGCGAGGGCGGCGCGAGTCTGGTCGGCGACGGTCTTGCCCGGTGCCGTCGTGCCCGAGACCGCGACGCTGTTTCCGATGCGGACGGCGCGGCTGTATCCGATCTTCGGTTCCCACTCGGAGCCGGACGAGATGTTGGTTCTGTTGCTCATGGCTGCAATCTTCCTTCAGCGAGTGGGGGACGCCGGATCCGGGGCGAGAATTTCACCGACGCTGTCGACGGGGGTGCGCGACGCCGACGCCGACGCCGTCGCCAGTGCGGCACGGAAGGCGCGGACGGCGGGATGACGACCGCGGCCTTCCCGGACAGCGGTGTAGATCGTGCGCTGAGGTCGTCCCGGCAACGTGCTGAGCTCGAGACCGTCGGACTGGTCGGCGGCGATCAAGGCGGGAATGAACGCGGCCGCATGGCCGGTCCGGACGAGGTGCGCATGCATGAGCGGGTCGGGGCTGACGAACGTGACCCTGGGTTCGAACCCGGCTGCCCGGCACACCGAGCGCCCCCAGATGCCGGTCGGGGTGTCGGCCGGGTCCATTGCCCACGGCGCATCGGCCAGATCGACGAGACGCCGCCCGGGCGACAACCAGTCCGTGCCGCCGGGCACTGCGAGCATCAGTAGATCTGCGGCGAGATCGGCCCGATCGACGTTGGCCCGAACCTCCTCGGGCAGCCCGGGGTACTCCTCGCCGAGGATCAGGTCGTACGCATGCGAGAGCAACCCGTCGTACGCCTGTCCCATGTGATGCTGATCGAACTCGACGGACAACGACGGATGCTCGACGGCCAGAAGATCCAGGACGGCGGGAACGATCGCGAACACGACGGTTTGGAACGACGCGACCCGCAACGTCCCCTGAACTGCCGATTGCGCGGCAGCCAGATCCGATTCCGCCTCTTCGAGCTGCCGAAGGACCACCTCGGCGTGTGCGGCGAGACCGACAGCCGCGTCGGTCAGCGTGACGCCGCGTCCGACCGGCTCCAGCAGCCGCACGCCTACCTCCTTCTCGAGCAGTGACAACTGCTGAGAGACGGCCGACGGCGTGTACGAGAGCGCGCGTGCCACGCCTGCGAGTGTTCCCCGACGCTGCAGCTCGAGCAGAACGCGCAACCGCGGAACGTTCAGCATGCGATTCCTTTGATAGGTAAGTAACTCTGATCGATATTGGTAAAAATGATTCGCTGGACTTACCTTAGACGGTCCGCAAAGCTGAATCCATGGCAAGTTTCAGTCGAATGCAGGGCACCGGGTCCGCAGTGGCGATGATCGTCGGATCGTGTGTGTCGTTGCAGTTCGGCGCCGCGCTGGCGGTGCAGATATTCCCGCTGGCCGGGTCCTGGGCGGTCACCGCCGCCCGTCTCGCCATCGCAGCTGTATTGCTCGCGGTGTTCGTTCGTCCCCGGGTCCGGCAATGGTCGCGGGCTCAGTGGAAGGTCGTCTGCGCGCTCGGTGCGTCGTTGGCGGCGATGAACGGGTCGTTCTACGCCGCCATCGAACGAATTCCCCTCGGTGTGGCCGTGTCGATCGAGTTCCTCGGTCCACTGGTTCTCGCGGCGGTGTTGTCGCGTCGGCGCGTCGACCTGTGCTGGGCAGGTGTCGCCCTGGTGGGAATGGCGATGCTCGGGATCGAATCGGCCGTGCATTCGACGTCGCTCGACCCGATCGGCGTACTGTTCGCGCTCCTCGCGGCCGGATTCTGGTCGCTGTACATCCTCGCGAATGCACGTGTCGCGCAGGACGTTCCGGGCACCGGAGGCCTCGCAGTCGCACTTGCTGTCGGCTCGATCTGCATCATGCCGATCGGCATGATGCAGGGCATCGAGGCGTTCGCCGATCCGAAGGTGTTGGCGATCGTCGCCCTGGTGGGGCTACTGTCGTCGGCCATACCGTATTCACTCGAACTTGCTGCCCTACGGCGCATTCCGCGCAACGTGTTCGGAGTGCTGCTCAGCCTCGAACCGATCTTCGCGACGCTCGCGGGTTGGCTGCTGCTGCATCAGAGTGCGGGTGTTCTGCGCCTGTCGGCTATCGCTCTCGTCATCGTCGCCACCGTGGGAACTGTTGTGACCGCGGAGAAGAAGCAGTCGTCGACGATCGATCCCACCGACGAGCTGCAGCGTCCGAGTCAGCCCTCACCGGTGTAGCGGGCTCACAGTGCGCGGGCGAGGCGGTCGATCGCCTCGACGATCGTGTCCGGTGCGCAGGCCAGGTTCATCCTCGCGAAGCCCCTACCTTCCGTGCCGAAGCTGATGCCGTCGGACAGAGCGAGTTTCGCGTGGTGGAGTGCGCGGTCGGCAGGGTCGTCGCCCCAGCCGAGGCCGCGCAGATCCAACCATGCAAGGTAGGTCGCATTCGGCCGTCGTAGCGTGACGCGCGGAAGCTTCTCCGCGAGTTGCTGTTCCAGGACGGTGAAGTTGCGTTCGATCGTCGAGATCGTGGCGGCGAGCCATTCTCGACCGTGTGTGAAGCCTTCGCGCGTAGCCATGAGTCCGAGTAGTCCCGTGCGGAAGGTCACCTCGTCGGGTAGGCCCCGTATGAGGTCGGTCATGCGGTCGGATTCGGCGACGAACAGCGCGCTCTTCAATCCGGCGAGATTGAATGCCTTGCTACCGGATTCGGCTGCGATACCGTGTTCGCGCGCCTCGTCGGACACCGTCAGGTAGGGCGTGAACGTCGTGCCGTGGTGCGTCAGTGGGGCATGAATTTCGTCGCTGACGACCACCGCATCGTGACGAGCGACGATGCGCGACAACTCGGTCAGTGTTTCACGTGAATGCACCAGTCCGACGGGGTTGTGCGGGCTGCACAACAGGAGTGCACGGGCTCCTTTCTCGAAGGCGCGGTTGATGCCGTCGAGATCGAGCGAGTACTGCCGACCGTCGTCGGACAACGGCACTTCGACGACGCGCCCACCTGCTTCGGGGACAAGCTCGAAGAACGGTGGGTAGATCGGTGGGTTGATGATCACGCCGTCACCCGGTTCGATGAGTCTGCGCAGGGACTCGACGATGACGACACTGACGTCGGTGGCGTACCCCATACGTTCCGGGTTCGCATCCCAGTTCCAGACATCCGAGGCGTACGACGCGAAAGCCCGTGCAGCAGTGGCGTCGTGTGGATCGACGTAGCCGGTGTCACCCGCGTCCAGCGCAGCGTGCAGCGCCGCTCTGATCGGCGGAGCAAGTGGAAAATCCATCTCGGCGACGAACATCGGCAGCACATCGTCGGGGTGGGTGCGCCATTTCTCGCTGGTGCGTTTGCGGAGCGTCTCCATCGAATCCGCAGATGTCATGGTCCGGTCTCCTCGATGCTGTGTGGGCTCTGTCCCAGGCTAGCGGGGCGATCCATGACATCCGTCATGGCCGATCCGTGGCGTCGTAATTCCATCTCATGGTGGTCTGCACTGTTGTGGGCACATCGCCGCGACGACAGTAGAGAACATGGACGACAACGCCACAGCAACGATCGACGAGGAGGGCACGATGACGACGCCAGAACCGACGAACGTGCAGCAACAACCCGATAAGGTCGACGCGACGCAGGTACTGCTGAACAGTCTCGGCGGCGTCAGCGGCATCATCTACACAGCGATTCCGGTCGTGGCCTTCGTGACCGCCAACGCGCTCGTCGCACTCCCTGCCGCGATCGGCGTTGCCGTCGCTGTCGCGCTCGTCGTCACCGTGGTTCGCATGCGACGAGGTGAACCGCTCTCACAGGCGATCGGCGGACTGATCGGCGTTGTCGCCGCCGGAGGTGTCGCCGCGTGGACCGGATCCGGCAGCGGATACTTCCTGATCGGTATCTGGACGTCGCTCGGCGGTGCGGTGATCATGCTCGCGTCGGTTCTGGCACGCCGGCCGCTGACAGGAATGCTCTGGAGCGCCCTGCACGGCAACAGGTTCCGTTGGCGCGCAGAGCGCACTGTTCTCCGCGCGCACGACGTCGCCACGCTGACGTTCGCCGTGCTGTTCGGCGCCCGCTACATCGTGCAGGACTGGCTGTACGACACCGAGGCCACGGGATGGTTGGCATTCGCGAAAATCGGAATGGGCACACCGTTGTTCGCGCTGGCTGTACTCGTCACGGTGTGGGCGTTCCGTCGGTCGACCAAGCATCTCGCGGAGGCGGCACGGGTGTGAGAACGTGAGAGGTACCGACAGATTCGCCGACGGGTATCCGTCGGCGAGTTTCTGTTTAGTGCGCTCAGCTCCAGTGGCGCGGTTAGGTGGCCTGAGGTGCGCTCGACCGTTCTGCTGGAATAACTGTCCGTATGTCGTTCTTGCGGTGTGTGATTCGCAGAACCTATCCGGTGTCTCGAGGTGCCGGGTCGTGTTCTCGTCGAATTGTGTCGAACATATGTTCGACAAATATTGGTTCTTGGGTTAGACTTGGGTCATGCTTTCGGGGGATGGCGTATCAGGGGTGGACCAGTCGGTCAGCGGTGATAGTGCAGCGAATGCTGCTTTACCGCTTGATAATTCGTCGCACGATGAGCTGTCGGATGATGATGCTCGTGCGGCCGCGGTGGCGGAGTTCTGGGAGGGTGCACCGCCCGAGTTGCCCGTCTTCTCGTGTTCCGGCGATGCGGTGACTGCCGAGGTAGTGGCGGCGTTCTGGTCTGATGAGCCGGATGGGTCTGCGCCCGAGGACGGGTCTGCGTCGAATAGTGCTGCGGCTTCCTCTGATACAGCGGTTTCGGGGGATTCGACGTCCACCGCGGATGGCGCCGAGGTTGCGTGTGATCGGTCTTCGGATGGCGGTGTGTTCCCGGGTTCCGCTGCGACAGCTGGGTCGGCGGGCTCGTCGTCATCGCCGGGTTCGGTGTTGCCGATCGATGCGGCGTTTCTGGCGGGAGTGGTGGCCTCGATCGAGGAGCAGGTAGAGGTTTTGGGTCGGGCGCAGACGGTGGGGTTGTCCAATGCGGATCGTCGGGCGTTGTTGGTGCGGATGGAGACGGTGTCGCGGGCGTTGTTCGCTATGTCGCACACGTGGATTGCGGATCTGATCGGCCAGCATGGGTTGGATGAGATCGACGGTTCGGTGCCGGAGGCGTTGGCGGTGTTGATGCGGTTCTCGCGTGGTCGTGCGGGACAGCGGATTCGGTTCGCAAAAGAATTCGGGGAGCGGACAGCGTTGTCGGGTGATCGGTTGGAGCCGGTGTCGTCGGCGACGGCGAGGGCGGCCGAGGACGGTGTGTTGGATGAGGAGCATCAGGACATCGTTCGACTGTTCTTCAAGCGTCTGGGTTCGAAGGTCGCTGCCGAGACGAGGGAGAGCGCGGAACGGCAGTTGGCGCAGTTGGCGACGGAGTTGGGCCCGGATGCGTTCAAGGTGGCGGCGCGCAGGTTGTACGACGTGTTGGATCCCGATGGTGATCTCGACGAGGAGCGGGTGGCCGAGCGGACGTACATGCGGTTCGGAGATCAGGATGAGGCCGGGTTGTCGAAGATGACCGGTGTGGTCGATGCGGAGTTCCGGGCGTATTGCGAGGCGGCGTTCGCGAAGTGGGCGAAGCCGGGAATGTGCAATCCCGCCGATGACAAGCCCGTGGTCGATGAACCCGATGACGAGGATGAGAACGGTGCAGGCAGCGGCGACAACTTTGCGGACGGCCCGGATGATCCGACTCTGTTCGGAAGTTCCGATGCAGACGGTTGCGCTGGCGGTGGCAGTGGTTCCGCCGGCACTCCGAATGCCGACGTCGACGTCGATAATCCGGACAGTGCCGCTGCTGCTGACGCGGAGGTGGATGAGCCGGAAGCCGGTATACGCGACAGTTCGGAGTCGGAGTCGGAGTCGGAGTCGGAGTCGGACTCGGAGGTCGAGCGGGAGGCTGCGGAGCGGGCTGGTCGGGATCGGCGTGGTCAGGGTCGGCGTCAGCACGATGCGATGAAGACGATTCTGCGGCAGATGTTGGCGTCGGGGAAGCTGGGGCAGCATCGCGGCTTGCCGGTGACGGCGATCGTGTCGATGAGCTTGAAGGACTTGGAGGCCGGGACGGGGCATGCGGTCACGGCGACGGGGTCGTTGGTGCGGATGCGGGATGCGATTCGGATGGCTTCGCATGCGCGTCACTATCTGACGATGTTCGACAATGAGGAGCGGCCGCTGTATTTGGGGCGTTCGAAGCGGATTGCGTCGGCGGATCAGCGGATCGTGTTGATGGCGTCCGATCGTGGGTGCACGTTCCCGGGGTGTACTCGTCCGGCGACGTGGTCGCAGGTCCATCACATCGATGAGTGGGCCGAAGGCGGTAATACCGATATCGATTCGTTGACGTTCGGTTGCGATCAGCATCACCGACGGGTCGGGCCGACCGAGAGTGACTGGGCGACGACGAAAGCCGGGCCTGGGCATCCGTATCCGGGGCGTACTCTCTGGCATGCGCCGTCGACGATCGACCCGGACCGCCAAGGCCGTGTCAATCATTTCCATCACCCGAACGAATACATCTACCCCAACCCCGACGTGCCGCTGAACGGCAAGCCTGACGGGCCGGCGAGAGAAGCGGGTGAACCACCGGGCGAGCCTGACACGGTCTGAGTCCCGGGTCAGGGTTGTACAACCGAACACCCACCGTGAGCGGCATAGAGCACTACCTGTGCCGCCTACAGTGCTGCCAGGAAACGCTACAGTGCTGCCCGGAAACGCCGGTGCTGCTCGGAAACGTTGTTGCACACAAGGACCGGGTGGCGACGTCATGCCCTGCTGAGACCGATGCCCTGCAAGCAAGACCTGCCTCGCGTCAGATGTTCGCGGGATTCCAATCCGCGGGCTCGACGAGTGCGACCTGTTCGAGCAGACGTGCCGCGCGTCCGACGCCCTCCACGGAGTTGACCAGGGCATCTTCGTGTTCGATGTTCAGGGTCCCGTCATACCCCACTGCCCGCAGGGTGTACACGAAATCGGCCCAGAAGTTCGTTCCGCCCGGATGGCCTAAACCGAGAGTGACGTAGTTCCAGGCACGTTCGTGCGGTTGCGTGATCGGGACGGTATCCACGAGTCCGTCCGTCTGTGCCACCCGTGAATTGATGCGGACATCTTTGGCGTGCACGTGGAAGATGCGGTCGCCGAGGCCATTAATCGCCGACGGGATGTCGGCGCCCATCCACATGAGATGTGATGGGTCGAGATTTGCACCCACCACGGTGGGATCCGTCGCGTCGGCGAGTCGCTGCAACGTCGAAACATTGTGCACCAATTGCGATCCGCAGAGCTCGACTGCCAATCGAACGTTGTTCGCCTTCGCGTGAGCAGCGAGGTCACGCCAGTACGGAATCGCGACTTCGTTCCATTGATAGTCGAGCACCGCGAGATTCTCGGGCGGCCATGACGTCGTGATCCAGTTCGCCGAGCTGTCACCTGGTCCACCGGGCAACCCGGACATCAGCACGACAGTGGGGATGCCGAGTGCGCCTGCAACGGTGATGGTGTCGCGCACGACTCGGTCGTGCTGCGCTCCGCTCACGGGATGCAGTTGATTGCCGTTCGCATTCAAGGCGCTGATCGTCAGTCCGTGCGATTCGACGGCTTCACGAAACGTCTTCCGTGCATCTTCGGAGGCGACCAACTCGGCGAGGTTCGCATGAGGGCTTTCCGACCAGTTGCCCGTCGCGATTTCGACGGACGACAGGCCGAAACGGCACGCAACGTCCAAGGCGTCATCGAACGAGAGGTGGCCGACCGAGTCGGTGATCAATCCAATTCGCACAACAAACCCTTCGGACAGCGCGGTAAATTCTTACGCAGACTAGTACGTTCTAGTGGGGCATTGTCAAGACAAAGTTCCGGGCGAGTGACAGATGACAACTGTCATGCTCCACCCGTGATGCTGTAACCAGAACTCGTGCGTGTGTGCACTGTCGAGAATGCGCCGTACCGACGACTCTGGACAGCGTGAACGAGCAACCTACGCCCACGAAGCGCCTGAGACCGTTCAGGCCGTGGCAGGTGCTGAACCGGTATCTGTACACGCTGGAGCGGCCGTCATCGGCTGGCGTGCCCATTCTGTACACCGTCGAGGTGGACTCGCTGTCCGAGGACGATACGGTCCAGTTGTACGAGAACGGGTACCTCGCCACCACGAACGACCTGCCCGCCTCCATCGAGATCGACGGCGGCACCATCGAGGTGGCGGTCTCGCTGTACGGCGTCACGCGAGTCGATTTCGTGTCCGACGACGGTACCGGCCGCAGACTCGCACCTGTCCCCGGCACGCTGGAGTACCGTCGCCGACGCTTCGATCGTCGCCACCCGAGGCTCAGTCGCGCGATCGGCTGGGCAGCGATCGCCATTCTGGTCGTCAACCTCGTACTGGCCGCGTCGTTCGCGCTCGAGATCACGACGAAGGTACCGATGGTCGCAGAGCAGTTCGGCACATTCGTGTCGCCGATCCAATTACCCGCCTGGGCCAACACGACGCTGGTCGTCGCAGGCATCCTCGCAGCGACCGAACGTGTCCTGACGTTGCGTCACAACAAGATTCTGGATCTCGAAACGATCTGGGCCGCGTCCTGAGATCGACCCCCTGCGCCTCGCGACCGCTTGCGGCCATACCGAACCCCAGAACTGAGAAGAGAAATGGAAGGAAGAATGATGAACGCACCCGAACTGATTTCCCTCGACGACTTCTTCGGACCCCCGGCACGGACCGGAGCGTCGATATCGCCGGACGGCAACAGAATTGCCTTCCTGGCCCCATGGAAGAACCGCCTCAACGTGTGGGTTCAGGATGTCGACGGCAACGACGACGCAAGATGTGTGACGGCCGACGACGTTCGGAGCGTGCTCGACTACCACTGGACGGACAACCCGCGGTGGCTTCTGTACCTACAGGATTCGGGTGGTGACGAGAACCATCACGTCTTTCGCGTCGACCTCGACGATCCCGACGCCGATGCCGTCGACCTGACGCCGTTTCCTGGATCGCGGGTCTACGCGTTGGAACGCTCGCGCGAGAAGGAGGGCGTCGTCACGCTCCTCATGAATGCCCGCGACCTGGCGGCGTTCGATCTGTACGAACTCGAGATCGCCACAGGTGAATTGACAATGATCGGCGAGAGCCCCGGGCCCGGCCAGTCCTGGACCCCCGGCGTCGGGGGCGATCTCCTGCTCTTCGAGATGACTGCGCAGGGCGGCATGAACATTGCGCGTCGAAAGAAGGGCTCGGACGTCGTCCAGCACGTGACGACATTCGACGGAGCCGACTATCCGATGGGCGTCGGCGTCATCCACCCCACGGCCGACGGCACGGGATTGTGGGTCGCGTCGACGACCGACAGCGATCTCACTCGGTTGAACCGCGTCGACCTGGACACGGGAGAGGAGACTGTCGTCGACAGTCATCCGACGCTGGAACTGGATGCTGCTCGCCGAGCCGTCGAACAGGTGGAGTCACCGCTGATCTTCGACAAGGCGGGTGAGTTGATCGGAGCCCGCTACCTCGGAGAACGGCAGGTGATTCACACGTTCGACTCGGAGTTCGCCGAGGTCGTGAAGAATCTGAATGCGTTGTCCGACGGCGATATCGGCGCGATGTCCTCGGACGACAGTGGCCGAAAGTGGGTGGTGGCATTCACGCACGACCGCGATCCCGGAGTGACCTACTACTACGACCACACGACGGGCGAGAGCCGAAAGTTGTTCCGTCCCTACCCGCATCTGAATCCCGACGACATGGCGCCGATGACCCCGGTGACGATTACCGCCCGTGACGGACTGGAACTGCCGTCGTACCTGACACTTCCGGTCGGCGTCGAACCTGTGGGTTTGCCGATGATTCTTCTGGTCCACGGCGGTCCGTGGTACCGCGACGCCTGGAGGTACGTGCCGATCGTGCAGTTCCTGGCCAATCGCGGATATGCGGTGCTGCAGGTCAACTTTCGCGGATCGACCGGGTACGGGAAGGCACATACTCAGGCCGCGATCGGTGAATTCGCCGGCAAGATGCACGACGACCTGATCGACGGCGTCGAATGGGCCGTTGCTCAGGGATACGCGGACAGGGATCGCGTCGCGATCATGGGCGGATCTTATGGCGGGTACGCGGCGCTCGTCGGTGCCGCATTCACACCCGACGTCTTCGCTGCGTCCGTCGACTACGTGGGAATTTCGGACCTGGCCAACTTCATGCGGACTCAGCCGGCCTTCGCGCGTTCCGGC
Organism: Rhodococcus sp. Eu-32; assembly: GCF_003336925.1. Taxonomy (NCBI): domain Bacteria; kingdom Bacillati; phylum Actinomycetota; class Actinomycetes; order Mycobacteriales; family Nocardiaceae; genus Rhodococcus; species Rhodococcus sp. Eu-32. The sequence continues at coordinate 40,629 of NZ_QGNK01000002.1, read as the reverse complement.
CTGGTCAACAACTGGTACCTGTACGTCGGCGACCCGGCAATCCCCGAGCAGGAAGCGGACATGCTTGCCCGCTCACCGATCACGCGTCTCGACGACATCACCACGCCGCTGCTCATCGCCCAAGGCGCCAACGATGCCCGCGTCGTGAAGGCCGAGTCCGACAACGTCGTCGAACGGCTGCGGGCTCGGGGAGTCGACATCGACTACATCGTGTACGACGACGAGGGGCACGGCTTCGTCAACCCGGAGAACAGCATCGGCTTCTACCGGGAGGTGGAGAGGTTCTTCGCCGAACACTTGGGAGTATGTCGACCGTGAAGGACCTGTTGATCGTCGAGGACCTGATGCTCCTGTCGCTCGAGTAAACGGCACGTCCAGGTCAGTTTGGTCGAGTTGGGTAGCCACCTGCGTCCGACAGTGCTGGACCGGCTCGAGGAGAAGGGGATGATCCGTCGCGAGAAGTCGCGATACCTCGGCATCATCGCGACGACCAGGATGCTCCCCGAGGCGCCCGCCTACGAGGCGTCGCTCCTCGAACGCGTCCGAGCAGTGCTGGAAAACGGCGTCACCCCGGATGCCAGGACCGCAACCCTCGTCGCACTGCTGTCGGCGAGTGGAACGCTGCCGGAGTTCCATCGGTCGATTCGGTGGGGCAACACCGTAGCGAGCCGCCCGCTGCAGTTCCAGAACGGCAACTGGGGAGCCACCGCGGTGAACTTGGCGATCACCCAGATTGCAGCGGCCAATGCGGCCATCGGTCTCGCCGTCGCAACCGGTGTCATCGGGGGCAACCAGGATCGGTGACCACGTCTGCACACTATCGGCCCATGTCGACGGAATTTCCGTCGGCATGGGCCGATTTCGTGCATCGATGTGCACTCGCCGCGGATCGGCGTGGAAATCTTCGATTCCTACACGGTGGGGAGGTCGATGTGATTACACTCACCGTAATATTCGGATAGTTCGAAACAATCGATAGCCGGATGGGAGTGTCCCGTCGCATCCCATCTCATTGGCTCGTGCTCGAAACCTGTTGTTGCGCAGCCTGATCGACGACGCCGGCGCACGCGTCGACCCCGTCCGACGACCCGGACGTGGGTGGCGCCGGCGTCGTCCTACTCCTGAAAACGCACCGACGAAGTCAGAGGTTCACCCGAGAGAGGAACGTGTATGACAGCCACAATTTCCAGCTTGCGGTCGGAGGACCGGCTGTACATCGGTGGGCAGTGGGAGAAGCCGAGCAACGACAGGCAGATCGAAGTGGTCTCGCCGGCGACGGAGAAGGTGGTTGCGACTGTTCCCGAACCGACGCCGGACGACATCGACAGAGCCGTCGGCAGGGCGCGGGACGCGTTCGACAACGGCCCGTGGTCGACGCTGGCGCCCTCGGAACGAGCGGCCGCGCTTCACCGAATCGCCGACGAGATCGAAGCACGAATGCCGGAGGCGAACTTCACCTTCACGGAAGAAGGCGGCGCGACCACGCATACGAGCTCGGCGTTCAATGCGAACGCTGTCATGTTCTGGCGGGGAGCGGCCGACGCGATCGCCTCAGTCCAGCACACGTCGACCCGGGATTCCGGCGATGGTACGAACGCGGAGATCAGCAAGGTACCGATGGGCGTCGCCGCGTTGATCACGCCGTGGAACGCGTCGCTGGCGAACGCGTCGGTGAAGATGGCTCCTGCGCTCGCGGCGGGATGCACGGTCGTCGTCAAGCCGGCTCCGGAAGCTCCCGTCGCCAATTATGTTCTGGCCGAGGCGATCGAGGCTGCGGGGTTGCCCGACGGCGTCGTCAGCATTCTGCCTGCCGGGCGGGAGGTGGGTGAGCACCTGGTGTCGCACCCGGAGGTGGACAAGGTGTCGTTCACCGGGTCGTCGGCTGCAGGTGCTCGGGTCATGAGTCTGGCGAGCAACGACATCAAGCGAGTGACACTGGAACTCGGTGGCAAATCTCCCGGCATTCTCACCGACGACGTCGATCTCGATGCGGTTCTGCCCAATCTGCTCGCCGCCGGTTACGGCCATTCGGGTCAGGTGTGTGTCGCGATCACGCGAATCCTTGTGCCGCGCAGCATTCACGACGATGCCGTCGAACGCGCAGCCGCCATCCTGCGTTCTCTGACCATCGGTGACCCGCATTCGCCGGACACCGTCATCGGTCCCCTGATCGCCGAACGCCAGCGTGCACGCGTCGAGAACTACTTCGCCATCGGCAAGGACGACGGCGCGACCCTGGTGACCGGCGGTCGAAGGCCCGACCATCTGGGCCGCGGGTGGTACGTGGAGCCGACGTTGTTCGCGAACGCTCGTCCCGACATGCGTATCGCACGCGAAGAGGTGTTCGGTCCCGTGATCACCGTGCTGCCGTACGACACGGAGGACGAGGCGGTGGCGATCGCCAATGGCACCGAGTTCGGACTCGCCGGATGCGTATTCGCGGGCGACATCGAACGAGCGAAAAGCATCGCACGACGCATCGATTCGGGGCAGGTGGGCGTCAACACCGCGTTCTCGAACTTCTCGCTGCCGTTCGGTGGGTTCAAGCAGTCGGGTATCGGACGCGAGGGTGGCGGCGCAGCAATCGACAACTTTCTCGAGACCCGCGTCCTGCTCGGCCTCTGACCAGCGACACCCCTCTGACCAGCGACACATCTCCTACAAGCGACACGTCTCCCATAAGCGACATCGAAGAAAGGAATCATCGACATGATCAAGACCAAGGGCGCGCTCCTCTGGGAGCCGGGGACCAACTCCGGGTGGCAGATCGACGACATCGAGATCGACCCGCCGAAGGACGGTGAGGTCGTCGTTCGCCTCGCCGCGTCGGGCATGTGCCATTCCGACCAGCACCTGGACACCGGTGACATTCCGCTGGACTGGGCACCCATCCTCGGTGGCCACGAAGGTGCAGGCGTGATCGAGGAAGTCGGACCCAACGTCGACGGCCTCGCGGTCGGCGACCACGTGGTGCTGCAGTTCCTGCCCACCTGCGGCAGCTGTTGGTTCTGCGTCCGAGGTCAGACCAACCTCTGCGACATGACGGCCAACGTGCTGTCGGGGTTCGCGCCGGACGGTACACATCGCGTGCACTCGAAAGGCCATGGTGTCGGCTGCTATTCGTATCTGGGAACGTTCAGCGAATACGTCGTCGCGCACCAGCGATCGGTCATCAAGATCGGCAAGGACATTCCGCTCGACGTCGCAGCGCTCGCGGGCTGTGGTGTTCCCACAGGCTACGGTTCCGCGGTCTACGCCGCCGAGACGGAGATCGGTGACACCTGCGTCGTCATCGGGTGCGGTGGCGTCGGCAGCAATGCGATCCAAGGGTTCCGCATTGCGGGTGCCGAGAACATCATCGCCGTCGATCCCGTTCCGTTCAAACAGGATTCGGCGAAGAAGTTCGGCGCGACTCTGACGTCGCCCAGTATCGAGGAGGCCTACGATCTGGTCTACAACGAGACGCACGGCCGAATGGCGGACCGCGTCGTCGTGACCATGGGCGTCGGTGATGCGCAGAAACTCGAGGCCATGATGAGTTTGGTGCGCAAGGGCGGAACCCTCGTGTTCACGAACGTGGTGACCATGAATCAGATCGACGCCAAGATCGCGCTGTACATGTTCTCGATGTCGGGCAAACGTCTCCAGGGCACTCTGTACGGAAGTTGCAACCCACGCAACGACATTCCGAAACTGATGAACCTCTACCGCCGCGGCGAACTACTGCTCGACGAGCTGATCACGACGCGCTACAAGCTCGACGATATCAACACGGGTTGGAAAGACCTCGAGGACGGAAAGATCATTCGAGGCCTCATCGACTACTCGCTCTGAGTGCACGAACATGCTGGTGAAGCCCCGTCTGGTCATCCGGACGGGGCTTCGCCGCATGGGTGCGTCGATGCGAAAGGAGTGAGACCGGCGTCCCGAAAACGCTTGAATATACGAACTATGCGAACTATTGTGAAGTTACAGCGATCGACCGAGGCCACCGGAACTCCGGACAGGGCCCCACGACAATCGAGGAGCTTCCAGCGCGATGTGGGATTTCGAGACGGACCCCGAGTTTCAGAAGAAGCTGGACTGGGCGGACACGTTCATGACGAACGAGGTCGAACCGCTTCAGTACGTCATCAAGCATCCCCTGGATCTGTCGGATCCGGTGCGACAGAAACTCATTCCGCCACTGCAGGAAGAGGTTCGCCGGCATGGACTCTGGGCGTGCCACCTCACTCCGGAACTCGGCGGACTCGGGTACGGCCAAGTGCAGCTCGCACTGCTCAACGAGATCCTCGGTCGCAGCGGCCCCGGCCCGACCGTCGGCCCGATCGTGTTCGGTACGGCCGCCCCGGATACCGGAAACGCCGAAATTCTCGCGCACTTCGGTACGGCCGAGCAGAAGGCTCAGTATCTGAAGCCGCTGATCGACGGCACGATGTTCTCGGCGTTCTCGATGACGGAACCGCAGGGCGGCTCGGACCCCAAGGTGTTCGCGACGACCGCGGTCGACGACGGTGATGCGTGGGTCATCAACGGCGAGAAGTGGTTTTCGTCGAATGCGCGGTGGGCGGACGTCCTGCTCGTGCTGGCGGTCACCGAACCCGACGCGCACATCTCCCGTCGAATGTCGATGTTCGTGGTCCCGACGGCGACCCCCGGTGTCGAATTCCTGCGCCACGTGCAGGTAGCGGGCTGGGTGGAGGGAGACGGCGGAGGCGATCACAGCTACATCCGGTACAACGACGTACGGGTGCCCAAGGATGCACTGCTGGGCGAACGTGGCCAAGGATTCGGGGTAGCCCAGACGCGACTCGGCGGCGGTCGAGTGCATCACGCGATGCGCAGCGTCGGGCACATGAAGTTGGCGCTCGACATGATGTGCGAGCGCGCTCTGTCGCGCTACACCCAGGGCGAACAGCTTGCGCAGAAGCAGTTGGTACAGAAGATGATCGCGGACGCCTGGATGGACATCGAGCAGTTCCGCCTGTTCGTGCTGCAGACGGCGTGGAAGATCGACCGGTACAACGACTACGACCGTGTGCGGATGGACATCTCGGCGGTCAAGGTCATCGCGTCGAGGGTGCTGAGCGACGTTGCGACGAAGGCGCTGCAGATTCACGGCTCGCTCGGTCTGTCCGAGGAGATGCCGTTCGTGAGCATGCTGGTCAACGGCATTCACGTCGGACTGGCCGACGGTCCGAGCGAAATACACACGGTCGGCGTCGCGAAACAACTTCTGCGGCAGTACGAATCGACCGACGGGCTCTTCCCGACTCGGCACATTCCCACACTGACCGAGCAGGCGGAGAAGAAGTTCGCACACGCATTGACGGACGAGGGAATTCGAGTATGAGTCACGACGAAGGGCGCACCCTCCGGGAGCGAGCCCAGGGCCGCAAGGCCCCACTGCTGCAGGACGCGTTGGTCGACCTGGACCCCAAGGTCGGGGAGTGGTCGGACGGATTCGTCTTCGGTGAGGCATGGGACGGCGACGAGATGGCGTTCGAGGAGCGAATGATCGTCGCCATCACCGCTCTTGCTGCGACGGGCCGAATCACCCAGTTGCGCAACTATCTTCATGGCGCTCTGCAGGCCGGAATGGAACCTGACAGAATTCGCGCGGGTCTTCGCATGCTCGTCGTCTACGTCGGTTTCCCCGGTGCGATCTCTGCACTGCAGGAATTCGCATCGGTAGTGCTCGTCCACGAGAAAGCCGGCCGATGAGCGCGGCGACGGCCTTGGTCACACTCGACGAGCACACCGAGGCCTTGAGGCGGTGGATCGACGACAACGCGTCGTCTCTGGACAGGTTTCGCGGACCGGTGGCCGAGGGAGTGCAGGAATCCGTCGACCACTGCCGAGAACTGATGGCCCTTCTGTGCGATGCAGGATGGTCCCGATGGGGATGGCCGGAGAGCATTGGCGGGCTCGGTGGCGGTGAGACGCATCGAGCAGTCCTGTACGACGAGCTGGGGGCCGCGGGAATCGAGATTCCCGAAGCGTTCGTCGTACTCGAGACCGTTGCGCCGGTCCTGCAGAAATTCTCGCCGGACATCGCTGCACTTCACCTCCCAAAATATCTTGCAGGCGAGGAACTCTGGGGACAGGGGTTCTCCGAACCCGAAGCCGGCAGCGACCTGGGGTCGATCAGAACCACCGCACGAGCCGACGGTGGTGGGTTCGTTCTGAACGGTCAGAAGACATGGATGACGCTCGGACCGTCGGCCTCGTACGCGGTCGTGCTGGCGCGCACCGGAAGCGCGGCAAGCAGGCACCGTGCACTGACGATGTTCTGGGTCGACCTGTCGGCGCCTGGCGTGACGGTGCGTCCGATCGTCGCCTCCAACGGTCGTGAGGAGTTCGCCGAGGTGTTCTTCGACGGCGTGGCAGTACCGGCCGAACACGTGATCGGAACGGTCGATGCAGGCTGGGCAGTGGCAATGTACCTGTTGCAATACGAGCGGGGGATGTACGCCTGGCTTCGACAATCGGTGTTGCACCACCGTCTCGGGTCGGTCGTCGAGGCCGTCGACGACGACGTCCGCGCCAAGCGTGCGGTGGGTGAATCCTTCTTGCTGTTGGCGGCGCTGCGTGCGCGCACCACCCAGACTGTGGTAGCCCTCGACGCGCGAAAGACACTGGGGCCGAGAGTATCGGTGGACAAGGTGTTGCTGTCCAGCGCGGAACAAGCGACGTACGACGCCGCGCGCATCGCGGACATCGGCGGTTTTCTCGCGGGGCCGGACACGGCGTCGACAGCTCTCCGGCACGAATGGTTCTACAGCCGTGCGACATCCATCTTCGGTGGCGCGGTCGACGTCCAGCGCGACATCATCGCCCAGCACATGCTCGGCCTTCCCCGAGAGGAGCGATCATGATTACCGACGAGCTGACGATGGTCGTCGACACGGCCCGCACGATGTTCGAGTCGGAGGACCGGCACGCGCTCGTCGACCAATTGGTCTCTGCAGGTATCGAACCGGACGACCTTCACGTGTTCGAGCAGCTGACCGGTGCGTTGATGACAGAGCAGGGGCGATCTGTCGCGAGCTCCACGCTCCTGTCTCTGATTCTGTGTGGGCCGCTGTTCGACTCGTCGTGGTCGGTGGTGCTTCCTGCCCTTGGTGTGTCGACGCCCCCTGGTCGGTCGACAGCCGACGGTATCGAGGTCGACGGCGTAGCCGTCAACCCGCATTCGTTCGGTCCGTTCGTCGTGCATGCGTCCGAGTCCGCGGTGTTGGTTCCCGCGGATGCGGTGACGGTGACGAGTGCCGACGGATTCGATCCCGAACTCGGTTTGCACCGGGTACGGGGGATGGTGTCGCCGGACCGCTGTTCGGTAGCACCGGTTCACTCGTGGGACACGGCACGAGTCCGCGCGCTCAGGGCGCTGTCGTTCGAGTCGATCGGCCTTGCCGAACGAGCGCTGAACGAGACCGTCGCGTACGTGAAGGAACGGAAGCAGTTCGGCCGCAGCATCGGACGCTTCCAAGTGGTCCAGCACCGCCTCGTCGACGCGTACACCGCACTGGAGTCGGCGAAGGCGGTCGTCGAATCGAGCGCCGACTCCGAGGACATCGTGTCGGCCCTGGTTGCGAAGGCGTGGTCGGGTAAGGCGGCACGTAAGGCAGTGGACGCGGCGCAGCAGTTCAGTGGCGCAATCGGATTCACGTTGGAGTTCGGGTTGCACCGACTGGTCAGGCGCGTGTACGTGATCGACGCGCTCTTCGGTGATTCGGTCTCGGCCGTAGCGGAGATCGGCGATCGACTCGTTGCCTCCGCGGTGGTTCCACGTTCGGCGGCGTTCGGCAGTCGGGACGGGGTGGCCGTCCGATGAAGAACGTGTCGATCGTAGGAGTCGGGATCCACCCGTTCGGACGTTTCGATCACGGCTACCGCCAGATCGGCGAGGTCGCGATGCGTGAGTGCTTCGTCGACGCAGGCGTCGAACCGGAGGACGTCGACATGGTGCTGGTCGCCAACGTCGGCGCCGAAATGGCGAAGGGCCACAACGTTGTCAACAGAATGCGCTACATCGGCAAACCGATCGTCAACGTCGAGGCCGCGTGCGCGTCCGGCGGGTCGGCACTGTCACTGGGGGCATCGATGATCGAGTCCGGCGCAGCCCGAACGGTTCTCTGCCTCGGCGTCGAGAAGGCGCCGCGCGGGTTCATCGCGGGCTCGGGCTTCGAGAGCTGGCAGATCGAGTCGGGCCTCGGTGTGAACCCGCTCTACTTCGCATTCCAGGCGCAGGATCTGATGCGTGACACCGACGTGACCGTCGAGGACCTCGCGGATGTTGCGGTCAAGAATCACAAGCACTCCGTCCACAATCCGAATGCGATGTATCGCAAGGAGTTCACCCGCGAGCAAGTACTGGACAGCAGGCCGGTGTGCGATCCCCTGACTCTGTTGATGCTGTGCGCACCGAACGAGGGTGCCGCCGCAGTGCTGCTCATGGACCGGAACGAAGCGGCGCGGCGTGGGCTCGACAACTCGGTACGCATCACTGGGATCGGCTTGGTGTCGCGTGCCGCGGACGACTGGTTCGTGCCCGCACCGTCGCTGCAGAGCGACATGTCGAGCATGTCGGCACGTGCAGCCGATCTGGCGCTGAGCCAGGCTGGTGTGCAGATCGAGGACATCGATCTCGTGGAATGCCAGGACACGGACGCCGCGTCGGAACTCATCGCCTACCGTGACCTCGGTTTGTGCAAGAAGGGCGAAGAGGCGCAACTGCTTCGATCCGGCGCAACGGCGCTGGGCGGGACGGTCCCCGTGAATGTCTCGGGCGGTCTGCTGTCCAAGGGCGAACCGCTCGGAGCGTCCGGCCTCGGCCAGATCCACGAACTGGTGACGCAGTTGCGGGGCACAGCGGGCGCGCGCCAGGTCGACGACGCGACTGTTGGTCTCTCCCACGTCATGGGCGCGGGACACAACTCGTGCGTAGTAGTGGTGCAGCGATGAGCACCGACTCGATGCAGGACCTGTTCGAACCGGCGGCCGACGGCGCGTCGACCGAGCTGCACGCCTCGACGTGCAACAGTTGTGCACGAACGCATTTCCCGGCCGTCGATGACTGCCCTGCCTGCGGAGGCACCGTGCACAGCGAGCGGCTGACGACAGGTCGCCTCTCGGCGAGGACCGAAGTCACGGCCCCGCCGCCGGGAGCGTTGGTCGAACCGCCGTACGCCGTCGGGATCGCAGACTTCGACTCGGGCATCCGCGTCATCGGTCTGGTCGATGCAGGAACGGCCGTCGGGGACGACGTGAGTGTCGTCGTTCGCCGATATCACTCGAACAGAACGACATTCGCCTTCCGAAACAGAACTACCGGCTCCGAAGTATCCGTCAACAGAAAGGACGTGTCATGACTGCTCTACTCCCCGAGAACGAGGTCCCCGAAGCTCTGCGCGACGTCAAGATCGTCGACTGCGACGCGCACCTGACCGAGCCCGCGGATCTGTGGACCTCACGCGTGCCCGAATCGATGAAGAATCGAATTCCGGTGCAGCGAACGGTCGACAACATCACCGCGTGGTACCTGCACGACGAAGTGTGGGCCAGTACCGGAGGCAATACCATCTCCACCGGACGCGAGAAGGTTCTCGGTTCGCACGTCGTTCAACCGTTCGCCAACATCGACGTGTCGTCCTGGGATGTCGGTGAGCGTCTCGCGTTGATGGACGAGCAGGGGATCCACGCACAGATCCTGTACCCCAACGGGATCGGCTTTGCCTCCAACCACGTGTTCGCGATCGAGGACGAGGCGGAACGAACCCTCGTGCTGCAGGTCTACAACGACTTCCTGATGGAGAGCCAGATCGAATCCAAGGGACGCCTGTTCCCCCAGGGGCTGTTGCCGATCTGGGACATGGATCTCACGATCAAGGAAATGACCCGCCTGATCGACAAGGGAATGCGCGGTTTCACGCTGTCGGACAAACCCGAACTCATCGGTCTTCCCGAATTGCCCGAGTCGTACTTCGACCCGATGTGGGATCTGTTCGACCAGACCGGTGCCGTCGCCAACTTCCACATCGGAGCGGGCGCTCGTCGCGAAGACCTCGAAGCAATGCGAGGGAACGTCGGCCAGAAGGCATCGGGCACAGCAGGACCCGAAGTGACGGGTGTCGCCAAGCCGGCCTGGAGGTCGTTCGGAAAGCAGCGTCAGCTAGCCATCGGTGCTACGCAGATGTTCATGTCCAACGTTCGAATCATCATCAATCTGTGCATGTCCGATCTGTTCGACCGGTACCCGAACCTGAAGATCGTCTCGGCGGAATCGGGCATCGGATGGATTCCGTTCATCCTCGAGGCGATGGAGTTCCAGTTCGACGAGATGGTGACGCACGATCACGAGCTCGCGGCAGCGAAGCGTCGGCCGACCGAGTACTTCCGTGACCATCTCTACGCGATGTTCTGGTTCGAAGAGATCGGTGCCGCAAAGCTTCTCGAAGACGTCGGAATAAACAACGTTCTTGTCGAGACGGACATCCCGCACCCGACCTGCCTGTTCCCCGGGCCGCGCGAGCACTTCGCTCGGGTCATGAGCGGACTGCCCGACCATGCGGTGAAACGAGTCCTGCAGGACAACGCAGCCGAGCTGTACAAGATCGACGTCAGCTGAACCACGGCGATGCCGACAGTCGCAGAAGGAAGATCATGAGTTCACGAGAGGTACCAGCACACCGCAGGTTCGAGGGCAAGGTCGCAGTCGTCACTGGAGCCTCGAGAGGTATCGGGTTGTCGATCGCGTCGAGGCTGGCCGACGGAGGTGCGTCGGTCGTCATGAACGCTCGGAAGCCGGACGTTCTGAAACGCGCCGTCGAGGCGGTCGTCGACGCGGGTGGACACGCGGTCGGAGTCGCGGGAAGTATCGACAGCGCAACGCTTCCCGGGGAACTCGTCGACGCGGCGGTGTCGTCGTTCGGCCATCTCGATCTGATCGTCAACAATGCTGCGACGTCGGCCTCGTACGGGCCGCTGATGGATGTTTCACGGGAAGCATTCCACAAGACGGTTCTGGCGAACACGTGGCCGGCCGTGGCGCTGGTGCAGAAGGCTGTCGCGCACGGGATGACGAACGGGTCGGTGGTGAACATCCTGACGACAGGAGCCGAGCGGGTACACCCGGTCACCGGACCGTACACGGCCAGCAAAGCGGCGCTTGCGAGTCTGACCAATACCCTTGCGCACGAACTGGGTCCGCGGAACATCCGGGTGAACGCTGTCGCACCCGGCTTGGTGCGTACGGACCTGGCCCGAGCGTTGTGGGACGGCGAGCGCGGCCCGCAGGAAGAGCGACTCGTCCCGCTCGGTCGGCTCGGTGAACCCGACGACATCGCATCGGCGGTGTGTTTCCTGTTGTCCGACGATGCCGAGTGGATCACGGGAGCGATGATTCGCGTCGACGGTGGGCGCATCCACGTCGGTGGGGAACCGGCCGACATGATCGGGGCGTACCGATGAACCCGGAGCTACTCGACGGCGTGTCCACAGCGGTCGACGCCGCGTTCGCCGAGGCGGGAGACACGACGAGGATCGCCGCGCTGAAGGTTCTGGAAGGCGGGCACTCCGGAATCACGTTGTCGGCGAGAACAACCGGTGGTTCCGCACCGGACGAGGTCGTGATCAAGGTCGCGCCACACGGCCGGCCGCCGCGTGGCAGGCACGACGTACTGCGTCAGGCCGACGTGCTCGACGCGCTGGCAGATGTCGACGATCTGGCAGTCCCGCGAGTGTTGCTGCGCGGGTACGGGGAATGGACTTTCTACGTGATGGAGAGATGCGACGGCGAGGCGGTCGAACCGGTGCTCGACGCGTCGACCCGGGTGTTCGAAAGCGACACGATCCGTCGGCGGGCCGAAGCGGCCGCCCGGATGCTGGGGGTGCTGCACAACCGGGCACCCGAGGCGCTCGTCGACAGCGACTCCGGCGCCGTCGATCTCGCTGCCGAGATCGATCGGTGGGCGACGGTTGCAGCTGCCGCGGGCGACGAACACGGGTTGGCCACGATTCCCGACGCCCTGCGTGCGACCATGCCGCCCGTCGTCGAACCGCCGGTCCTCGTTCACGGTGACTACCGCTTGGGGAATGTGCTGTTCGACGGAGTGCGACCGACCGGGATCATCGACTGGGAGATCTGGACGGTCACGACACCCGGCGTCGATCTCGGGTGGTTCCTGGCGTTCTGCGACCCCGGCCTCTTTCCAGGAATAGGTGCTCCCGTGCACGGAATGCCCACTGCAGGTGAGCTTCTCGATCAGTACTACTCGACGGCAGGTGGTCGGATCGCCGACATGGAGTGGTTCCATGCCTTCGGCCGGTTCAAGATGGCCGCGATCATGGCGCACAACCTGCGTCGTCACCGCGAGGGCCGCCACATCGACCCCTTCCAGGACGAACTTCCCCCGACCATTGCTGCGCTGGCGCGCTCGTCTCGTTCGATCCTCGACGGACACGCCGTCGACGAGCAAGCCCGTACGACGACAGGAGCGAGATCATGAACGACAAGTCCGGCCCTTCCGGGGGCGTCATGTCCGGCGTCAAGGTGGTCGAGCTGGCCCACGTGATCGCGGGTCCACTCGCAGGAACGCTCCTCGCCGACCTGGGCGCCGACGTCGTCCACGTCGAGGCGCCAGGGGCGGGAGACACCGCGCGCTTCCAAGGCCCGGCCAAGGACGGAGTTCGGTTGTGGTGGAAAGTGTCCGGCCGGAACAAGCGGTCCGTCACACTCGACCTGCGGCAGCCGGAAGGCCGAGAACTGGCACGCGAGTTGATCGCCTGGGCCGACGTCGTCATCACGAACATGCGGTGCTCGACGCTGGAGAAGTGGGGATTCGACTGGGACACCCTGCATGCGGCACACCCGAAGCTAGTGATGCTGCAGATCACCGGCAACGGTGCGTCCACGACGGCGAGGAACGATCCGGGGTTCGGAAAGGTCGGTGAGGCCCGAAGCGGTGTCGTGCATCTGACCGGTTTCCCCGACGGTCCGCCGGTCCACACGGGCTTCTCGCACGGTGACAGCGTGACAGCGCTGATGGGTGCGTTCGGCATCGCGTCCGCACTCGTGCGTCGTCACGAACCCGATTTCACCGGCGAATGGATCGACATCGCGCTGTTCGAGCCGCTGTTCCGACTGGTCGAATGGCAGGTGATCGTCGCAGACCAGTTGGGGATCGTGCCCGGTCGTTCGGGAAACCAACTGGCCGTTGCGCCTGCCGCGGTGGTCAACACGTTCCTCAGTGCCGACGACATCTGGCTCACGGTCACGTCGGGTACGCCTCGGTCCGTGCAGAAGATCGCCGAGATGCTGGGCGAGCCCGCCGAGGACTATCTCACCGTCGAACAGCAGACGACCAACAAGGAACGTCTGGATACGTTGCTGCACAGCTGGATTGGCTCCCGTTCCGCCGAGGTGGCGCTGAAGGAGATGGCAGTCCGAGAGGTCGTCGGCTCGAAGGTCTACTCGGCCGCCGACATTCTCGAGGACCCGATCTACGCGGAACGCGAGGACATCGTGTCGATCGACGACCCGGAGCTCGGGCAGGTCAAGATGCAGGCCGTCGTTCCCCGTATGCACGAGCGCCCGGGGTCCGTGTGGCGCACCGGCGCACAGCTGGGGCAGGACAACGACGTCGTGTTCGGCGACTGGCTCGGCGTCGACGCCGAGCGACTGGCTGCACTGCGTGACAAGGAAGTGATCTGATGCCGACGCCGCACGGCCGCCGTTCCTACCGCTCGATCCGCAGCATTCTCGAGACGCCCATCATGGACGATCACAAGTGGGGAAAGCTGCCGAACATCGACGCGGACATGATCTTCCTCGATCTGGAGGACTCCGTGGCTCCCGGTTCGAAGGCAGCCGCGCGTGAACGCGTGGTGCAGGCGCTGCGCGACAGGATTTTCGACGGGGAGAAGCTACTTCTCCCGCGCGTGAATCACATCGAGAGCGAGTGGGGGCGCGACGATATTGCTGCCCTGGCGGCCGTTCGGCCCGACGTGGTCGCCTATCCGAAGATTCGGTCCGCAGCGTGTGTCGACACGGTGGTGAACGAATTCCGGCGCCACGGCGCGGATCCGGACATCTTTGCGATCATCGAGACTGCCCAGTCGGTGCTCGAGGTACGTGAGATCGCGGCACACCCGTCGGTGATCGGATTGATGTCGGGGCCCGCGGACATCAGCCTCGACGCGGGAATCGAGCTGTATGAGCCGAACGGCGAACTGAACTCGATCTTCGAGACCACGAAGGCACTGACCGTCCTCGCGGGCGCGGCCTACGGGTTGGCGGTGACCGACATCGCGTACGCCCGCGACATTCGCGACTTCGACGAGATCCGGCGACGCATCGAGAGTTCGCGGCGCAAGGGGTTCACCACGATGACTACCTTCTACCCGCCGCACGTCGACATCATCAACGAGGTCTTCAGCCCCCGTGAGGCAGAGGTGGCCGCGGCTACGGCACTCGTCGACACCTACGAGAAAGCTCTCGCCGACGGGAAGGCAGCGGTTCTGAGCGACGCAGGAACGCCGATTCTGATCCACGAATACGAGAAGGCCCGTCTTGTTCTGGGGCGGTAGGCGTCGAACTGCGCACCGTCGGGGCGGCTGCCGATGACAGCCGCCGATTGGGGCTCGACCGTTCTCCGCCTTCTGCTCGGAATCGTCATAGCCGCTCACGGGTGGAACAAGTTCTTCGCCGGCGGGCGCATTCCCGGCACTGCGCGCTGGTTCGACAGTATCGGCATGCGGCCGGGCAGGTTTCACGCGCTGCTGGCCGCCTGCTCGGAGCTCGGTGCAGGTGTACTGCTGATTTTCGGTTTCCTGACGCCGGTCGCATGTGCCCTGGTCGTGTCTCTGATGTTCGTGGCGGCGTGGACCGTTCATCGTGGCAACGGTTTCTTCATCGTCGGCAACGGGTGGGAGTACAACCTGTTCCTGGGTGGGACGGCCGTCGTGCTGGCGATATCGGGTCCTGGGTCGGCATCTCTCGACGCGCTGATCTTCGGAGCGGGTGGACTGGGCCCGATCGTCGGATCGGTCTGTGCAGCGGCGGGTCTCGCAGGCGCGGCCATGACCCTGGTTCTCTGTTTTCGTCCGCAGCCCGCCGCACGGACGTAGTTTCTATAGATGCATTCACCGGATCGACCGGTCCGGCCACGGCAAGGAGTCCACTGTGAACAGCGAACTGGAAGCCCGTCTGCTGCGTCTGCTCGACGAGGACGACATCCGCCAGGTTCTCTATCGACGAGCGCGCGGTACCGACCACGGGGACATCGATCTCGTCCTCAGTTGCTACCACGACGGTGCGACCGAGGATCACGAGGGATTCAACGGGCCGATTCGTGAGTACCTGAGCGGCGCGTCACCGGTGTTCAAGGACGGCATCGAGATCGAGGTCAACGTCCATCTGCTCGGCAACACCGAGATCATGGTCGACGGTGACCAAGCGGAGACGACGACGACCTTCGTCTGCACGTTGACCGTGGCCGAACACGGAACGCGCAGGGACTATCTCAATTCCGGCCGCTACGTCGATACCTTCGAACGGCGTGACGGGGATTGGAAGATTCGTCACCGGCGCTGCGAGTACGAATGGTCGCGGGGCGACTACTGCACCGACCGCTGGTGGTCGAGAAACGACGACGCCACCGCGACCTCGTCCTGAGCGTCAGCGTGCCATGTCGACGTGTTCGGGAAGGTTGCGCAGCATGGTCCGCACTGCGTCGAATCCGGTGAATCGTGTTGTCTCGACACCATTTCGGAACATGACGACGGTCGGTAGCGTCATCACTCGGCAGTTGGTCTGTACCTCCGGATTGGCCTCGATGTCGAGTGTCATGACGTGCACCGACGGGTGTTGCTGCGCAACGGTTTCGAGGAGAGGTTTCACCTGCCGGCAGTTGGTGCACCAGGGTGCCCAGAAGTCGACGAGGGCGAAGTCGGCCGCGTCGACCTCGCCCTGGAAGGTGGTATCGGTTGCTTCGATGATCGTGCCGTCGGACATGGCGCACCTTTCGATATGGTCGAGTGAACTGATCGACCATTCGAACTATACGTATCTTTGGCGGGTCAGCCGGCGTATTCGTCGAAACTGTCCCTCGCGCACACCTCGTTCGGAGGTGTCACCGCCACTCGACGCGTTCGGACAAAGTGTCCGGAAATTGCTTCTCGCACAACGCCTTGTACGCAACGAGGTGCTTGCGCGACAAGTCTGCTGCGGCGCGTTCGTCGTGGTCGGCGATGGCCTGGGTGATCTGTTCGTGGTCGCGTTCGATCTCGAGTCGGTAGTCGTCGGGTACAGGAACAGCGTCGATCCGCAGGGCCCAGATGTCTCGAAGCCCGAGCGCGATCGTGGACATGATCGGGTTGCCCGACGCGGTGATGACGGCGCCGTGGAAGCCCGAGTTCTCTCGCGCGAACTCCTCGGTGGTGCAGTCGGCGAACCCGAGGGAGGACTTCAAGGCGTGCTGCACCGCATCGGCGGCGTCGGTTCCCGGGCGCGCGGCCGCCGACGCAGCGAGCGTCGGTTCGATTCCGATTCGCGCGTCGAGCAGATCTCGCAACGTCGCACCGAGAGCCTGGAAATGCAAAGTGGACATCTGACCGAATCCTCGGCCGTCCATGTCGCCGACGACGGGTCCTCCGCCGTTGCCGGTGCGTATCTGTATCAATCCGTTCGTTTCGAGAATGCGCAGTGCTTCGCGCACCGACGCCTTGCCGACCTCGAAGCGCTCACACATGTCGCTCTCCGGCGGCAACTTGTCTCCAGCCGAAAGGTTTTCGTCTTGAATGTCGTGGAGAATCTGGCGCGCGACCACCGCGGACAACTTCTCGGCCCGCAGGGCCGTACGAGACGGACGTCCTCTGACAGCCATGCCGGCCTCCCTACCGTGGAACAACAAACATACGAACAATTGCTACAGACGGTACTCCCGGAGCGGGAGATTCTGGGCAGCATCCCCGAGTTGGCTCGATGATCGACGATCGAACGCCGCCTCCGGTCCGAGTTCCACACATCGGTATCAAACTCCCGAACTGGGGCACGTCGGCGTCGCCGGAATCGATCTCCGCCGTCGCGCGCGCCGCAGACCGATCCGGGTTCGATTCACTGTGGGTGTCCGACCACGTTGCGATCCCGTCCGATGCGGACCTGATGGGGGTCGATTCCACGACGGCGTTCTACGAGGTCCTCACCACACTCGGCTATGTCGGGGCGCTCACGGACCGGATACAACTTGCGACAGGCGTTCTCGTCGGGCCACTGCGCGAGTCCGTTCTCCTCGCCAAGCAGGTCGCCACCGTCGACCGTCTGACGTCGGGACGGATGGTCCTCGGCATGGGCGCGGGGTGGCTGCAGGGCGAGTTCGACGCCCTCGGTCGTGACTGGTCGGGACGTGGCCGTGCACTGGGCGACTCCATCGTCGACATGCGCGAGGCGTGGCGCTGCGAGCAGTTCGTGCCGCGGGGCACGTCCACCTCGGTCGGTAGTGCGCCGAGGCCGGTCCGCGATTCGGTGCCCGTTGTGTTGGGCGGCAACAGTACTGCCGCTCTCGCACGCGCGGCGCGGCTTGCCGACGGGTGGTACGGAGCGAACCTTACGCCCGACGAATTCGCCTCCACCCGTGCGACTTTGATCGAGCTGGGCGCGGACGTGCCGTCGGGCTTCCGTATGGGAATCAAGCCGAAGGTCGTGCACAGGGCCGTGGTCGGTGAGACGGTGGCAGCCTACGCGCACGCCGGCGCGGACTTCGTCGTCCTGGACGTCGAGTTCTCCGGCATGAGCGGCGACGAGAGTGCAGGGGCTGTCGTCGAACTCGCCGAAAAACTTCAGCTGTCGGGCACCGCGCGCGAGCCTCTCGAACCCATCATGCGGCGCTCCGACGACCGGTAGCGCCGGACGCTACGACAAGCTGGACACTACGAAAAGAGACAAGAATGAGCAGCGACGATTCGATGCGCACACTGATCATCGTCGGATCAGGACCAGCGGGCTACACCGCCGCACTCTACGCAGCAAGGGCAGGCCTTCGGCCTCTCGTCCTCGAAGGACCGTCCCAAGGCGGCGCACTGATGACGACGACCGACGTCGAGAACTTCCCCGGATTCCCCGACGGAATACTCGGGCCCGACCTCATGGATCTGGTTCGACGGCAGGCCGTTCGTTTCGACGCCGAGTTCGTCGCCGACGAGGCCGTATCCGTCGACCTCGGTGGCGATGTGAAGGAAGTCAAGGCTCTGTCCGGGGCGTACCGGAGTGCTGCAGTCGTGCTCGCCATGGGATCGGAGTATCGCCGTCTCGGCATCCCGGCCGAGGAGAAGTACAGCGGGATCGGTGTGTCCTGGTGCGCCACGTGTGACGGCTTCTTCTTCAAGGGGCAGCATATCGTCGTCGTCGGTGGCGGTGACACGGCGATGGAAGAGGCGTGCTTCCTGACCAGATTCGCGGCGAGCGTGACCATCGTTCACCGACGGAAAACGTTGCGCGCCAGCAATATCATGGTTCGGCGCGCGCAGGAGAATCCCAAGATCGAGTGGATACTGGGTGCGGAGGTCGTCGACATCGAGGGGGATGGACGTGTCGAGCGCGTCGTCCTCAGGGACGTCGCGTCGGGCGAATCGATCACGCGGCCGGCGGGCGGGGTGTTCGTGGCGATCGGGCACACGCCACGCAGCGACCTCGTGACGGGCCAGGTCGACATCGACGATCACGGCTTCGTCCGTACCGCTGTCGATACGACGGCAACGAGTGTGCCCGGTGTGTTCGCCGCGGGTGACCTGGTCGACAGCCGCTACCGGCAGGCGATCACGGCTGCCGGTACCGGTTGCTCGGCGGCGATCGACGCCGAAAGGTATCTGTCCGCGTTGTGATTCGGGTGAAGTAGGTGTGACTTACAGAAACTTTCCCACAACTAGAGACATGAGTCACACAAAAGGTTAGGCTCGAACGGCAAGTATGCGGTTAGTTCGAATATACGCAATCGAGGATTTCGTACGCAGGAGGTTCGATGTCGATAGTGCTATCGCCTGCGCCGACGGCGCAGCAGCTCAGTAAACCGAAGTGCTCCCCGGTGGGTGCTCTGTACGGCAAGCGCGTGGGATTGCGTCGTGATCAGTTCTGGCTCTCGTGGGACTGGATCAGCGACGAGTGGGCCAAAGCGCTCGAGGCGGACGGTGCAACGCCGGTGATCTGGCGTGCACCGGTCGGTAAGGGTGACAAGGAGATGGTGGAAGGCGGACAGGAGTTCGCAGAGTTCCTCGGTTCGATCGACGTCGCCATCAGCGGTCTCGGAAATTGCGGTTCCTGCACCCTGTGGGCCGTGCACGACGCACTCGGCGCTCTCGATACCGGATTGCCCACGGTCGCGGTCTCGACGGAGCATTTCGAGCCGCTCGCGCGCACCTTGGCAAGCCAGCGCGGTCACGACGACATTCGACTCAAGGTCATGCCGTACCCGCTGGAGGGCAGGGACGAAGCGGAAATTCGTCAGATCGCCCGCGACCACTACGACAGTCTGCTCGAAGAATTGGGGGCGATCCGCTGATGACCACCACCTCGGATCACACGGAAACACTCGTCAGCGAACGGGTCGAGGTCGGTGACCTCGACGCGCGATCCTTCAGTGCCGAAGCCCTGAAGCGTGGGTGGTCGGACGGACTCCCGGTGATTCCGCCGACCGAAGCTCTCGTCGCGGAGTACGTCGATGCCAGCGGTATCGACGGCCAGTTCGTCGCGGGTCGCCTGTTTCCCTCAGGAATCGACTGCACGGTCGAGCACATCGCGGTGAACGCGGTGATGGCAGGCGCACCCCCCGAGGCGATGCCGCTGATCGTCGCGTGCATCTCCGCCGTCAGCGATCCCGCCTTCGACCTTGCAGGCGTCAACGCCACGACGGCCTCCGTCGTGCCGGCGTTCGTCGTCAGCGGGGATGTCAGGGACCGTCTCGATATCCCGCACCGTCACAGTGCATTCGGAGGTGTGGCAGGTGCGGCACCTGCCATCGGCCGTACCGTCCGTCTCGTCATGCGCAACGTCGCCGGACAGGTCGCGGGTAAGACGTCGGAGTCGGTGTTCGGTCAGCCGGGTCGTGTCACGGGAATCGTCACGTCCGAATGGCTGGAGGAATCTCCGTGGCGCTCCCTCGGTGAACGCCGTGGGGTCTCGGGTGACTCCGTCACGGCGATCGGTGTGCTCGGGTCGGCGAACATCCTCGACAGCTACGGCAGTTCCGGCCGAGAGATCCTCGAGGTCGTCGCGAAGTCGTTGTGCTACATGGGAAACAACAACATGGACCACTCGGCCCAGTTCGCTCACCAGGTGGTGGCTCTCAATCCGGTCTGGGCGAACATCGTGGCTCGTGAGATCCCGGACATCCAGGACGTGCAGGAATTCCTGTTCACGGAAGCGAAGCTTCCGATCTCGTGGTTCCCTGCCTCGTTACACGGTCCGCTGGAGGAGGCGCACGATGTCAAGGACGGCTACGTCTACCTGATGGATTCGCCCGACGACGTGTCGGTCATCGTCAACGGCGGCAAGGGAAGTCTGCACGCGACGATGCTGCCCGGCATGTCGAACCACATTCCTGTCACTCGTTCGCTCGATCCGGCGAACTGGGACGTCCGTGGCCAGCGGAGCGGAGCGGCATCATGAGCGGGTCGATCGATCAGTCGCTCGCCAAAGCCGTCGAAGAGATCCAGATCTTGGTGTCGGGAGACGGCGCTCGTCTCGACGTCATCGAGCCCAGCCACGAGAAGGAGCTCAGATTCGCTCTCGATCTCACTGAAATCGGTTGTGCGGATTGCCTCCTGCCCGCACCGAAGCTGGCGGAGATCGCGACGTCGTCGGTGCGCAGGCATACCGGCGATTCCGACTACACCGTCGTCATCGTCGATCCACGAGAAGACGCATAGCCAACAGTAGAAGTGCGGTAGTCGTCGTCGATATCGCTGCACAGCAACAGCTTTCGGTGCAGCAATATCGAACTCCGGCCGCACGAGCAACTGGTCCGTACCCCGAATCCAGGAGTTCTCATGAGTACTGTCCCGATGGGTTCCGTCGACAACCGAACCGATGCGGCAGAGTTGACCGAACTGGCCCGACGTTTCTTTTCGCACGATCCGGACATGATCGCCGATCCGTATCCGTTCTACCGCAAGCTTCGAGAGTACGGGCCTGCATTCAGATTCAAGGATCGGATCCTCGTCGGGCGGTACGACGACTGCCGTCGCATCCTGACGGCACCGACCACGCTGCAGGGTCTTGCCGTCAAGGGATCTCGGTTCCGCACCGCGGTTGATCTGCTCGACGAACCACACCAGGTGCAGTTGCGTGAGACGTTCATGTTCTACGAGAAGCGTCTCGCAGGTGTCGACGGTGCCAAGCACAAGCGACTGAGGCGCCTCGCGCAGAATGCCTTCACCCCGAGGGTGGTGAACGACATGCGGTCGCATGTGGAGGAGATAGTCGAGCGACTCCTCGAGACGATACGGGGCCGTACGACAGTCGAATTCATCTCGGACTTCGCATTCCACCTTCCGCTCATCGTGATCTGCGAACTGTTGGACGTTCCCACCGAAGACCGCGACAAGCTGCGCGCCTGGTCGTGTGATCTCGGTCTGTTCGTCGGCGGCGAATGGTCGTCCGACCCGCTGGTCGAATCCACCCATGCCAGCGTCTTCGCCTTGCGTGAGTACTGCCTCGACCACTTCGCGAGGAAGCGGACGGAGGAGACGACTCCGCTGCTGCGTGCACTGCTCGACGGCGAAGGCGACGGTGACCGGTTCTCCGAGGAAGAGCTGGTCGCGCTCATCACCCAGATGATCTTCGCGGGACACGAGACGTCGACCAATCTGATCGGCAATTCGATGATCGCGTTGCTTCGTGACCATCGTGACCAGTGGAATCTGCTGGTCGAAGATCCGGACCGGGCGACCGCTGCGGTCGACGAGTTGCTGCGTTACACCGGACCCACTCAGTACATCGACAAACTCGCGGGTGAGGCCGGGCGGATCGGTGATGTGGACATCGAACAGTGGGACACGGTCTCGGTGTTCCTCGCGTCGTCGAACCGTGATGCCGACGCGTTCCCCGACGGCGACGTACTCGACTTGACTGCCAAACGAAACCCGCACAACGCTTTCGGCTTCGGGCCGCATCACTGCCTCGGCGCGGCACTCGCGCGCATGGAAGCAGCCATCGTTCTTCGTGTGATGGCACAGACCTATCCGGATATGGTACTGGTCGACGATCACATCGAGTACCACCGCAATCACATGCTGAGAGGCCCTGCGCACCTGGAAGTCGAACTGGGGCAGGAAGTGTCACAGTGACGGGATCGCTCGACGGCAGGAGCGCGTTCGTGACCGGTGCCGGGTCGGGGGTCGGACGAGCAGTAGCAGTGCGTTACGCTGCTGCCGGCGCCCGCGTTCACGCGTTCGACGTCGATCCCGCAGGACTCGAGGAAACCGTGCGGATGGCGTCCGATTCGTCGATCACACCCTTCGTGGGAGATGTACGTGACCCCGCCTCGTTGCGCGCGGCGGTCGATGTCGCCACGCGGTCGGGGCCGATCGACGTCCTGGCCGCGATCGCCGGGGTCTCTCGGTCCGCACTACTGCTCGACATGTCCGACGAAGACCGCGACTTCGTGTTCGACGTCAACGTCAAGGGCGTGTGGAACAGTGTCAAAGCCGTTCTGCCGTCGATGCTGGATGCTCCCACCGGCGGACGCATCCTCGTCTGTGGATCGGTCGAATGCATCTTGGGCGGAGCGTCTCTGGCCGCGTACGTGGCCTCGAAGCACGCCGTGTTGGGACTCGTCAAATCGTTGGCACTCGAACTTGCGAAGACATCGATCACGGTCAACGCCATCTCGCCGGCTGGAGTCGACACCGCCATGTTGCGGAAGATCGTTCCGCCGGAGGACATGGACCACATCGCACGGACGACACCGATCGACCGGCTGGTCAGCCCGGACGAGATCGCAGCGTTCTTCGAGTTCGTCGCCGGGCCGGAGACGGGGTACATGACCGGTGAGAACGTGGTGATCGACGGTGGTCTCAAACTCGTCAACGCACATACGTCGGGGACGAAATGGGCTGTGGGACTATCTGGCCCGAACGGCCGAAATGCCCACTGAGTACGGAGGCAATCAATGGTATCGATAACATTCGTCGACGTTGCGGGAACCGAACGTCACATCGAAGCCCCGATCGGCCAGTCGGTGATGGCTGCTGCGGTGCAACACAACATCCCAGACATCGTCGCCGACTGCGGCGGCTCGCTTGCATGCAGCACGTGCCACGTCTACGTGGACGAGGTCTTTCTGGACATCGTCGGAGCACCCGACGATGACGAGGAAGACATGCTCGACGGCACTGCGGCAGAACGGCTTCCGGTGAGCAGGTTGTCGTGTCAGCTCGAGGTCACCGAGGCGATGGACGGCTTGATCGTGCGTACGCCTGCGGAGCAACGGTGAGCGATCGTGTCGTGGTCGTAGGCGCCGGACATGCCGGCGTTCAGATCGCCGCATCTCTGAGGGACAACGACTTTCGTGGATCGATCACCGTGTTCGGCGACGAGTCGCATCGCCCGTACCATCGACCCCCGCTCTCGAAGGGAAATCTGTCGCCGACGAACCCGGTCGACTCCATCACGCTGAGAGGCCCGTCGTTCTACGACGAGCTGGGGATCGAGATGTGTCTGGGTGACCCGGTGTGCGATATCGACCGTGACGCAGGCAAGGTCGTCAGCGCCAGCGGCCGGACCGTGGGATTCGATGGGCTCGCGCTTGCCCTCGGATCGTCTGTCCGGACCCTGAAGGTGCCGGGTGCGGATCTGCCCGGCGTGCTGTATCTCAAGAATCTCGACGACGCGGTGGTTCTGAATCGGTATCTCGCCGAGTCGGAATCCGTCGTGGTCGTCGGGGGTGGTTTCATCGGACTCGAAGCTGCAGCGCTCGCGCGGTCGGCCGGCCTGAAAGCCACGGTCGTGGAATGCGATACGACTCTGATGGGTCGGTCGGTCGGACCGCTCGTCGGCGGCGTGTTCGCAGATCTGCACCGCGCTCGCGGAGTCGACGTTCGACTCGGGGCGTCCGTCGTCGAGGTCTTCGAACGCAAGGGCAAGGCCGCAGGCGTTGTTCTCGACGACGGTGAGCTCGTCGAGGCGGATTTCGTCGTCGTCGGGATCGGGGTCGTACCCCGTATCGAGCTTGCAGAGCGAATCGGACTCGAGATCGACCGCGGCATCGTCGTCGACGGTGCATCGAGGACGAGCGTCGACGGTATCGTCGCGGCGGGCGATTGCACCGTGACCCGAAGTCTGTCGGTCCCCGGCGTCTCCCGATCGCTGGAGTCGGTGCACAATGCGACTCTGCAGGCCAAGAACGCCGCACGTTCGTTGAGCGACGTCGTCGGCGACCCCGAGGTCGAGGTGCCCTGGTTCTGGTCGCACCAAGGTGACTTGAAGCTGCAGATGGTAGGCGGACGTGACGACGCGGACCGGACAGTGATCCGCGGCGACCCGGCGTCCGGGAAATTCTCGATTCTGTATTTCGTCGACGGTGTCGTCGTCGGAGCCGAGTGTGTGAACAAGCCGGGGGACTTCGTCCTGCTGAGAAAGCTTCTGAACGACGGTGGATCGATCGATGTCGCGCTCTCCGAAGATGTTTCGCTTCCGCTGAAGCAGGCTGTCATCGCCTGATAGCATCGTTCACGGATAGTAAAGAGCCCCTGTCGGATATCCTGTCCGACAGGGGCTCTTCTCGATGTGTGGGGAAATCAGCTCTCGGTCACGGTGTCACGCTGGGGCACTGCTCGTGCCGAGGCTGCGTCACTTTCCGAAGTGCGGAAGACGCCGTGTCGTCGGCGGCTTGCGGAGATCGCCAGCGGCATCGCCAGCAGGATGATCGGGCCGAGTGCGGCCGGAACTATGAAGATGTAGAAGTTCCACTCGACGGCGAGGCCCGACGCCATGACAAATGCGCCCACCTGAGGGCCCGCGACGGCGCCCAAGCGGCCGAGTCCGAGGCCCACTCCCAGCATCGAGCCGCGCAGGTCCGCAGGCATGATCTCGGTGACGTACCCCGAGATCACGACCGTCGTCCCCCAGGAGCCGACGCCTGCAGCGAACAGAGCCGCATAGAACACCGGAGTCGGCGGGCTGATGCTGAGTACGACGAGGCTGATCACGGCGATGCCGAATGCGTTGCACGCGACGATCTTTGCCCCGAAGTGGTCCGCCACTCGTGACAGGGTGAGTACGCCGAACACTCCACCTGCGCTCATGACGACCAGCGAGGTCAAGGCGGAATCGAGGGGATAGCCCGCGGTGCGCATGATCTGCGGCAGCCACGTGTTGAGTCCGTAGGACAACAACAATCCGATGAAGTATGCACCGATGAACAGTGCGGTGACGGCCACGTAGCGGCCGCCGAATAGTGCGGACACGGGATTGCTCGGTCGCGACGACCGACTACTCGCCACCGTCCGTGCCTGGTCGGGAGACCAAGCACGACCGACTTTTTCGGCTGTTGCGCGTGCTTCGGCATACCGTCCCTTGGAGTTCAGGAAGTCGATCGACTCCGGCAGGAACAGCATGGCGATCGGTACGAGCGTCACCAGGGGGAGTGCACCGATCCAGAACATCGTTCGGAAGCCGTGATCGGCGATGAGCCACAGCGCGAGCAGTGCCGACGCGACACCGCCTATGCCGTAACCACTTTGAACGAGCCCGTTGTAGAAGTTCCCGCGTCCACGTGGGGCATATTCGACGCCCATCGTGATGGCAGCGGGGACGACGCCACCCAACGCCAAGCCACCGAGGAATCGGAATGCGCCGAACACCTCGGGATTCGGGGCCACGGCGCACACCGCCATGGTGAACGAGAAGAACGCGACCGAGTAGATCAAGACCTTTCGTCGACCGAACGTGTCGGTCAGAATTCCGCTGACCGAGGCGCCGACCAGCATGCCTGCCAACGCCAGACTCGCTATGGTGCCGACGGCTGGGGCGTCGAGGCCCCACGCGTCATAGTCGAGCAACGCAGGCACGACCGATCCGTAGATCACGAGGTCGTAGCCCTCGGAGAATACTGCGGCGAAGCAGATGAGCACGACGAGCGCGCCCTTGCGATTGGATCGCCGAGGGTCCTCCGAGACGGGCGTCAGGCTATCTGAATTCATGTTCACAAAGTGTCCTTGCTGTGGATGGTATCCGAGCGAACCTCTCGAACAGGCGAATTCGGAGGTCGCGTGCAACGGACGCCGCGCGCTGAGAAGTCGATGCCGCGGCAGGGTCCGGTACGCCACTTCGGGCGAGTCGAGGCACGGGAGAACCCGCCATTGCTGTGGCCTGTATCACAATGAACTATTCGAACATTACGATAATACGAACAGTTCAATGGGGTCAACAGCACAGCACAGTATGAACATGGGACCCGAGAAATCAGCCCGAGCCCGCGGATTCCGCGGGCTCGGGCCCACGTCGTACGTTCGATTACGGGCTAGCTCAGCCGCACACCATCCCCGGCGCCGTCGAAGACGTGTGCGTGCGCCTCGTCGAACCGGATGTGCACGACCTCGCCCTTCTGCGGCGGGTCACGCCAGTCGGCGCGGGCGACGATGGTCTGCGGCGATCCGTTGATGTCCGCCCGCCCGAAGACGAAGGCCTCCGAACCGAGTTCCTCGACGACGTCGATCTCGAGTTTCAGTCCGGACTCGGAGATCTCGACGTGCTCGGGACGGATGCCGAACACGACGTCGGTCCCGGTGGAACCCGACAGGGTGCTGCGGGGGACGGGCACGACCTGGTTGCCGATCCGCACGCCGCCGTCGGCGACAGGGACTCGGAACAGGTTCATCGACGGTGATCCCATGAAGCCGGCGACGAAGACGTTGGCGGGAGTCCGGTACAGCTCACGCGGCGATGCGCACTGCTGCAGCACCCCGCCCTTCAACACTGCGACGCGGTCGCCCATCGTCATGGCTTCGACCTGGTCGTGCGTGACGTAGACGGTTGTGGTGGCGAGTCTGCGCTGCAGTTGTGCGATCTGCGTACGCGTCTGGACGCGCAGTTTGGCGTCGAGGTTCGACAGCGGCTCGTCCATCAGGAACACCTGCGGCTGGCGAACGATGGCCCGTCCCATGGCAACTCGCTGACGCTGACCGCCGGACAGTGCCTTGGGCTTGCGGTCGAGGTACTGCTCGAGGTCGAGCAGCTTGGCGGCTTCGAGGACCCGCGTACGTATTTCCTCCTTGCTCGCCTTGGCGAGCTTGAGGGCGAAGCCCATGTTCTCGGCGACGCTCATGTGCGGGTACAGCGCGTAGTTCTGGAACACCATCGCGATGTCGCGTTCCTTGGGCTCGGCGTGCGTGACGTCGTTGCCGCCGATGAGGATTCGGCCGCTGTCGACCTCCTCGAGACCCGCGAGCATGCGCAGAGACGTCGATTTGCCGCAACCCGACGGGCCGACGAGGACGAGGAATTCGCCGTCGGCGATCTCGAGGTCCAACGCGTCCACGGCGGGCGCGTCGGAACCAGGGAACAGCCTGGTGGCGCGGTCGAAAGTAATCGAAGCCATGAGAAAATAGATCCCTTCACCGGCAGGAACGTGCCGGACGATCCGAGTGACGGGTGTCGGTGAAGGAACCTACCGTAGAGCAGGGCTACCCGGAGATGTTCACCATCCAGTTGATGCCGAACTTGTCGGTGAGCATCCCGAAGGTGTCGCCCCACGGCGCCTTGTTCAGTCCCATCGTGTTCTGGGCGCCGACGGCGAGCTTGTCCCAGTAGCCGGTCAGTTCGGCTTCGTCCTCACCGCTGAGCGAGACCGAGACGTTGTTGCCGACGTCGAGAGGCATGCTAGCCGGGGTGTCCGCGCCCATCAGCGTCAGCCCGTTCGGTGTCTCGAGCTGGCTGTGCATGATCTGGTCCTTGTCGGCAGGGTCATCGCTGGCGCCGAACTCGGCGAATGTGCTCATCGTCAGTTCGCCGCCGAAGACGCCCTGGTAGAACTCCATTGCGGTGCGCGCGTCGCCTCGGAAGCCGAGGTACGGGTTGAGTCGAGTAGTCATCGTCATCTCCACAGTCGAGTCGGTTCGAAATATTCGCAGTTCTACGACATCTATCGAGACACGCAGCGAGAC
Source organism: Rhodococcus sp. Eu-32 (assembly GCF_003336925.1). Classification (NCBI taxonomy): domain Bacteria; kingdom Bacillati; phylum Actinomycetota; class Actinomycetes; order Mycobacteriales; family Nocardiaceae; genus Rhodococcus; species Rhodococcus sp. Eu-32. The sequence continues at coordinate 12,474 of NZ_QGNK01000002.1, read as the reverse complement.
CGAAAATCATCGCCGACGGCGGACATCGCCGATCAGCGACGTGCTGGCCCCGCACGTCGATCGTAGGAAAGCGCGGCCCGTGTGACCGCCCGAAACGAAAAAAGTTCTGGAACCATGTCGACAACGGTCCTTCGGCTCCGTCCCAGGGATGGATGCAGCCACAGGGGCTGCCCGATACCGAAGGAGACAGTCATGGCGAAGTACCTGTTCCTGAAGCATTACCGCGGCGCCCCCGAAGCAGTGAACGACGTCCCGATGGACCAGTGGGCACCCGACGAGGTGAATGCGCACATGCAGTACATGGAAGATTTCGCGGACAAGCTTCGCGGAACCGGTGAGTTCGTCGCCAGCCATGCGCTGTCCTCGGAGGGCGCCTGGGTCCGCTACGACGGCGAGGGCAAGCCGCCTGTGACCGACGGGCCGTTCGCCGAGACGAAGGACCTGATCGCCGGGTTCATGATCATCGACGTCGACACCTACGACCGCGCCCTCGAACTCGCGGGCGAACTGTCTGCCGCGCCCGGCGCACACGGCAAGCCGATCCACGAGTGGCTCGAAGTTCGTCCGTTGATGGGTGTGCCCCCGACCGTCACCGAGTGACATGAACGAACAGCTGCTCCGGGAGCTCACTCCCGCCGTGATCGGTGTGCTCGTCCGTCGCGGACTCGATTTCGCGACGGCCGAGGACGCCGTTCAGGAGGCGCTGCTGCAGGCTTTCACAGCCTGGCCCGACCCCACCGGGTCGTTCCGCGGGCTCCACTCCTGCCGAACGCCTGCCGATCCGAAGGGCTGGCTCGTCACCGTCGCGTGGCGCAAGTTTCTCGACGCTCACCGATCCGAGATGTCTCGTCGCGAGCGCGAGTTACGCGTCGACGCCGAGCCGCCGCCGGGCCCGGCCGAGAGTCGCGACGACACACTGCACCTGTTCTTCCTGTGTGCGCACCCGTCGCTGAGCTCGGCGTCCGCGGTCGCGCTGACGTTGCGTGCTGTCGGTGGTCTGACGACCGAACAGATCGCGGCGGCCTACCTCGTCCCGAAGACGACGATGGCTCAACGCATCAGTCGCGCGAAGAAGACCGTCTCCGACGTCCGATTCGACGAACCGGGCGATCCTGCGACCGTCCGCCGTGTGCTGTACCTGATCTTCAACGAGGGCTACAGCGGCGACGTCGACCTCGCGTCGGAAGCCATCCGTTTGACGAGGCAGTTGTACGCCATGTCCGACGACGAGGAAACCGCCGGACTGCTGGCGTTGATGTTGCTGCATCATGCCCGGCGGCCGGCCCGGACGCGCAGCGACGGCACGTTGGTGCCCTTGGCCGAGCAGGACCGCAGCCTGTGGAACACGACGATGATCGCCGACGGCGTCGGCATCCTGCAGAAGGCGTTGCGACGCGATCGACTCGGCGAGTTCCAGGCACAGGCCGCGATCGCCGCGCTGCACGCCGATGCGCCTCGCGCCGACGAGACCGACTGGGTCCAGATAGTGGAGTGGTACGACGAGCTGCAGGCGATCACCGACAGCCCCGTCGTCGGACTCAATCGCGCAGTCGCGGTCGGCGAGGCCGACGGTCCGGCGGCGGGTCTGGCAGCGCTCGCTCGGATCGATCCAGATGTGCCGCGCTATGCCGCGGCGTCGGCGTACCTGCACGAGAAGGCGGGCGATCTCGAGACCGCTGCGACGCTGTTCGGCGAGGCGGCGGAGGCTGCGTCCAACCTCGCCGAGCGGCGCCACCTGGCGACCCAGGCGGCGCGACTCGGCGGATCGCGGCGAAATTCACCCTCCTGATGTGTGGCTCGAAACGTCGAAAACGCACAACAGGGGAGTAGATCTTGCAAGGACGGGTAGCCGTGACCCCATGAGCAAAGACGAATTCCACAAAGGCGACAAGGTCGAATGGAAAAGCCACGGCAGCACAGCCGAGGGTGAGGTCAAGGAGAAGATCACCTCGGAGAAGGAAGCCGCAGGCCGGACCGTCAAGGCGTCGAAGGACGAACCTCAATACCGCGTCGAGAGCGACAAGTCCGGCAACGACGCGGTGCACAAGCCGTCGGCGCTGAAGAAGAAGTCCTGACCATGGCCGACGACCACGAGGACACCTGGAAGGACTTCAAGGACGCGGTCAACATGACCGCGGGCGAGCTCGAGAAGTTTCTGAAGACGGACGAGTCGAAAGACGTCGGGCAGAAGAAGGACGGTGGCGAATCCACGGGTCACGAAAGTGGCCGTCGCATCGTCGACATCCTGCATACGAAGAAAGCCGATCTGACGGACGACGACTACAAGCACATGCGGAAAGTCGTCGGGTACATCAATCGGCATTCCGCGCAGAAGCCCAAGGGCGATATCAGCGACACACCGTGGCGGTACTCGCTGATGAACTGGGGCCACGACCCCGAGAAGAAGTAGCGCCTACTGCCGCGCCCACTCCGCCAGCGACTGCTCCGACGTCACGTGATCGAGTCCGATCGCGACGGCGCCATGCAAGGGCCCATCGTCGCCGTGGAGGCCGTCGAGAACGGGCGGCGCTGCATTCTTCCGGAAAGCCATGAGGCCCTGCCGGTATGCCGCGTCGAAGCTGTCCGACGCGGCTGCCCGCAGTGTCGGGGCGAGCCCGCCGAGCGTGACGACGTCGGGGTCGTGCAGATTGACCAGGCCTGCGATGCCACGCCCGATGGAGGTCGCGACGGCGTCGAATGCGCCGCGAATCCTGTTGTCGGACAGGTTGTTCCCTCCGGCGATGCCGCGTGCGTACGCGATCGGATCTACGGGCGCCTTTTCCCCGATGTGCCGCGCGAGGGCGCGGCCGTCGATCGTCAGGTCCCAGCAGCCTTGCGCGCCACAGGGACACACCTGGGAGGGGTCACCGAACGGGATGTGGCCGTACTCGCCTGCCGCGCCGTGCGCGCCCGTCGCGGGAACGCCGTCGACGACCAACGCGCCTCCCAGTCCGACGCCGATCATCAGATGCAACGCGGTCCCGGCGCCGTGTGCCGCACCGGTTCTCGCCTCGGCCAAGCCCGCCAGCGTGGCGTCGTTCCCGATCAGCAACGGTATGTCGAGGTGGCGGGGAAGGGCGGCGGTCAGCGGGCTGAGATCGACGTCGGACCACCCGCGCGGCGTGAACTGAACCAGCCTGTCATCGCTGACGGTGCCCGCAACCGACACCGACACCGCCCGAACCCGGCCCGGTTCACGGTCGTACGCGTCGCGAATCGCGGACGCGACCTCCGCGACGAGCTGAGCCGGATCGGGCGAGTCGAGTGGCGTCGGGGTGACGAATTTCGGCTGCCCGCCGATGTCGGCCAGCGCCAGACTCCAGTCTTTCGGACGTAGGTCGGCGGCGATGACGAGCGGCCCACGCGCGTGTGGCTGCAGCACCGTCGTCGGACGGCCACGCCCTCTGCTCGGAGCCGGAACCTCGTCGAGCAGTTCATGGGCACGAAGGCGGGCAACGAGATCGGTGGCCCCGCCGCTGCTGATGCCGAGCCTCTGCGCGGCGGTCGCTCGGGTGATGCCCGGTTCGGCGCGCACGAGTCCGACGAGTTGGGCGGCTCCGTGCCAGCGTGCGGCGGTGCTGTCCTGTGGTCGACTCATCGCCGTCATCATCGCACTTGATTAAACTCGGCGGCTGAGTATATTCAGAACGCATGACGACGACTCACGCCGCGGGCGGTGGTGCCCGAACCGTCCGGGCCACGCTCCCCGGCTTGATCTCGCTTGCGGTCGCGTCCTGCCTTGCGGTGACGACGGAAATGCTCCCGGTCGGGTTGTTGACCGCCATCGGCTCCGGGTTCTCCGTAGACGAGTCGACGGCGGGTCTGCTCGTGAGCCTCTACGCCGGAATGGTCGCTCTGTCGGCCGTGCCGATGACCATCCTGACGCGGTCGTTGCCGCGAAAGCCGTTGCTGCTGGCCACGATTGCGGGATATGTTGTCAGCAATGCCGTGGTGGCGGTGGCGCCCACCTTCGCTGTCGTCGTCGGTGGGCGCGCGATCGGCGGCGCCGCACACGCCCTGTTCTTCTCGCTGTGCATCGGCTATGCACCTCGGCTGGTCGACCGCGGCCAGGTCGGCAAGGCGTTGGCGCTCGCGACGGGCGGCGCGTCGGTCGGATTCGTGCTCGGCGTCCCGGTGTCGACGTCACTGGGCACGGCCCTGGGGTGGCGAGCGGCGTTCGTGGTTCTGGCGGTGGCGTCGGCGATCACGCTCGTGTTGGTTGCCCGCTTCCTGCCGCCGGTCACGTCGGAGACTCCCGAGCGGCCCGACGGTGTCGGTGCGGGTCGGCGCCAATTGACGGCCGTCGTGTCGTCCAACGCCGTCACCTACGTTGGACAGTACATTCTGTACACCTACATCAGCTTGCTGTTCCTCGCTGCGGGAGTGAGCAATTCGGCCATCGGACCCCTGTTGCTCGTCTGCGGAGCGTGCGGCCTGGCCGGACTGTGGTTCGCCGGCCAGATGCTGGATCGCAATCCGCGTCGGACCACCGTCGTGATCCTGTCCATCGTGTCGATCGGCGTGCTCGCCGTGGGGTGGGCACATCCGTCGGCGATCGCCGTCGTCATCGCGGCAGCGATGTGGAACGGTGCGTTCGGCGGTGTGCCGTCGATCTACCAGTCGTCCGCGGTGCGCACACACGCGACGTCACCGGAACTGGCCGGTGCATGGGTGAACGCGTCGTCGAACATCGGGATCGCGGCCGGCGCGGCGATCGGGGCGGCGTTGCTTCCCGCGCTGGGGGTGTCGAACCTGGCATGGGTCGCTGCCGGGGTTCTCACGTGCGGCTCGATCATCGCCGTCGTCTCCAGGCGCGCGTTTCCTGACCGGGTCTAGTCGGTCAGATACCGCGTGAGCGTCGGGCCGACCCACCGGACGACGTCGTCGTGCGACATCGACGCCAATGGTGGCACCCGAAGTACATAGCGCGAGAACGCAAGTCCGAGGATCTGGCTTCCGACGAGGGCGGCGCGTTCGGCGTGACGATCGGGCGTGATCGCGGCGAGCGACGGGGCGACCTGATGCGCGAACACGTCCAGCATCGTCTGTGCCGCCGTCGAACTCGTCGCCGCAGCGCGCAGCAGCGCGAGGAAGGTGCCGTCGGTCTCCCAGACCTCGAAGAATCGGGGCATCAGAACGGATGCGAGCTGCTCGGGATCGACGTCGTGCAGGTCGGGGAGGTCGAGTTCGAATGTCGCGGCTTCGGCGAACAGTGTGTCCTTGGTCTTGAAGTACCGCACGACCATCGCGGCGTCGACCCCGACATCCGACGCCACGGCCCGCATCGTCGTGCGCTCGTAGCCGTCGTTTCCGAAACGGGCGCGGGCGGCGTCGAGAATTGCCGCGCGGGTCGAGGTCGCTGAACGAGGGCGGGCCATGGCGTCGATGATAGTCAACGGATGTTGACCGAGGCGTCGGCTCAGACCAGCCAGTCGTCCGGCGCGAAGAGTTCGGTGTGCACGCGCTCCCCGGAGATCCCGCGCAGTGTCAGCTGGTGTTGAACCGACCGGGTGAACCCGACGTTGCCGCACAGGTAGAACTCGGCGTCGTCGGGGAACGCGGTCTCGCTCAGATCCATCAGGCCGCGCTCCTCGTACCAGACATCGAGCGACGCCGACGGCAGTTCCGAGATCAGCTGTGCGTGCCGCTCGCGCAAAGGGTGAGTCTGCGCCGAACGATCGGCGTGCAGCGACAACACCTCACAGGTCTTCGCTTCGGCGGCAAGGAATTCGAGAATGCCGATCATCGGTGTGATGCCGATGCCCGCCGACACGAGCACCACAGGACGCGATCCGAGTGTTCCCGAGGCCAGGTCGCCGAACGGCAACGTGACGTCGATCGTGTCGCCGACGCGCAGGTGGTCGCGAATCCAGGTGGACACCTCGCCCGCGGGCGTGCCCTCGTCGTCGACAGGCTTGACCGTGAACGTCCACACACCGGTGGCGGGTGCGCCGACGAGGCTGTACTGACGCAGCTGCCGTGCGCCGTCGGGAAGCGTCACGCCGACCGAAACATACTGTGCCGCAGAGAAATCTGGCAGCGAAACCGCCGGGTCTTCGACGGAGATCGACACGGCACCGGACGGGTCGTCGACGCGTTCGGTGACGGTGACGCGTCGGAACACGTCCCCGGCCTCGACGCCGGCGATCTCGTACAGGCGTCGTTCCAGGTCGATCAGCGCATCCGCCATCATCCAGTAGACGCGGTCCCATGCGGCCGCCACGTCGGCCGAAACGGCCTCGGCGCCGAGAATTTCCACGATGGCCGCGAAAAGGTTCTCGTGCACGACGCTGTACTGGTCGGCCGTGATTCCGAGCGACGCGTGCTTGTGCCCGATGCGCGAGAGCAACTCGACGGGGTGCGGCAGATCGGGGTCGACGAGGTGTGTCGCGAAGGTCGCGACTGCGCCTGCGAGAGCGCGCTGTTGGGCGCCGCGAGCCTGATTTCCGCGGTTGAACAGGTTCTGCTTCAGCGACGGGTGGGCCTCGAACAAGCGGCGGTAGAACTCCGTCGTGATCGCGTCGATGTTGGCGCCGACGAGCGGAAGCGTCGCGCGGATGACGGCCGCGTGATGCTCGTCGAGTTCGTCCGGCGCCGAGGGCGTCACCGGGGTGTGGGCATGGGTCGTCTCGGTCATGGCTACGGGGCCTTTCGGGCTCAGCGTCCGGCGGTGCCGGGCAGGAGGGGAAGTGAAGAAATCAGAGGGAGGACGGCATTGTCGGTCAGATCGCCGATCGTGTGACCGTCCAGTTCGCGGTAGAACGCTTCCTTCGCGTCCGCGAGTGCACGACGCAGTCTGCACGCAGGAAGTAGCGGGCACGGGCGCGTGCCGACGCAGTCGACGACGTCGGCGTCACCTTCTAGTCGTCGGACGACCTGTCCCACCGTCGCGGTCCGTCCCTGGGCTGTGAGGGACAGTCCGCCGCCGCGTCCGCGTTGCGACTCGACGAGCCCCAGTTCGGCCAGCTGGGTGACGGCTTTGGCGACGTGATGCTCGGACGCGTGAACATTCGTGGCGATGGATCGTGTGGTGACCCGGCGCCCGTCGTCGGACGCGGCTGCGAGCAGCATCAACGCTCGCAGTCCGAGGTCCGTGAAGCGCGTCAGCTGCATACGACAGACGGTAGTAATTGCGTATCGCGGATGCGACTTTTTCGGGTGTGTACTGCAACACCGCGAACAGTGCGGTTTTTGTACCTGCACGAATGGCGAATTTTCGACGAATTCACGGGGTCAAGTCAACAGGCGTTGACCAGGATGCGGAACCGGTCTACCGTCGAAGTCAACAACCGTTGACCCAAGCCCAGGAGGCCGTCATGGACACCGTGGATGTCGTGGTCGTCGGAGCCGGGCCCGCCGGATGCACGATGGCAGGCGAGCTGGCGTCGGCAGGGAAGTCCGTCGTCGTGCTGGAGAAACATGACGCGATGTCACCGCTCAGCCGAGCGTTCGGCGTGCACGCACGCACGCTCGAAATGCTCGACACTCGCGGCCTCGCGGGCGAACTGTTGGCCACCGGCGCCCGCGTGAGCGCTCTGCGAATGTGGGCTGACACCTACCTGGACATGAGTGGATTGCCGTCGCCGTACCCGTTCTTGCTGTCGACACCGCAGACCACCGTGGACTCGCTGCTCGAACGGCATGCGCGTGACGCGGGAGCCCGCATCGTCCGCGGCGTCACGGTGACCGGCATCGAGCAGGACGGGCTCGGCGTCACCGTCACTGCTCGCACGAACGGCCGGACCGCGACATGGCGCGCGGCGTACGTCGTCGGTGCCGACGGGGTCCGCAGCATCGTGCGGGAGTCGATCGGGCAACAGTTCCGGGGCCGAGCGCTGCTGCGTTCGATCATGCTGGCCGACGTCGCCTTGACCGACCCGCCGCAGGGCGTCGTCGAGGTCGACGCGGGGAAGGACTGTTTCGCGTTCGTCGCTCCGTTCGGCGACGGGTGGTACCGCGTCGTCGCGTGGGATCGGGGCGATCGATCCGAGGACGACGACCCCATCGACGACGACGTGCTCAGGAACGTTCTCGTCCGTGCCATGGGAACCGACTACGGCTGGGGAGAGGTGCGGTGGACATCCCGATTCCGGTGCGACGAACGGCAGGTCGACCGGTACCGGACCGGGCGCGTGTTCTTGGTGGGCGACGCGGCGCACGTCCATTCACCTGCTGGTGGGCAGGGTATGAACACCGGAATTCAGGATTCTCTGAACCTCGGGTGGAAGTTGGCCGCGGTGCTGGGCGGCGCCGAAGACAAAATTCTCGACACTTATCAGGACGAGCGGTATCCCGTCGGCAAGAGGGTGATTCGTGTGTCGGGCCGGACGATGCGCATGTTGCTTCTGCGGTCCCGAGTGGCCAAGGCGCTACGCAACGTCGTGGTCCGAGGTGCGCTGCGCATACCGTTCGTCACATCCACAGCCGCCGCCACGTTCTCCGGCATCGGAATCGACTACGGGCGACGCGCGGGCGACCATCGTCTCGTTGGGACGCGCGCGTCGGACATTCCGACGACGAACGGCCGTCTGTTCGAGGAACTACGGAACGTGGGGTTCGTGCTCGTCCTCGAAAGCGACGCCCCTGCAGTCGAATTCGCCGGTCACGTCGCGCGACGCCGCGACGGCGGACCGGCGATGCTCGTCCGTCCCGACGGCTACGTGGCGTGGGCCGGTGACAGTGCGTCGGGTGACTGGCAACCGGTGCTGACGCGCTGGACCGGTCAGTCGTCGTTCTCCTCGGCGATCTCGGGTGCGAGTTCGCGCGTGGCCATGCCGCCGTCCTTGCCTTCGTCCGTCGGACCCGGTCGGCCGCCCTTGGGCTCGTCCTCGGTGTGATCGGGGTTCTCGTTCGCAGTCATGTCTCGCGAGATAACCCCTCGCGGGAACTTCCAATCATCGGTAAGCGGAGCGCCCCCGCGCGACGTCGATCTTGTAGTAGCGGATCTTGCGGTACAGCGTCGCCCGACTCATCCCGAGTTCTGCCGCCGCCTGCTGCATCGTGAGCTTTCCGGACAGCACGCGCACGATCTCGCCGTGCTCGAATGCCTCGATCGACGACATCCGTCGAGCAGGCCCGGCGAGCACCTCGGTGGGAAGAACGGGAGTGTCGACGATGTCCGAACGATTGATCGCGCGGGCGATCACGCGTGACAGCTCGGCGGCATCGTGTGGCCAGTCGTAGTTGCGCAGAGCGCGTTCCGCGGCCGGAGAGAACGCCACCTCGCGACCGCGGAACGTCGCGGCGAAGTGACGCGCGAGCGGCATGACGTCCTCGGGTCGATTGCGCAACGGCGGCACCGCTGCGACCGACGTGACCACGTCGGCCAACGCGGTGGGAACATCCTGGTACGTCTCGGCCGTCAGTGCGACGGGCATCGCCGCGCCCTGGGCGGTGAACAACAGGTTTCTGAGTTGACCCGCGGCGTAGGCGGGCAGCGTGTCGACATCACGCAACACGACGACGGTGTCGGACCGTCCCGCCTCGAACGACCACAGATCGAGCCACGCCTGCAGGTCGGCGAGGTCGGGAGCCGCAGCCGAAAGAATGCGGTGACGCGGAAACACGCGTCGCGCAGCCTGGGCCAGCAGCGTCGCTCGACCGGAACTCGGCGGACCGACTGCCGCGACGACGGAGCCCGCTGACATCGCGGTACACGCGGTGGTCGACGCCTCGGACCAGGCTGGGCCGAGTTCGAGACCGTCGGCCGACGACGGGTGCTCGATGCGAAAGAGGTTGCGACGCGACGGCGGCCGCGCGCGACGTTCGGAGCCGCGCGCCGGCATCGAGCCGGCGATCGTGCTCGCCGCCGAGCGCGCCAACGTCAGCAGTAGGTTGCTCGACGTCCTCGACCACGTCGTGAGGTTGACCGCTCCTTCGAGCTTGCCGGTGGCCGGGTCGACGACGGGAGCCGCCGCACACGTGAATCCGGTGAGGCTGTGGGAGTAGTGCTGGTCGGCACGCACCATCGTCGGAGCGATGTCGGCGAGCGCGAGACCGAGGCCGTTGGTGCCCACCTCCCGCTCGGAGTATCCGAACCCGGGTGCGAGATGAACTGCGTCGAGCGCACGGAGAAGGCTGTGGTCGCCGCTGACCCGGCTCAGTACGACGCCGTCGGAGTCGGTCAGCATCATCCCGACCGGCTCGGACTCCATCGTGCGCTGCAGATCGGCGAGCACCTCGTTGCCGCATTCGTGGAACAGCGACTCCGCTGGTTCGGTGCCGGCGAACATCGGCTCGACGGCGTCGGCGGAGACGCCGTAGCGCTCGCTTCTGAGCCAGGACGCGCGCAGCCGCTGCGGGACGAGGGCGTCGTCCCGATTCGCGAGCGGGCCGGATGCGGCCGGTCGGTCTGGTCGAAGGTCTGACAAGCGGCTTCCTCGCGCGTCGACGGCATATATGTGATTCAGGTTACAGCCAGAAGCTGGGATGTCCGCGTCTCAGATTGAGACATCCGAGCCCTGCCCGACGTCGTCGCGTCGCCCTAGCGTCGACGCCACCAAGTGTGGTGCCGGTCACTGGCCGGAAAAGCCGGAAGGATGCGAGATGTATCAAAAGGGAGACGACAAGTTCTTCATCGTCGATGCGCACGTCGCGCTGTGGGATGCGCGCGTCGAGAATCAACGCAACATCCACGGCAAGCAGTTCATCGACTGCTTCTACGACTACCACCGGAACCTGTCGCCGGAGTCGGAGCTGTGGACGTACGACGAGTACCTGTACCAGGGCGGCGAACGCCTGATCAAGGATTTGTTCATCGACGGCTATGTCGACCATGCGATCTTCCAGCCGGCGCACCTCGGCGAGTTCTACGTGAACGGTTTCGGCCAGACCGAGGAAGCGTGGGCGTTGACGCAAGCCCACAAGGGACTGCTCACGTACAACCACCACTTCGACCCGCGGAACGGTGAGCGCGGACTCGACCAGCTTCGTGCGGACGCCGAACGGTTCGGACTGAAGGGCGTCAAGCTCTACACCGCCGAGTGGCACGGAGACTCTCGCGGCTACAAGCTGGACGACGACTGGACTCGCCGCTATCTCGAGGTGTGCCGAGAACTCGGCATCACGAACATCCACGTCCACAAGGGACCGACGATCCGGCCGCTGGACCGCGACGCGTTCGACGTCGCCGACGTCGATCACATCGCCACCGACTTCACCGATCTGAACTTCGTCGTCGAACACTGCGGACTACCGCGGCTCGAAGATTTCTGTTGGATCGCGACGCAGGAGCCGAACGTGCACGCGGGTCTCGCGGTGGCGATACCGTTCATGCACACGCGCCCGAAGTACTTCGGGCAGATCATGGGTGAACTGCTGTACTGGCTGGGCGAGGATCGCATCCAGTTCTCCTCGGACTACGCGCTGTGGACGCCGCGGTGGTTGATCGAGTCGTTCGTCGACTTCCAGATCCCGGAGGAGCTCAGCGAATACCCACCGATCACGCTTGATCAGAAGAAGAAGGTTCTGGGGCTGAACGCGGCCAAGATGTACGACATCGAGGTACCCGAGGATCTTCGGCTCGCCGACGCCGACGAGCCCGCCGTCGGACCGCGTGGCGCGGATCGGATGGACGACGATCGTCTCGTGGGAGCATGAGATGTCGGATTCACGTGAAACAGAGGCATTTCGAGCGTTGAGCGTGGTCGTCGATCCCGAATTGGACGAGCCGATAACCGATCTCGACTTCGTGCATTCGCTGATCGTCTCGTCGGACCACGACGTGCTGGTTCAGTTGCGGTTGCCGACGTCGTTCTGCGCGCCGAACTTCGCGTACCTGATGGCGTCGGACGCCAAGGATGTGCTGACGGCCTTGCCCTGGACGCGCAGTGTGACAGTCGAATTGATCGACCATCACGACTCGAAGATCATCAACGCGGGGTTGGCCGCCGACGCCGGGTATCGGGGTACGTTCTTGCACGAGGCGGAGGACGATCTGGAGGAACTCCGAACGATCTTCCACCGCAAGGCCCATGTGGCCGCCATGGAGCGGTGCCTGACGGCGCTGCTCAAAGCGGAACCGTCGCGGCAGATGAACGAGATGGGGCGCGTCGTGCTCGGCGATCTGCCGAATGACTCCGTGACCCGTGCTCTGTTGTTGCGTCGCAGGGTCATTGGACTGCCGTCGTCTCCGGACAGCCTCGTCATGGTCGACCACGACGGAAACGACTATGCCGAGATCGACGTTCCGCTCGCATTGCGCCGAGCCCGCTCGACACGAATCTCGATCGACGGCAACGCGCACTTCTGCCGCGGGCTCCTGCGCACCCGCTACGACGACCCCGACCGCACCACGGTCGACGCCCTCTAGGAGAGAAACGATGAGCACGATGCGAGCCGTACAGGTCGTGGGATACCACGACAAACTGCAGATGGCCGAACTGCCGATACCCACGCCCACAGGGCCTTTCGACGTCGTCGTCAAGATCGGCGGTGCAGGCGTGTGCCGCACCGACCTGCACATCCTGGAAGGGC